>NZ_JPKW01000008.1:0-145000 GCF_001887735.1 Paracoccus sp. SM22M-07
ATCCCGATCAGGACAAACTTGGCGCGGGGTAGAGCAGCCCGGTAGCTCGTCAGGCTCATAACCTGAAGGTCGCAGGTTCAAATCCTGCCCCCGCAACCAGATCCAAAAAAGATATCCGCAGATTATCAGCCTCCCGCACGGGAGGCTTTTTGCGTTCCGCCCTGCGCCAAGCCAATCATCGCCGCCAGCGCCCCTTCCAGCTCCAAGATGATCCCCGCGGGGGTGGCGCGGACTGTGACAGCTTCGATCAGACCAAGGATGATCTCCAAGGCCCGCGTCCGGATCTCCGGATCGCTCAAGGTATCCGCCAGTTCCGTCACCTTGAGACGGAAATCCTCCGAAAGGTTCGGGTACAACCAAACCGGCGACCGGGCAGACGCGGGAAAACGTCACGCGGTCGGCACCGTCCCCCCGTCAATCACATGTTCGCTGCCGGTGATGCTGGCGGCCCGATCCGACGCCAAAAAGGCGATCAGGTTGGCAACCTCATCAGGGCGCGATGGACGGCCGATGGGAATGCCGCCCAGGCTGTCCATGATGATCTGCCGCGCCCCCTCAACATCGGTGCCCGCTTCGGACGCCACGCGTTCGGCCAGTCGGATCGAGGCCTCGGTCTCGATCCAGCCCGGCGCCACGCGGACCACCCGAAGACCCTTCGCGGCCACCTCCTTAGACAAGCTCTTGCTATAGACCGACAGCGCGGCCTTGGCGGCGGCATAGGCGGTCGTCGCTTCGGGCAAGGGAAGCAAACGCTGGATCGAGGTGACGTGGACGACCACGCCCGCGCCCCGCGCGATCATGCCCGGAAGCAAGGCCCGGTCCAGACGCAGGGCGGGCATCAGGTTCAGGTCCAGTTCGGACCGCCATTCGGCCTCGCCCAAAGCCGCAAAGCCACCCGCAGGGGACGAAGAACCGCCCAGCATGTGCACGATGATGTCGGCCCCGCCCATCCGGTCCTGAACGGCGGCGGCGACTGTTCCACATCCCTCGGGCGTGGTCAGGTCGGCAGCCACGAACATGGCGTCCGGCAGATCCGCAGGCTGGCTGCGTGCGGCGGTCAGGACCTGGGCACCCAGCTCTCGAAACAGTGCTACGGTGGCCGCGCCCGCACCCTGCGTGCCGCCCGTGATCAGGGCCCGCTTGCCCGACAAGCTCACAAAGCCAGACATCAGCCGATCTCCAAACTGGTGATCCGGCCGCCCGACAAACCAAAGCTGAAACTCAACGTCGCCGGGCTGCCAGGGAAATCTCCGGTGACGGCGGCGCGCACGACGGTCTTGTCGCCGGACTGCGTCGCATCGATAGGATCGGCATGGTGGCGATACTTGGCCTTGGCGGCCAACCACCAGTCGCGGATCGCCTGGGGGCCGTGATGGCTCTGGCCCTCGTCCCGCACGACGGCATCAGGGGCGAAAGCTGCGGCCAAGGCGGCGCCGTCCTGCGGCGCGCGGGCGTCGAAATAAATCCGGATCGGATCAGGAAGCATCATGGGTCGGTCCTTTCGTGACAGGTTCCCAGCCAAGATAAGGCTGGACGGTCATGCAGATAATCGGGATAAATCAGCATCTGCTGATGACAGGATCGGGATGATGGACAGCGGCCTGAAGGGATTGGAAGGGGTTCTGGCCATCGCGCGGCGCGGATCCTTCCGGGCGGCTGCTTTGGATCTGGGGGTTTCGACGACCGCCTTGTCGCACAGCATCGCCCGGTTGGAAGCCAGCTTGGGTGTGCGGCTGTTCAACCGCACCACCCGCAGCGTCTCGCTCAGCGATGCCGGACGCGCCTTTGTCGAACGCATTGCCCCCGCCGTGGCCGAAATCCGCGGCGCGATGGAGACAGCCCAGTCGCAGCGCCGGACGCCCGCGGGTCTGTTGCGGATCAATGCGTCGGTCCAGGCGGGACGGGCCATCGCGCCGCTGGTCCTCACCTTCCTGCGCCGATTTCCGCAGATGCAGGTCGATCTGGTCACCGAAGGGCGGCTGGTCGACATTGTCGCAGAAGGTTTCGACTTGGGCATCCGTCCCGCCGATCTGGTGCCGCGCGACATGATTGCACTGCCCCTGGGGCAGATGCAGCGGCACGCCGTGGTGGCGTCGCCAGCCTGGGTCGCGGTTCACGGCATGCCCCGGACGCCTGCGGATCTGCCGTTGAACGAATGCATCCGCGTGCGCCTGCCCAATGGCGCGTTGTTGCGCTGGCCGTTTCAGCGCGACGACGCCGTGACGCAGGTCGAGGCCCAAGGCCGCCTGACCCTGGATGAGGCCGCCATCGCCCGCGCCGCCGTGCTGGATGGCGCGGGCGTCGGGTTCTTTATCGAACAGGATGTCGCTGCCGACATCGCCGATGGTCGGTTGGTGCATCTGCTGCAGGATTGGACCCCGGAAAGACCGGGCTTCAGCCTGTATTACCCGGGCCGACGCAACCCTTCGGCGGGGTTCACGGCCTTCCTGGGAATGGTCAGGAAGGCCGCCGCCCGCGATGCCGACATCGGCTAGGCGACCGGTCGCCCGGGCCGATGGCCATTGCCGCCCCCTGGTGCCGACAGCGGAGTTCCGGCGCGGGCCGGGGGTCAGGCCTGGGGAATGATCCCGTCCGCGCGAAGCTGTTCGAACAGGTCGAAGAAGGCTTCATCCGTTGCCAGGTAACCTGTAAAGCCAAGCCGGCGGCTTTTGGACATGTCCGTCACCACCTCGATCGGACGACCCAGATCGGCGTCACTGTGCCAGGGCGAGGCAAGGCGGGTGATGTCGCTTTCGACCAGACCATGGCGTGCGGCGATCTGGGCCCAGATCGCGGCATCATCCGCCATCTGTTCCTGCAGCGGGCGTTCCGTGCCATCGAATTCCTCGGCCTCGATGCCGAACCAGTCCGCGATGCGGAACCACATCCAGTTCCAGCGGAAGATGTCGCCGTTCACGACGTTGAAATCCTGGTTCTGGGCCTGCGGGGTCACCGCCGCCCAGGCCATCTGCGCGGCCAGCTGGCGGGCATCCGTCATGTCGGTCAGCGAATCCCATTGGACCTGCGAGCCTGGGAAGCGGAACTTGCGGCCGGTTTCCTTGCAGATCGTGGCATGGACGGCCAGCGTCTGGCCCATGTTCATCGCATTGCCGACCGCCTTGCCGATCACGGTATGCGGGCGGTGGACGCTCCAGGTGAAACCGTCCTGCCGGGCGGCGGCGAACAGCTCGTCCTCTTGGGCATAGTAGAAATTCTCGACCTCCAGACGTCCCTGATCCTCGCGGAAGGGGGTCTTGGGCAGGGTGCCCTTGCCATAGGCTTCGAAGGGCCCAAGATAGTGCTTCAGCCCGGTCGCCAGCGCCACGTGCCGCACCGAACCGGCCGGGCGCAGGGCGTCAAAGAGATTGCGCAGCATCTGCGCATTGACGCGGATATTTTCGGCCTCGGTCTTCATCCGCAGCCAGGCCGCGACAAAGACATGGCTGGGGTCGATGCCCTGCAGTGCCCGTCCCAGATCATCAGGGTCCAGCAGATCGGCCGCCACCGGGGTGACCCCGTCCCGGTCCCCAGGCGTGCGGGCCAGTCCGAAGACCTTCCATCCTTCGGCGACCAGCTTGTCCGCCAGGGCGTTGCCCTGGATGCCGGTGACGCCGACCACGAGTGCGCGTTTCGTCATGTCGTTTTCTCCGTGATGGTTCGTAGCGGACCTAGGCATGCGCGGCGTCCTGCGCTAGACGGCACCAAAATGGGACATAGGCACCACGAGGTAACCATGAGATCGGGCAGCGATGAAGGCGAATGGCGCGAGGATTGCGCCCCACGGCGCGTGCTGGACATCTTTTCCACGAAATGGACCAGCATGATCCTGCACACGCTGCAGGCGCGTCATGACGGCCAGGCGCGGACCGGCGTCCTGCAGCGCAGCGTGCCGGGCATTTCCAAGAAGATGCTGGTCCAGACCCTGCGCGAGATGGAGGCTGCAGGCCTGGTCCGGCGGCATGTGGAAAGCGCCGTGCCCCCGGCCGTGCGCTATACCCTGACGCCGCTTGGCCTGCGCTTCGTGGATCTGGTCGAACTGACCTATGACTGGGGACGCCGCAACGCGGATGCGCTGGACGACATGCAGGCCAACCTGTCATCGGACCGGCGGGGCGGCTGAGAGGGCGGCGGGCTTTTTCGCCGGTCCATGCGGGGGATGCATGGGCGCGATCTTGACGGGACGCGCGGTCCATGGCGAATGTCGCGTCAAAGGACATATCCCATGACATCCCCGGCCATCATCCCCATTCTGCTGCTGCTGTGTTCCAACGTCTTCATGACCTTCGCCTGGTACGGCCATCTGAAATTCGGCAGCAAGCCGTTGATGATCGTGATTCTGGCCAGCTGGGGGATCGCCTTTCTGGAATATTGCTTCGCCGTGCCCGCCAACCGCATCGGCCATCAGGTCTATTCCGCGGCCGAGCTGAAGGTGATCCAAGAGGTGATCACGCTGACCGTCTTCATGGCCTTTTCGGTGACCTATCTGGGCGAAAGGATCACCATGAACCATGTGGTGGGCTTCGGACTGATCTGCGCGGGTGCCTTCTTCATCTTCAAGGGGCCCTTCAACTGACCCCGGTCCGATCCTGGCCGGGCGGCCTGTCCCACGGCAGGATCCCGGATCGCATCCTGCCCGAACCACCAAGGAGCCGACGATGACCATCACGCAGCAGGAAGAGCTGGACGGCCTGCACAAGATCGGCCGGATCGTCGCCAACACCATGCATTCCATGGCCGCCGCGATGGAGCCTGGCATGACCACCCGCGATCTGGACGACATCGGAGAGGCGCTGCTGGAGCGTGAGGGCGCGGTCTCGGCACCCCGCGCGACCTATGATTTCCCCGGCACCACCTGCATCAGCGTCAACGAGGAAGTCGCCCACGGCATTCCCGGCACGCGCAGGCTGGCAGCGGGCGATCTGGTCAATATCGACGTCTCGGCCTCTTTCGACGGTTATTTCGCCGATACCGGGGCAACCTTTGCCCTGGGTCGCATCGACGCCGGGCTGCACCGTCTGTGCCGCGATGGCAAGCGCGCCACGCAGATCGGCATCGCGCAGGTGGGACATGACAAGCCGCTGGCGGGCATCGGCCATGCCATCGGCGCCTTCGCGTCCCGTCGCGGCTATACCCTGATCCGCAATCTGGCCAGCCACGGCGTCGGCAGGGCGCTGCACGAAGCCCCCGAAGAGATCCCGACCTGGCCCACCAAAGGCGACAGGCGCCGGATCCATGACGGCCAAGTGCTGACGGTCGAACCCTTCCTGTCGCGCGGCGGCCAGTGGGCGACACCCGGCCGGGATGACGAATGGACGCTTTACAGTCAGCCCGCGGCACCGGTCGTGCAATATGAACACACCGTCGTGGCGACCCGCCGCGGCGCGATCATCGTCACCCTGCCGGGGTGAACGGCCATCGGTCCGGCGCGTCGATCAGCAGCAGCTCGGCGGTGATGCAGACCGGGTTCGGGCCGGATAGCCAGCCTTGGCGCACCGTTCCCGCCTGACCGACCGATGCAATCCGCAGGCGCGCGCGGTCCTGCCCCAGGATCAGGATCTCGGTCGCGGGGCCGGTCAGGGGCGGCCCCTTGGTCAGTGCCGTGCCGACCAGGCTGCCCAGCCCCATGATGCGGGTCCGGCCACCCGCCATCGCACCGATCGTCGCCCCCAGATCCAGATGCGGGCGCAGCCGGACCAGCCGCGCGGGCAGGCCGCCGGGGCGGCGGCGGGGCAGGGGGCGGGGGCTGAACAGCGCAAAGCCGGTTTCGGCATCGGGTTCACGCCGGAAGGTGGCGCCGTCCAGCCCCCATGCGGCGACACGCGCGTCGCGCGACAGGCGGGTCGCCTCGGGGCGCAGGTGACCCATGCGCAGCACGCCGGTGGCGTCGGTCCACAGGCCATGTGCGTGGATCGCGCCCCCCTGTCCCAGATGCAGGCCCGCCATCACGATGCGCGCGCCGCGCCCCAAAACATGGGTGTCGCTGTAAAAGGCCACGCGCCCGTCGCCCGGCGGCGGCGCGGGAATGACATAGGCCAGCTGGTCGCAGGGCAGGTCCTCCAGCATCAGCCAGCCAGCCGCAAATCCCGCGCCCCGCGCCGCCGCCGCGATGGCCCGATCCAAAGGCAGCCCCGCACGCAGGCGCAGGCGCAGCGGATGGGCGCGACAGGGGATGGCGCGGACCCGCTGTGGATCTGCGGGTCCGGGATGGGTCAGCATGCCGGTTGCGGCCATTGGTTGCGGGCGATCAATTCGTCGCGGATCATCTTGCGGGTGATCTTGCCATAGGCGGATTTGGGCAACGCATCCCACAGGATCAGCCGCTTGGGGCGTTTGTAGCTGGCGATGCGCGGCGCCAGCCAGTCCAGCACCGCCTGCGGGTCGGGGGTGGTGCCCGCGCGCGGGACGCAGACGGCCAGACCGGCCTCGCCCCAGACCGGGTCGGGGGCGCCCAGCACGATGACCTCGGAGAGGTCGGGATGGGTCAGCAGCTTTTCCTCGATCTCGCGCGGGTGGATGTTCGATCCGCCCGAGATGAACATGTCCGACGACCGCCCCGTCAGATATAGAAACCCCTGCGCGTCCATGTGGCCCAGATCGCCGGTCAGGAACCAGCCGTCGCGAAAGGATTTCGCATTGGCGGCAGGGTTGTCGTGATAGCCCGCAAAGACCGCCGGGCCGATCACGGCGATCTCTCCGGTTTCGCCTGCGGGCAATTCCAGCCCTTGGTCGTCCTGGACTTGGACCTGCATGCCGGTGCGCGCCAGCCCGCAGGTGCCGATGCGCATCGCCGCGTCGTCGGGGGAATGATGCGCGGGCGGCAGGACGGTGATGTTGCCGGTGACCTCGCCCAGGCCGAAATACTGGACCAGCACGGGGCCCAGGGTTTCCAGCGCGCGGATCTGGTCGGCGCGATACATCGGCGCCCCGGCATAGATGACATAGCGCAGGCTGGAATGGTCATGGCGGGCGACGGACGCATCCTCGACCAGCAGCTTCAGGATTGTGGGGACGGTGAACATGTTGCTGACCCGGTGGCGTTCGACCAGCGCCCAGATCTGGGCCGCATCGAAGCGGTCGCCCGCAGGCAGGATGGTCGGCACGCCGCGGGCGATCTGGGTCAGGGCGTGGATGCCTGCACCATGCGACAGCGGCGCCACCACCAGCGAGGCATCCGCTTCGGTCGTGCCGGGCATCAGGTCGCAGAGGTGGTTGGTGACGACGAAGGCCATCTGGCCATGGGTCAGCACCGCGGCCTTGGGATGCCCGGTCGTCCCCGACGTGTAAAAGAACCAGGCCGGATCGTCGCGGGCCACCGCGGCCTCGGGCGGCATCCGGCCCATGTGGCGGGTGATCAGCGCGTCGTGGTCGGGGCCCAGGGGCGATGCGCCAATGGGGATGATCGCCGGGATGTGGGCCGCGCAGGCCGCCGCATGGTCGGGGAACTGCGCCGCGCAGAACATGGCCTTCGCACCCGATGATTGCGCCAGCCAGGCCAGATCCTGCGGCGACAGGCGGAAATTGGCGGGCACCCAGACCGCGCCGATGCGCCAACAGGCGAACATCGTCTCCAGCATCTGCAGGCAGTTGGCGGATTGCACCAGGACCCGGTCGCCCTTGGTCAGGCCATGGTCGTGGATCAGCGCATGGGCCAGGGCACCGACTCGGGCCTGCATCTGCGCCCAGGTGGTGACGTGGTCGCCATGGATCAGGGCGGGGGCGTCGGGCAGGCGGCGGGCGTTCTGGGTCAGAAAATGGCCCAGGTTCATCACACGGTCCGAAACGGGGGTCATCGCACCCGCTCCAGGATCGAGACATAGTTCGTCACCGCAGCGCCCCCCATGTTGAAGACCCCTGCCATCGTTGCGCCGGGCAGCTGCATCTCTCCGGCATCGCCCATCAGCTGCATCGCGGCCATGACATGCTGGGACACGCCGGTCGCGCCGATGGGATGGCCCCTGGATTTCAACCCGCCCGACAGGTTCACCGGCAGGCGACCGTCGCGGGCGGTCACGCCGTCGCGGATCACGCGGTGGCCCTGGCCGGGTTCGGCCAGACCCATCGCCTCGTATTCCAGCATCTCGGCGATGGTGAAACAGTCATGCGTCTCGACCAGCGACAGGTCGTCCAGGGTGACCCCCGCGCGGTCCAGGGCCTGGCGCCAAGCCGAACGCGCGGCCCGCATTTCCAGCATGTCGCGGCGCGACAGGGCCAGCGGGTCGTTGGCCTGCGCGCGGGCGCGAAAGGCGATGGCGCGGCGCATCGTCAGGGCGGTTTCGGCATCGGCCAGCACCAGCACCGCCGCCCCGTCCGAGATCAGCGAACAGTCGCTGCGCCTCAGCGGCCCGGCCACGCGCGGGTTGCGGTCCGACACGGTGTTGCAGAAGGCCACGCCCAGATCCTTGCGCATATGGGCATAGGGGTTGCGCATGCCGTTTTCGTGGTTCTTGGCCGCGATCATCGCCAGTTCCTGCGACCGGTCGCCGTGGCGCTGGAAATAGCTGGCCGCGATCTGACCGAAAAGGCCCGCGAAGCCGGCGTCGATCTGCGCCTCCTCGGCGTGGAAGCTGGCGCCCAGCAGGATGTCGCCCACATCCGCGGTGGGGGTGGCGGTCATCTTTTCCGCCCCCACGACCAGCGCGATGCGGCCCCGGCCTGCGGCGATGAAATCCATCGCGCCATGCAGGGCGGCCGACCCGGTCGCGCAGGCGTTTTCATACCGCGTGGCGGGGACATGGGCCAGCTCCGGCACGGCCATCCCGACCAGCGCACCCTGGAAATCCTGGGGTGAAAAGCCGTTGTTGAAGACGCCGGTAAAGATGCCGTCCACATCCGCTGCCGTGATGCCGGCATGGTCCATCGCCAGGGGCACGGCTTCGGCCATCAGGGCGCAGGTGTCGGGGGCGTCGGATTTGCCGAACCGCGTATGGCTCCAGCCGACGATCATCGGGTCGGTCATGTCAGTTTGTCCTTCTGCGTCAGGCGGGTTTCGATCTGCGCAGCCTCGGCGCGCAGGTGGCGGATCAGGTCGGGCAGGCGGTCGGAACGCATCCGCGCCTCGACCGTGGCGACGGACAGCGCGCCCGCCAGCCGCCCGTCGGGGTGATGCAGCGCGATGCCCAGGCCCCAGGACCCCTCGATCACCAGGCCGGGGTTCAGCGCCACGCCCTCGGCGCGGGTGCGCGCGATCAGGTCGCGCATGCGGTCAGGGGTCAGGGTCGGATAGCGGTCGGCCAGAACCGGTGCGATGGCCCGCAGGATGGTGCCGGCTTCGTCATCCGGCAGGGTTGCCAGCATCGCCAGCGACCCCGCACCGACGCCCAAGGGATGGGTCTGGCCCGCGACCAGCGCATGGCTGCGCAGGGGATAGCTGCCTTCCTCGCGCATCAGGCACAGCGAACTGGCGCCGCGCCGCACCGACAGCAGTGCCGCATCGCCGGTGATCTGCGCCAGGCGCATCACGCTTTCGCCCGCTGCCGCCATCAGGCCGGGGCGCCGCGCCGCCTGCGCGCCCAGCACGTGGATCTGTTCGCCCAGGTGATAGCGGCTGGCGGCGTCCTGTTCGGCCATGCCCGCCCGGATCAGCGCCAAGGCCAGCCGCCGCACGGTGGCCTTGTTCAACCCGGTCTCGGCGACCAGACCGGCAAGGCTGGCGCCCTGTTCGCCGCTGGCGCCGATGCGCTGCAACAGCATCAGCGCCCGGTCGACGCTTTGCGTTCCGGTATCCGGGGCGCCCACAATATGGACCGGTGGTTCGGGCTGGGTCATGCGGCTTCCCGTTGATTCACGCAAAGATGGCAAGGATATCGCGGATTGCGCAAGTTTTTTCTTGCCACGCCGCAAAAGGTCGCACCATGATATGAACCGACGCCACGGGAGGGTGGCAGGTTCAGGGAGGGATTGCGATGTCACGGACGGGATGGGGACGGCTGGCGTTGGCCACGGCTTTGGTGTCGGCGATGGGCATGGGGGCCGCGCTGGCCGAAACGCTGCGCCTGTCGCACAACACCGGCGACGGCACGACCTGGCACAAGGGCGCGGAACGGTTCGGCGAACTGCTGGCCGAACGCACCGACGGGGACATGGAACTGCGCGTGTTCCCGAACGCCCAGCTGGCGGGCGGCGACCAGATGCGCCAGGCCGACATGGTGGGCCGCGGCGCGCTGGATTTCGTGATGACGTCTGCCATCAACGTGACGCCGCTGGTGCAGGAAATGGCGGTGTTTTCGCTGCCCTACATGTATGAAAACTATGCCCAGGTGGATGCCACCACCGCCGATGGCGGCCCGGCCGAGGCGCTGCGCGAGATCCTGCGCGGCAAGGGCATCGAGGTCCTGGCCTGGGGCGAGAACGGCTTTCGCGAGGTGACGAACAACACCCGCCCGATCAAGGCGCCCGCCGACATGGCGGGCCTGAACATGCGCGTCGCCGGACCGATGTATATCGACGTGATGAATGCGCTGGGCGCCAATCCCCAGCAGATGCAGTGGACCGAGACGATGACCGCGCTGCAGCAGGGTGTCGTCGACGGGCAGGAAAACCCCATCGGCGCGGTGATCATCCCGCAGCAGGTCTATGAGGTGCAGAAATACCTGACGACCTGGCACTATTCCTATGACCCGATCTTCCTGGGTATCTCCAAGGCGAAATACGACGGCTATGACGCCGAAACCCAGGCCATGCTGCGCGAAGTCGCGGCCCAGGCGATGGAATACCAGCGCCAGATCACCCGCGAGGGCACCGAAACCGGCGTGGCCTTCCTGCGCGAAAAGGGGATGGAGGTCCATGAGCCCACCCCCGAGGAACTGGCCGCCTTCCGCGAGGCGACGCAGCCGGCCTTCGACCAATGGGCCGAACGCGTCGGTCCCGAACTGGTCGCGTCCTTCCAGGATGCCATCGCGCAGGCACAGTAACCCGGACGGGGGGCAAGGCGCCCCCCGCTCTGCCCGGAGGTCCCCATGCTGTCATTCCTGTCGCGCGAGGCCGAGCGGCTGATCTGTGCCGTCCTGTTTCTGGGCATGACCCTGTTGGGGTTCGCCAATGTGGTCGTGCGCTATGCCACCAACTATTCGCTGGCCTCCTCCGAGGAGCTGCTGACCAACGGTTTCCTGCTGCTGACCGTCTTCGGCGCGGCCATCGCGGCGCGGCAGGGTCAGCACCTGGCCGTCACGGCGGTGGTGTCGATGCTGCCGCGCCGGGCGGGGCAGGTGGTCGTGATACTGTCGGTGGTCCTGTCGGTGGGGCTGCTGATCGCGTCGGCCTGGCTGGCCTGGGGGGCGGTCGCGGTGCTTTATCGAAACGGGCTGACGTCATACGCGCTGCGGATTCCGATGTGGTATTACCAGGCGGCGGTGCCCTTCGCGTTTCTGCTGATCGCCTGGCGCTTCGTTCAGCATGCCATCGAAGAACTTCGGCAGGCGGGGGCGAATCATGGCTGATATCGGCGCGGGCACGCAGATGATCGTGCTGTTCTTCCTGCTGCTGGCGCTGCGCGTGCCGGTGGCGTTTTCGCTGGGCCTCTCGGCGCTTTACGCGATGGCGCGGATGGGCTTCGGGCTGGAGCTGGCGGGCGATCTGATCACCGCGGGCGTTGCGCGCTATTCACTGCTGGCCATCCCGTTCTTCATCCTGGCGGGCGCGCTGATGGGGTCGACCGGCATCGCGGAACGGATGATCCGGTTCTTTCGCGTCCTGGTCGGCGGCCTGCCCGGCGGCATGGGGGTCGTGGGCACGGTCGTGTGCCTGTTCTGGGGGGCGGTCAGCGGGTCGGGTCCGGCATCGGTCGCGGCCATCGGCCCGATGATCATCAAAGGGATGGAGGAGGACGGCTATACCCGCGCCCATGCCGCAGGGCTGGTCTGCGCGGGCGCGGCGCTGTCGATCGTCATCCCGCCCTCGATCGGGCTGGTGCTGTTCGGGGTCATCGCCGAAGTGTCGATTTCCCAGCTGTTCCTGGCGGCGATCCTTCCGGGGCTGTTCATGGGGCTGGCCATGCTGGTCGTGCTGCCCTTCATCGCGCCGAAAGGCGCTGGCGGGTCGCTGGACCGGCTGATCCCCGATCCGCATGCGGGCCTGCCCTACGGCGCGCGGCTGTGGCGCAGCTTTCGCGACAGCTTCTGGGGGCTGATGACGCCGGTGGTGATCCTGGGGGGCATCTATTCCGGCATCTTCACGCCCACCGAGGCGGCGCTGGTCGCCACCGTCTATGCGCTGCTGGTGGGCGGGCTGATCTATCGCAGCCTGTCGCTGCGCGCGCTTTACGACACTTTGGCGGATGCGGCGGCGTCTTCGGCGACGGTGATGCTGATCGTGGCCTATGCGGGCCTGTTCGGATGGGTCATCACGGTCGAGGATCTGGTCGGCACCTACTCCAGCGGCCTGTTGGGGCTGTCGGATAATGAATGGGTGATCCTGCTGGTCATCATGCTGATCCTGCTGGTCGCGGGCATGTTCATGGACGCGATCACGGTGATGTTCATCACCCTGCCCATCGTGCTGCCGGTGATGCAGGAACTGGGTTGGGACCCGGTCTGGTTCGGGGTCGTGGTGATGATCAACCTGGCCATCGGGCTGATCACCCCGCCGGTGGGCGTCAACCTGTTCGTGGCCGCCAACGTGGCCCGCCTGCCGATCGAACGCGTGGCCCGCGGCGCGCTTCCCTTCCTGGTCGCGACGTTGGCCGGACTGGCCGTGGTCGCGGCTTTTCCCCAGATGTCGCTGTGGCTGATCCACTGGCTGAGATGATTTCCCGAAAGGACGATCCATGACCGACAAGACCGCCATCATCACCGGGGCCGCGCGCGGCATCGGTCTGGCCACCGCCCGGCTGTTGTCGCAGCGCGGATGGCGCGTGGTGCTGGCCGATATCGATGCCGATGAACTGGCCCGCGCCGCTGCCACCCTGCCGGATGCGCATGCCATCCCCTGCGACGTGTCCGACCCTGATCGGGTCGATGCGATGGTGGCCGATGCCGTCGCCTGGTCGGGCCGCATCGACGCGCTGGTCAACAATGCGGGCGTCGCCGATTTCCGACCGATGGCCCAGACCGACCTGGCCACGTGGCGGCGCGTCATGGCGGTGAACCTGGACGGGGTGTTCCTGTGTTCGCAGGCCGCGATCCCGCACCTGGCCCGGACGCATGGGGCGATCGTGAACATCGCCTCCATTTCGGGATTGCGGGCCAGCACGCTGCGGGTGGCCTATGGCACCTCGAAGGCGGCGGTGATCCATCTGACGCGGCAACAGGCGGCCGAACTGGGCCAGCAGGGCATTCGCGCCAATTGCGTGGCGCCCGGTCCGGTTGATACCAAGCTGGCCTTGGCGGTGCACAGCCCGGCGATCCGCGCGGCCTATCACGACGCGATCCCGCTGAACCGCTATGGCCGCGAGGATGAGATCGCGCAGGCCATCGCCTTTCTGTGCAGCGACCAGGCCTCCTATGTCACCGGGCAGGTGCTGGCCGCCGATGGCGGGTTCGAGGCGACGGGCGTCGGCCTGCCGGCCCTGCGCGCGGGGAACTGAGCGGCCTCACATCAGCGAGGCCAGCGTCACCGAGGCGCCCGTCGCCATCGACCGCTGCGCGGCCAGGCCCATCAGCACCGCCCATCGGCCGTCCTCCAGGCTGACCTCGGCGGCGCTGCGGGTGCCGCGCACCAGTTCCAGAAAACGCTGGTGCTGATAGAAGGTCGATCCGTTGTGATCGCCCGCCTCCAGCAGGACGGGGTCCACCGGGACCGGCTCCAGCCGCGGTCCCTTGGGGCTGCGGGGCGAGATCACGACCTCGGGCACGGGGGCGGGGCCCAGATGCTCGGGCCAGAAGCGGCCCGGTCCGGGCACGAAGGCCTCGATCTTGCCCAAGGGACCCATGGCCGAGATCTGTTCCTGGAACCGCGCCCCTTCCGCGAACATGCACAGTTCCAGCATGGCGCGGGCGCCGTTGGCGAAATCGACGATGACATAGCCGTGGTCGAAGATGTCGGCCGGACGCCCGCCCGGTTGTTCATCCAGGTGATTGACCGCCTGACCACCCGACGCCATGACCCGCACCGGGTCCGATTTCAGCAGCACCCGCATCAGGTCGAAGAAATGGCAGCATTTCTCGACGAAGGTGCCGCCGGTCTGGTCGTTGAAACGGTTCCACGCCCCCACCTTGTCCAGAAAGGGAAAGCGGTGTTCCTGGATGGTCAGCATGCGGATGCCGCCGGTCGCCTGCTGCGCCTGCTGGATCATCTTGGCCACGGGCGGCATGTAGCGGTATTCCATCGCCACCCAGACCGGCGCGGGATAGCTGGCGGCGAAGGCGTCGATCTGGGCCAGCTGGGTCAGGTCGGTGAACAGCGGCTTTTCCACCAGGACCGGCAGGGGCCGGCGCGCCGCGATCGCCTGCAGCTGTTCCAGATGGCGGAAATTGGGGCTGGCGATCAGCAGGCAGTCCAGATCCGCGACCTCCAGCAGGGCCTCGACGCTGTCGACGAACTGCGCCTTGGGGGCCAGGGCGCGGGCCGCGGCGCGCATGCCGGCATCGGGTTCGAAGATGGCGCCGATGGCGGTATCGTCCAGCAGCGCGATGTTGCGCAGGTGTTCCTGTCCCATCATGCCGCAACCGATGATGCCATAGGATACGGTCCGGGTCTTGGCGTGAACCAGGGTCTGGGTGGTCATGCGGATCTCCTCAGATCAGGCGCTGCACGTAAAGCGCCCTGTCGGTGTCGTACCAGGTGCGAGAAAACTCGACGGCACGGGCGGTCTGCGCCCATGACAGGCGCTGGATATGGGCGGTGACGGTGCCGGGGCGGGGGGCAAAGCGGTCATGCGACCAGTCGGGGACCGGGGCGATGCCCACGCGATCCTCGGCGCGGGTGATCCACAGCTTCAGCGCCCGCTTGTAGGTCAGGTAGAGCGAATCCTGCACCTTGTCGCGGGGCACGCGGCCCGCACCGCCATCCAGCCAGATCTCCTCGATGGCGATGGGGATGTCGTCCAGGAACCGCAGGCGGCGAAAGCGCGTGCCGTGGTCGGATGTGCCGTAATCGGGCTGGGCGGCATCCTTGGGCAGGTAATCGACCGACAGGACCTGGGCATTGGGCAGCCCGCCCCCGCCCGCCGCATGTTCCAGCCGGAACATCGAATAGACCGAAGCCACCTGCTGGCCCGCGCGGACATAGTTTCCCGACCCCTGCCGAC
The DNA here is from genome assembly GCF_001887735.1 of Paracoccus sp. SM22M-07. Lineage (NCBI taxonomy): Bacteria > Pseudomonadati > Pseudomonadota > Alphaproteobacteria > Rhodobacterales > Paracoccaceae > Paracoccus > Paracoccus sp. SM22M-07. The sequence goes on from NZ_JPKW01000008.1 coordinate 15,182, forward strand.
GCTCGATCAGGCCCTTGCCCTCCAGCTGGGCCAGGGCCTTGCGCAGGGTGCGGACGGTGGTGTCATGCGCCTCGGCCATCTCGCGCTCGGGGGGCAGGCGCTGGCCGTCGACCAGGCGGCCCGCCGCGATGTCGCGGATGACCAGTTCCTCGATCTGCAGATGGATCGGCAGGGCATCGGGGCGGGCTGCCGATGTGCGGCGGGTCGAATTCAATTCCCCGACCTCCACTCCGGAATAATTGATACACCATTGATCTACATCAAGGCCAAGGCTATGCAAGGGGAAAGTTCGGATGAACCCGCGGAGGAAAGCATGACCGTCGTTCCCGTCACATCGGCCGATCTGGACCGCGTCGAGGTCGCGTGGTTTTCCGCGCTCTGTTCGGATGACTATCGGTACCTGGGCGTGCCGGACCCCGATCTGCGGTCGTCCTGGGCGCATTGTTCCGACATCGTGAAAACCGCCGAGGCGCAGGGTTTCGGCAACATCCTGTGCCCGTCCTCCTATCAGGTGGGTCAGGACACGCTGTCCTTCGTGGCGGGCTGCGCGCCCATCACGGATCGCATCAACATGCTGGCGGCGGTGCGCTGCGGGGAAATGCAGCCGATCATGCTGGCGCGCACGGTCGCGACGCTGGACCACATGATGCAGGGGCGGCTGACACTGAACATCATCTCGTCGGATTTTCCGGGCGAAAAGGCCGACAGTGAGTTCCGCTATCAACGCTCGCGCGAGGTGGTGCAGATCCTGAAACAGGCCTGGACCCGGGACAAGATCGACTTTCACGGTCAGGTCTATGATTTCAGCGACCTGTCCACCGATCCTGCCAAGCCCTATCAGACGGGCGGGCCGATGCTGTATTTCGGCGGCTATTCGCCCGCGGCACTGGACCTGTGCGGCGAACATTGCGACGTCTATCTGATGTGGCCCGAAAAGACCGAGGACATCGCAGACCGCATGAAGGCCGCCCATGCTGCGGCCGAACGTCACGGGCGGGTGCTGGATTACGGCTTTCGCGCCCATGTCATCGTGCGCGACACGGAAACCGAGGCCCGCGAATATGCCCGCGAACTGGTGTCGAAGCTGGATGACGAACAGGGCCGCCTGATCCGTGAACGGGCGCTGGACGCGGGCTCTCTGGGGGTCAGCCGGCAGGCACGCAACCGCGAGCTGGCCGATCTGGAAGGGTATATCGAACCGAACCTGTGGACCGGCATCGGGCGGGCGCGGTCGGGCTGCGGGGCGGCCATCGTCGGGTCGACCGACCAGGTTCTGTCGAAGCTTGAGGAGTTGCAGAAGATGGGCATCCGGTCCTTTATCCTGTCGGGCTATCCGCATATCGATGAGGCCGAGCATTTCGGAACCCGCGTGCTGCCGCAGATGAAGACAAGCCAGTTGAACCGCGAATGGGGCCGCGTGCCCGCCACCACACCGCAGACGCCGCTGGGCGCAGGAGAACGTCGCTGAATGGAACGCGTCACGATTGCCGAAGGCCTGTCCCTGTCCCGTCTTGTCTATGGCATGTGGCGGGTGGGCGATGATGCCGACACCTCGGTCGCGCATGTGCGCGCCAAGATCGATGCCTGCCTGGACCAGGGCATCACCACGCTGGACCAGGCCGACATCTATGGCGACTATACCGCCGAAGCCATCCTGGGCGCTGCGCTGAAGGCCGATCCGGGCCTGCGCAGCAAGGTCGAACTGATCAGCAAATGCGACATCGTCGCGCCCTGTGGGAAATACGCCGATGCGTCCTGCAAGCATTACGACACCTCGGCGGCGCATATCCGCGCTTCGGTCGAAAGCTCGCTGCGCGATTTCGGCACCGACCATCTGGACCTGCTGCTGATCCACCGCCCCGATCCGCTGATGGACCACCATGAGACCGGCGCCGTGCTGGACGACCTGGTGGCCCAGGGCAAGCTGCGCGCCGTGGGCGTGTCGAATTTCCGCCCCTGGGACGTTGAATTGCTGCAATCGGCGATGAACACCCGGCTGGCGACCAACCAGATCGAACTGTCGCTGGCCCATGTCGCGCCCTTTGCCAATGGCGATCTGGCCTTCCACCAGAAGCGGGGCGATTGCGTGATGGCGTGGTCCCCCCTGGGCGGCGGCAGCCTGATGACCGGCGAAGGCCCGGTGCAGGCGGTGCTGGACGAATTGGCAGGCGAATTCGGCGTCGATCGCGCGGCGATGGCGGTCGCCTTCCTGCTGCGCCACCCGGCGACGATCCTGCCGGTGCTGGGCACGAATGCGTTGCCGCGCATCGCCGCCATTTCGGACGCGGCCAAGGTGGATCTGGATCGCCAGCAATGGTTCCGCCTCTATCAGGCGGCCCTGGGCCACGAGGTCGCGTGATGCAGCATGGCGCGGCCACCAGCTTTGTTCCCGCCGCTGACAACAGCCGCGACCTGCGCGACGCCTTTGGGCGGTTTGCGACCGGTGTCACCATCGTGACGGCGCAGGGGCGGGACGGCTGCGTGGCGATGACCGCCAACAGCTTCGCCTCGGTCTCGATGCAGCCGCCCTTGGTGCTGTGGTCGCCGGGGCGGGCCTCGTCGCGCTATCCGGTCTTCGTGGGGGCCGAACATTACGCGATCCACGTGCTGGGAGCCGAACAGGAATCGCTGGCCTTCGCCGTGGCGCGCGATCAGGCCGCGCTGCCCGCCGACAAGCTGAGCCTGAACGAAAACGGCGTGCCGGTCCTGTCGAACTGCCTTGCGCGCTTCGACTGCGTCCGCCATGCCGTTCACGAGGCGGGCGACCACGCCATCATCGTGGGCGAAGTCCTGCGGGCCGAAATGCGCCAGGGCGATCCGCTGGCCTTCTTCGGCGGGCGGGTGACGCGGCTGGACAACAGTTAGGCGCCGCCGCATCCCGCAGGAGGAGGCGGGGCGCGGAACGGGGCGGAGGGGAATGATGATGTTTCTGAGCGGGCTGATCCGGCCCTTGTCCTGGCTGAACGACCATGTCCTGCGGGTCGGCCGCGCCATCGGCATCACCGCCGTGGCGGTCATGGTCGCCGTGACGCTGCTGCAGGTCTTCAGCCGCTATGTGCTGAACAGCGCGCTGGCCTGGCCCGACGAGGCCGCGCGGTTCTGCATGCTGTGGATGACCGGGCTGATGGCGCCGACGGCCTTTCGCACCGGCGGCTTTGTGGCCATCGACGTGCTGCCGGAAATGCTGACCGCAACCGTCGCGCGCATCCTGAACCTGATCCTGCTGTGCCTGTCGCTGCTGGTTCTGTATTTCACCATTCCCATCGCCTGGTCCGAGGTGACGGGCATCGGCGGCCGTTTTGCCAGCGCATCCCTGCATCTGCCCGTCTCGCTTGATTTCAGCCAGTGGTACCGGGTGCCGCGATCCTGGATGATGGCATCGCTGCTGGTGGGGGCGGTGATGCTGTTCGTGGTGAACATCGAATTGCTGCTGCGCAACTTGGCGCTGCTTCTGGGGGTGACCGGCCTGCCGGACATCCCGAAAACCGATACGCAAGGGGCCGAATGATGCTGGTCTGGTTTCTTCCGGTCTTCCTGGTCTTTCTGCTGGTCGGCCTGCCCGTCTTCTTCGCGCTTCTGGCCGCGCCGGGGCTGCTGTTGTTCCTGAACGGACAGGAACGCGACCTGACGCTGCTCTATCGCAACCTCTATAACGGCATCGACAGCTTTCCGCTGATGGCGATCCCCTTCTTCATGCTGGCCGGCGAGATCATGAACCGCGGCGGCATCACGCTGCGGCTGGTCGAGTTCAGCCAGGCGCTGATCGGGCATCTGCGCGGCGGCCTGGCGCATGTGAACGTGCTGTCCTCGATGCTGTTCGCGGGCCTGTCGGGCAGCGCGGTCGCCGACACGTCCGCCCTGGGGTCGATGCTGATCCCCGCGATGGAGAAGCAGGGCTATACCCGCAAATTCGCCGCCGCCATCACCGCCGCCAGTTCCGTGATCGGGCCGATCATTCCGCCCTCGGGGATCATGATCATCTATGCCTATGTCATGGGCGAAAGCGTCGCGGCGCTGTTCCTGGCAGGCATCGTGCCGGGTGTGCTGGTCGGCGTCGGGCTGATGGCGCTGATCAAGCTGATGGCGGACAAATATGATTTCCCCGTCGCGTCGCGCAAATACACCTGGCCCGAACGCGGTCAGGCCAGCCTCAAGGCGTTCTTCCCGCTGATGACCCCGGTCATCATCCTGGGCGGCATCCTGTTCGGCATCTTCACGCCCACCGAGGCGGCCGCCGTCGCCGTTCTCTATGCGCTGGTGATCAGCCTTTTCGTTCTGCGGACGTTGCGGGTGCGCGAATTGCCGGACGTGCTGGGCAAGGCAGGGCTGACCTCGGCGGTGGTGCTGCTGCTGGTGGGGGCGGCGATGTCGTTCAAGACCGTCGTCTCGCTCAGCCATGCGCCCCAGCAGCTGGCGGAATTCATCCTGATCCTGACCGACAACCCGCTGCTGCTGCTGTTCCTGATCAACATCCTGCTGTTCATCGTGGGCATGTTCCTGGATGCGGGACCGGCGATCATCATCCTGGGGCCGATTTTGGGTCCGGTTTTCACCGGCATGGGTGTGGACAGCATCCATTTCGCCATGATCATGTGCGTCAACCTGACGGTGGGGCTGGCAACGCCGCCGATGGGGCTGGTGCTGTTCGTCGCCTCGGCCGTGTCGGGGGAACGGGTCTCGACCATCTCGCGGGCGATCCTGCCCTTCCTTGCGGTCGAGATCCTGGTGATCTTCCTGATCACCTATTTCCCCGCCATCTCGCTGACGATTCCGCGCCTGACGGGCTTTGCAAACTGACTGAATTCTGTGGGAGGAACATGATGAAGACGACACTGACACTGGCCGCGACGCTGGCCTTGGGCACGGCCATCGCCCTGCCGGCCATGGCGCAGGATTACACCATCCGCGCCGTCGCCAACTCGAACGAGAACGACGAGGATTACGACGGCCTGCAGGTGTTCAAATCCTATGTCGAGGCCGCTTCGAACGGCGCCATCGCGGTCGAGATCTACATGGGCACCCAGCTGTGCTCGAACGGCGCGGAATGCCTGCAGGGCGTCGCCGAAGGGTCGATCGACGTCTATATCTCGACCTCGGACGGGGCGGCGGGGCTGTTCCCCTATGTGCAGGTGCTGGACCTGCCCTATGTCCTGCCCAATGACCGCGTGGCGGAAATTGTGCTGTCGGGCGATTTCACCCGCGACCTGCGCGAACGCATGCTGGCCGATTCGGGCGACACGCTGCGGCTGATGACCATCGGCAACACCGGCGGCTGGCGCAACTTTGCCAATACCAAGCAGCAGGTCAGCACCCCCGCCGATCTGGAAGGCATGAAGCTGCGCAGTGTCGTGGCCGACCTGCCGCAGGAACTGGTCCGCGCCATGGGCGCATCGCCCACCCCGATCCCGTGGCCGGAACTGTTCACATCCCTGCAGACCGGCGTGGTCGAAGGCACCCAGAACGGCATCACCGACATCATGTCGATGAAATTCCCCGATGCGGGCCTGAAATACATCACGCTGGATGGGCATGCCTATATGGGCGCCTTCTGGTGGATGTCGAACCAGACCTTCCAGTCCCTGCCCGAGGACATGCGCGTCATCGTCAATGACGGCTTCTATCAGCTGCAACAGGCGACCTTCGCCTCGCCCAAGCGCAAGTCGATCCCCGCCTATGAGGAATTCACCGAGGCCGGCGGGCAGATCTATGTCCCCTCGGACGCGGAGAAGCAGGCCTTCGCCGACGCCGCCCAGCCCGTCTATGACTGGTTCACCGACAATGTCGACGGCGGCGCCGAAATCCTGGAGACCCTGCGGGCCGACGTCGCCGAGGCCCAGGCCCAGATGGACGAAAACCGCGCCCGCGACATCCAGTAAGACCGCAAGGGGGGCCACGCGCCCCCCTTAGCCAACCGGGACGATCACGACATGACGCAGATCACATCCGCCCGCCATGCGGCGCAGGCGTTGCAACGGCTGTTTCCCGGCATCGCGCTGGCGCTGATCGTGGCGATGGCCGCGCAGTTCCTGTCCGACCATTATGGCGCGCCGGTGATGCTGATGGCGATCCTGCTGGGCATCGCCTTCAACTTCCTGTCCGACCATGACCGCACCGGCCCCGGCATCGCGGTCGCGGCGCGCGTCTTTTTGCGGGCAGGGGTGGCGCTGCTGGGCCTGCGCGTGTCGCTTGACATGGTGCGCGACATCGGCTGGGGGTTCGTGCTGGTGATGGTGGGCTGCGTGGCGGCGGTGATCCTGCTGTCGGTGCTGATGGCGCGGCTGATGGGGCGCGACCGCGCCTTCGGCTTTCTGACGGGTGGGTCGGTGGCGATCTGCGGGGCCTCGGCGGCCATGGCCATCGGGTCCATCCTGCCGCAGCGCGAGAACTCGGAACGCGATCTGGCCTTCACCGTCATCTCGGTCACGGCCTTTTCGACCGTGGCGATGATCCTCTATCCGATCGTGGCGGGCGCCTTAGGGCTGGATGATCACCAGACGGGGCTGTTTCTGGGCGGGACCATCCACGACGTCGCCCAGGTTGTGGGCGCGGGCTATTCCGTGAATGAGGAAACCGGCGACATCGCAACGGTCGTCAAGCTGATCCGCGTCACGCTGCTTGCGCCCACGGTGCTGATCGGCGCGCTGGTGCTGCGCCGTCACCATCCGACGGTTGGCAAAAGGCCGCCGCTGATGCCGGGTTTCGTGGTGGCCTTCCTGGTGCTGGCGACGCTGAATTCGCTGCATCTGGTGCCGCAGGCGGTGACCGACCCCGCCTCGACCCTGTCGCGGTCGCTGCTGGTGACGGCGGTGGCGGCGGTCGGGATGAAGACGTCGCTGGGGCGTCTGGTCGATGTCGGGGGCGCGGCCTTCGCGATGCTGACCGCCCAGACCCTGGCGCTGGCCTGCCTGGTGCTGGTGCCGCTGCTGTTGGGGCTGGTCTGACGGGCCATGTGGGTTGCGCCCCGGCAACGCGACCGGCCGTCGCAGCCGCGTTTCGCCGGACCCGCGCCCTGCGAATCCCGATGCTGCGTCTGCTGATTGATCAACGATTTCGGCCTGTTGCAGCGCCTCCGGTCCCCCATGCGGCCGTGGCGATCCGGGCGCGTCCGACCCGGTCAAGCGGTCGCTGCGACCTCAGGGCACTTGCTATGGGGAACCCGCGGCGGCTAGCTTCCGTTAAACGAAGTCGCCCACAGCGCAGCCACGCGCCGCGCCGGACAGGGTCTTTGCCAAGAGGTTCCTGATGTTCGAAACCGTCGATGCCGTCCTGCTGGCCCGGATACAATTCGCCTTCACGGTCAGCTTCCACTTCCTGTTCCCGGCCTTCACCATCGGTCTGGCCAGCTTTCTGGCGGTGCTGAACGGGCTGTGGCTGTGGTCGGGCAACACGAAATATCTCGACCTGTTCCGCTATTGGGTCAAGATCTTCGCGCTGGCCTTCGCGATGGGCGTCGTGTCGGGTATCGTCATGTCCTATCAGTTCGGGACCAACTGGTCGGTCTTTTCCGACAAGGCGGGTCCGGTGATCGGCGCGCCCATGGCCTATGAGGTGCTGTCGGCCTTCTTCCTGGAAGCGGGCTTCCTGGGCATCATGCTGTTCGGCCGCGACCGCGTGGGGCCGACGCTGCACATGATCGCCTGCCTTGCGGTGGCGGTGGGCACGGCCATTTCGGCCTTCTGGATCCTGTCGGTGAACAGCTGGATGCACACCCCCGCAGGCTTCGAGATCGACCCCGAGACCGGCCAGTTCCTGCCCACCGATTTCTGGCAGGTGATCTTCAACCCGTCCTTCCCCTATCGACTGATGCACACGGTGACGGCCGCCTATCTGACCACGGCCTTCATCGTCGGCGGCGTGGCGGCGCTGCACCTGCTGCGTCATCGCCATCGCCCCGACCTGGTCAGCCCCGCCACGCGCACGATGTTTTCGATGGCAATGTGGATGGCGGCGGTCTTTGCGCCCGTCCAGATCTTCCTGGGCGACATGCACGGGCTGAACACGCTGGAACATCAGCCCGCCAAGGTCATGGCGATGGAGGGGCATTTCGAAAGCCACCCCGATGGCGCGCCGCTTTACCTGTTCGGGCTGCCGAACCAGGATGAACAGCGGCTGAACTATGCCATCGGCATCCCCAAGCTGTCCTCGCTGATCCTGAAACATGACCTGAACGCGCCGCTGGACGGCCTCGACACCATCCCGCGCCAGGATCAGCCCCCCGTCGCCATCGTCTTCTGGTCGTTCCGCGTCATGGTGATGCTGGGCTTTGCGATGCTGGGGATCGGCCTGTGGTCGCTGGTGGCCCGCGTGCGGGGGCGGCTGTTCGAATGGTCGATGCTGCACCGTGCGGCGGTCGTCATGGCGCCCTCGGGCCTGATTGCGGTCCTTGCGGGCTGGATCACCACCGAGGTCGGGCGCCAGCCCTTCACGGTCTATGGCTTCCTGCGGACCGCCGACAGTGCCGCGCCGCTTGACGCGGCGGCGGTGGGTGCCTCGCTGGTGGCCTTCATCATTGTCTATTTTGCGGTCTTCGGTGCCGGAACATACTACATCCTGCGGCTGATGAATCGCGCACCCGCCCAGGCCGAACCGCGCCTGAAGGATGTGACCAACAGCCCGACGCGCACGGCAGGCACCACGCCCGCCCAACAGCACATGACCCGCAAGACCAGCCCCGTTCATCCCGGAGAGTGACCATGAGCATTGCAGAAGGCGTTTCCTTCGACCTGACCGTCATCTGGGCATTCGTGATTGCCTTCGCGGTCCTTGTCTATGTCGTGCTGGACGGGTTCGACCTGGGCCTTGGCATGCTGTTCGCGACCGAGGCCGAGGGCGAGGATCGCGACGTCATGATGAACTCGGTCGCGCCGGTCTGGGACGGCAACGAAACCTGGCTGGTGCTGGGCGGCGGGGGGCTGTTCGCGGCCTTTCCGCTGGCCTATTCGCTGATCCTGCCGGCGCTTTACGCCCCCATCATCGCCATGCTGCTGGCACTGATCTTCCGCGGGGTCGCCTTTGAATTCCGCTGGCGCACGACCCGCTGGCGGCCGGTCTGGGACGTGGCCTTCATCGGCGGGTCCGCCATGGCGGCGCTGGCGCAGGGCATCACCCTGGGCGGCCTGCTGCAGGGGATTGAAATTGACAAGCCCGGCCGCGCCTATGCAGGCGGCTGGTGGGATTGGCTGACGCCCTTCACGATGATGGTGGGTGTGGCGGTCATGGTCGGCTACATGCTGCTGGGGGCGACCTGGCTGGTGATGAAGACCGAAGGCCCGTTGCAGGAACGCATGCGCCGCAAGGCCTGGGTGCTGGGCATCGCGACGGTGGTCTTCATCGGCATCGTCAGCCTGTGGACGCCCTTCCTGCAGGACGGCTATTACAGCCGCTGGTTCGGGGGGTGGAACATCGTGCTGGCGGCGGGCGTGGGCATCGCGGTCCTGGCGATGGCCTTCGGGATGTTCCGCACGCTGACCGTGCGCCATCACGATTACTGGCCCTTTGTCCTGGCCCTGGGGCTGTTCGTGCTGGGCTTTGCGGGACTGGGCTTTTCGATGTTCCCCTATATCGTCCCCGTCGAGATCACCATCTGGGAGGCCGCCGCCCCCCGCAACAGCCAGATCTTCATGCTGGTCGGCGCGGCGGTGCTGATCCCGATCATCCTGACCTATACCGCGTTTTCCTATTGGGTGTTCCGCGGCAAGATCATCCCCGGCGAGGGGTATCACTGATGCGGCAGGGCATGGGCCGGTTGGCCTGGTTCGTGGGGATCTGGCTGGCTAGCGTTGCCTGCATCGGCACCGTGGCCTTCCTGATCCGGCTGTGGATCGTCTAGGGCTGCGCGCAATCGGGGGCGGACCACAGATGCAGCGGTCCGTCCCCTTCCGGCAGGGCGTGACAACGGCCATCCGCGCATAACCGCCAGCCGCCGCCCGTGGCCCCGGACGTGCCCAGCCAGACATCGCGCTGCGGCGGCAGATCGGGCGCATAGTGCCAGGCACCATCGCGCAGAACCGCATCGGGCGGGGGTTCCATCCCCGCCCCCGATGCGCTGATCCGGGCCTGGACGGGGGCCAGCCCGGTGTCAGTGACCTGCCAGCGTTCCCACCAGGTCGTGCGTTCCACCGAATGCGTCCAGTCCAGGGTGAATTCGGTCGTGGCCAGCGACAGCAGCAGGGCGCCGCCGGCCACGCACAGCATCAGGCGACGACCCGGCGCAGCCGCAGCCAGTGCATCGCCCCGAAGGCCAGCGCCAGCCCAAAGCCCAGCTCATCCGACAGCGGCATCGCCACGATCAGCGAAACCCCCGCCGCGAAGGCTAGGACCCGTTCGACGATATTGGTGCGGTCCAGGAAATATCCGACCATCGCCACACCCCACAGCCCGACCCCCAGGACGGTCTTCAGCAGGATATAGGCGACCTCGACCGGATAGCCCCAGGTCGCGGCGATGGGGCCGCCATCCTGCAGCATCAGCGACGGCGTATAGACGGCCATGAAGGGAATGATGAACCCCGCCGCCGCCAGCCGGATCGCCTGCATGGAAATCTTGAGCCCCGAGGTCTTGGCGATCGGCCCGGCCGCAAAACAGGCCAGCGCCACGGGCGGCGTCAGGTCGGCCATGATCCCGAAATAGAAGACGAACATGTGGCTGACCAGCAGCGGCACCCCCAGCTCCATCAGCGCCGGTCCGGCCAGGGACGAGGTGATGATATAGTTCGGAATCGTCGGGATCCCCATGCCCAGCACCAGGCAGGTCAGCATGGTCAGCACCAGCGACAGGAACAGGTTGTCCTGGCCGATGGCGATGATCGCGCCGATGAAGGTGGACGCGATCCCGGTCAGGGTCAGCGTCCCGATCACCACCCCCACGATGGCGCAGGCCATGCCGACGGGCAGGGCATTGCGCGCGCCCTGGGCCAGCGCGTCGCGGACGATGCCGATGGTGGGGCGGGTGCCCTTGAAGCCCGAGCAAGCCAGCACCAACAGAGCGATGACCGCCACCAGCAGGTTGATCCCGTATTTCAGAAACAGCGCCGACGCGGTCCCAAGTGCCAGCCAAAAGACGACGCGAAAGGCATAGGGCCCGATCATCGCGGCCAAGGGCGCGCCCAGGATCAGCACCGTGACCAGCGCCAGCCCCATCGTGCCCGCAAAGATCGGCGTGTAGCCCGCAAACAGCAGATAGACCAGCGCCGCCAGCGGCAGGACCAGCGGCCACTGGTCGCGCACCGCGTGCCAGGGGTTCGGCAGGCTGGCACGCGGCAGCCCCTTCAGGTTGTCGCGCCCGGCCTGCAGCCAGACCATCCAGAAGACCACCCCGAAATAGAGCAGCGCCGGAATGATCGCCGCCTTGACGACCGAGGCATAGGGGACGTTCAGGGTCTCGGCCATGATGAAGGCGACAGCGCCCATCACCGGGGGCATGATCTGCCCGCCCATGGATGCCGTCGCCTCGACCCCGCCCGCGAAGGCCGGTTTGAAGCCGGATTTCTTCATCATCGGAATGGTGAACTGGCCCGAGGCCACGACATTGGCCACCCCCGACCCCGAGATGGTCCCCATCAGCGCCGATGACAGCACTGCCACCTGCGCGGGCCCGCCGCGCACGCCGCCGACCAGTCCCAGGGCGAAATCGTTGAACAGGTTCAGCATGCCCGCGCGTTCCAGGAAGGCCGCAAAGACCACGAAGATGAAGATATAGGCGCTGCTGACATAGATCGGGCTGCCATAGATGCCCTCGGTCCCGAAGGCGAAATGTTCGACGATCTGTTCGAACCCATAGCCGCGATGGATGAAGGGCGGCGGCAGATGCTGGCCCAGGAAGCAATAGGCCAGGAAGATCCCCGCAATCACCGCCAGCGGCCAGCCCATCAGACGCCGCGCGCCTTCAAAGACCAGCAGGACCAGGATGGTGCCCATCACCAGGTCCATCTGGGTCAGGAAGCCGGTGCGGCGGATCAGGTCGTTATATTCGACCCAGTTATAGATGCCGGTGCTGAAACCCAGCAGCCCCAATGCCCAGAAGAACGCCTGCCCCCGCGTCGTTCTGGCGACAAGGTTGCCCACCAGGCCAAAGCCCAGAAGCAGCAGAAAGCCCACATGCATGGCGCGCACGACCTGGCTGGGCAGGCTGCCATATCCGGCCGCCCACAGCTGGAACAGCGAAAAGGCGACGGCCAGCCAAAAGGCCACGCGCCCCATGATGCCCGTGCCGAAGCCGGGGGGCAGGCCCTCGCTGAATTCGGCCTCGGCGGTGGGATCAAGCGTGGCGGGCCCGCTTGCGGGGGGATGGGATGCGGACATCGTTGACCTTTCCTAGGGATCGGCCCGCGCCGGGTGGCGCGGGCCATGGGGCGCTTAGTCGATCAGGCCGATTTCGCGGTAATACCGCTCGGCGCCCGGATGCAGCGGGATCGAGATCCCGTCCAGCGCGGTGTCGGTCGAAATGCCCCCCGCCGCCGCATGGGCCGAGGTCATGCGGTCCAGGTTCTCGAACAGCAGCTTGGTCATCTGATAGGCGGCCTCCTCGGACACGCCGTCATGGCTGATCAGCATGTTGCCGACGGCAGCGGTCGGCACGTCCTGGTCCTGGCCGTTATAGGTGCCCGCCGGGATCACGCTGGGCACGAAGGGCGCGCCGATGGCCGTCACGGTTTCCTCGGGGATGGCCACGATGCTGATGTCATGGGTCGAGGACAGGTCCTTAATGAAGGCCACCCCCAGTCCCGAGGATTGCAGCGTCGCCTCCAGCTGTCGGTTCTTGATCAGCTCGCCCGATTCCGCGAAGGGCAGGTATTCGACCTTGCCCAGATCGTCATAGCTCATGCCGGCGGCGGCAAAGATGGCGCGGGCGTTCAGTTCGGTTCCCGATGCGGGGGCGCCGACGGACATGGTCTTGCCGCGCAGATCCTCCAGCGTGGTCACGCCGGCCGATGCGTCAGCCACGATCTGGATATAGTTGGGATAGATGGCGGCGATGGCGCGCAGCTCCTCCAGCTTGCGGGGAAAGCCTGCTTCCTCGTTCCCCTCCCATGCGGCCTGGACGCTGTCGCCAAGCGCGAAGGCGATCTCTCCGCGGCCCTGGGCCAGCAGGTTCAGGTTTTCCACGCTGGCCTTGGTGGCCTGCACCTGGGTGCGCGATCCCTCGATGCCCTCGGCATAGATCTCGGACAGGGCGACCCCAAGCGGGTAATAGACGCCCGAGGTCCCGCCGGTCAGCACGTTGATGAAGTCCTGGGCCTGGGCCATGGGCGCGGTGGCCATTAGGCCCCCAAGGGCGGCCGCGGGAATGGCGGCGGCGATGCGATGGAACATGTGGTTTCCTCCCGTGATGTTCTGTCGCCAAGGTTAGCAACCTATCGGGCCTGCGGATACCTGATGTTGCGCAGCGCGCAGAACTTATCCCAGATAGGCGCGCAGACCGGGAGGCGGGTCGTCCAGCAGGGGGGCGGTGTCGCGGGGCGGATGGGCGCGGCCATCTTCGACCAGGATGGTGCGGGGCGAAAAGACGCGGGCATCCTGCGGATCATGAGTAACCATCAGGACCGTGGCCTCCGTGCTGTCGGCAATATCGGCCAGCAGGACCAGCATCTCGGCTTTCAGGGCGGGGCCGAGGGCGGCGAAGGGTTCGTCCAGCAGCAGGACGGGACGCGCCCGCAGCAGCACGCGGGCCAAGGCGACCCGGCCTTGCTGGCCGCCGGACAGCGCGGCGGGGCGGCGATCGCCGGTCCCGGACAATCCCACCTGCTCCATTACCTGCGCGACACGGGCGGTCTGATCGCGGTCCAGGCGCAGATCCGGGCGCAGGCCCATTCCTATATTTTGTTTTACAGTAAGATGCGGGAACAAGTTGTGGTGTTGAAACAGGGTCGAGATCGGCCTGACCCCCGGCTGCACCTGCGTGATGTCCTGCCCCTGCCACAAGATCCGCCCGCTGTCGGGCGCCAAAAACCCGCCGATCAACGACAGCAGCGTGGACTTGCCCGACCCCGACGCGCCGATCACCGCAAAGCGCCCGCCCTGTTCCAGCGACAGATCGGCGCTCAGGCTGAAGTCATCCTGACGGATCGCGATATCCCGCAGTTCAAGCATCCAGTCGCCCCCCCTTGTCGAAAATCCAGAACAGCCCGAAGCTGAGCGCCATCAACAGCACCGCCGCACCCGCCGCATCCGCCATGCGATAGCTGTTCATCAGCTGATAGAGTTTCAGCGGCAAGGTCGGCTGGTCGCTGGCGAACAGCGTGATCACCCCCAGGTCGCCCATGGCAAGGGCCGCCGCAAGCCCTCCGGCAAAACCAAGGGGACGTGCCAGCCGCGGCAGGGTCAGGTATCGCAACCGCGCCCACCCCCGCATGTCCAGCGATGCCGCCAGCTGGTCGTAATCGTCTTGCAGGCTGCGCGCCGCCGGGATCAGCGCCCGCAGCCCGAAGGGCAGGGCCATGGCCGCGTTGATCGCCACCGTCACTGGCAGGGCCATCTGCTGCGGGCTGGCCACGTCGCGCAGCAGGATGAACAGCCCCGTCCCCAGGACCAGAGGCGAGGCGATCAGCGGCAGCATGCCCGCGGCCTCGGTCCAGCGGCCGGCACCACGGGCGATGGTCAGCGCCAACGTCAGGCATAGCATCATCGCCAGCAGCGCCGAGATCACGGCCATCACCACGGACCGCCCCGCCGCCCACCAGATATCGGCCTCCAGCATCGGCAGACGCGGCACGCCCACCGCCATCACCGCCACCAGCGGCCACAGCAGGAACCCCGCCGCCAGCGCGATGACCGCCGCATCCGCCGCGACGCGCCAGCCGCGCGGACCGGTCGGGCCCTGGCGTTCATCCATGCCCGCCCCGAATGCCGCCGGAATGGCGATCCAGCGCGCGACCATCAGGGCGGCGATGCACAGCGCGATCTGCACCAGCCCAAGCGTGGCCGCCCGCCCCAGGTCGAAATCAAAGCGGAAGGCCTGATAGATCGCCAGTTCGACCGTGGTGGCGCGCGGGCCGCCGCCCAGGGCCAGCGCGACGGTGAAGGATGTCAGGCAGACCAGAAAGACCGCCAGCCAGACGCCCGGCAGGGCCGCGCGCAGCATCGGGCGTTCCAAGTGGCGGGCGATGTCGGCGGGGGCAAAGCCCAGGCTGCTGGCCAGGCGGAAGCGTTCGTACGGGATCGCCTGCCAGCCCTGCAGGATCAGCCGGACCGAAAGGGGCAGGTTGAAGAAGACATGCGCCAAGATCACCCCCTGCCAGCCATAGATGCCGATTTCCGGCAGGCCCAGGGCGCGCAGGCCTTCGTTCAGCGCGCCATTGCGCCCGAAGACCGAGATCAGCCCCATGATCGCCACGATCACCGGCAGGATGAAGGGCGCGCCCAGCAGCGTGACCAGCAGGCCGCGCCCCCGGAACCGCCGCCGCGCCAGCGCCCGCGCGACGGGCACGGCCAGCGCCGCGGACAGCGTCGCCGACAGCGCCGCCTGCCAGATGGTAAAGCGCACCGCGCGCCAGTCCCATTCGCCCAATCCCGACAACCCGCCCGCCTGCCATGCGACGGCGGCCAGCGTGCCAAGGATCAGGGCGCCCAGTCCGGCGGCGACGATGCGTCCCGCGATCACCCCGCGAAGGCGCGCAGCCATTCGTCCAGCGCAGGTTGGCGCAGGGCTTCGGCCTCGTCCTCGGAATAGAACAGCGTCTTGTCGGGGCGGGGCAGGTCGCGCATGACCGGCGGCCAGTCGTCCTGCGCCAGCTTGGCGGGCAGGGACCAGTTGGCCAGCGGGATGGTCTTTTGGAATTCCGGGGTCAGGATCCAATCCATGAACTGCTGCGCCAGTTCGGGCTGATCGGTCGAGGCCACCTGGGCTGCCAGTTCGGCCATGAAGTAATGGCCTTCGGGAAAGATGGCGGCCTTCTTGGTCAGGTCATCCTCGGCTGCGATGTGATAGGCGGGCGAGGTGGTGTAGGAGAGGACCATGTCGGCCTCTCCGTCCGTGAACATGCCATAGGATTCCGACCAGCCGCGCGTGACGGTCAGCACCTTGGGGGCCAGCTTGGCCCAGGCATCCGGCGCATCGTCGCCATAGACCTGCTTGACCCACAAGAGCAGCGCCAGACCGGAAATGGACGAACGCGGGTCCTGGATCACGATCTTCAGGTCGTCGGGCGCGTCCAGCAATTCCTGAAAGCTGGCGGGCGGGTTTTCCAGACGGGTGTCGTCATAGACGAAGGCGGTTTCGCCCCAGTTATAGGGCAGGAAGGTGTCATCGGTCCATTCCACCGGCAGCGACAGGTCGGACGTGTCCTGCCCATGCGGCGCGAACAGGCCGGATGCGCGGGCGCGGGCGGTGACATCGGTGTTCAGGCCAAAGACGATGTCGGCCTCGGTGCCCTTCCCCTCCATCAGCAGGCGGGGCAGGATGTCGCCGGTGACGAAATCCAGGGTGCAATCGCAGAAGGCCTCGAATTCGGCCTTGATCGTCGGGCCGGGGCCCCATTCGCTGGCGATGTAATCGCTGGCATAGACGGTCAGGACGCGATCCTGCGCCAGCGCGGGGGTCGCCGCCAGCAGGGCGGTGGCGAAAAACAGGGGTTTCACGGTGGCCTCCTTTCAAACGGGTTTCGAAAGAAAGGACAGCCGTCACCTTCCCTCCGCCGGGTATCAACCGGATCAGGTTCAACGGGTCCGCAACTGCGTCTCAGCCCATGCAGGGCACCCCGAGGTAGGCCTGAATGTAATGGTTTCACCGCAGCGCGCAAGCGGCTAGATACGGGGGCCAGAAGGCAGTGAAGGACCGTCATGACCGACCAGCCCACCCCGATGATGGCGCAGTATCTTGCGATCCGCGAGGCGAACCCCGGTGCGCTGCTGTTCTATCGCATGGGCGATTTCTATGAGATGTTCTTCGATGACGCGGTGCAGGCCGCAGCCGCGCTGGACATCGCGCTGACGAAACGCGGCACCCATGCGGGCGAACCGATCCCGATGTGCGGCGTGCCGGTCCATGCCGCCGAAAGCTATTTGCTGACGCTGATCCGCAAGGGGTTCCGCGTGGCCATTGCCGAACAGATGGAGGACCCCGCCGAGGCCAAGAAGCGTGGCAGCAAATCGGTCGTCGCCCGCGATGTCGTCCGCCTTGTGACCCCCGGCACCCTGACCGAGGAATCGCTGCTGGAGGCGCGCCGCCACAATTACCTGGCAGCCTATGCCCAAGTTCGTGACGAAGGGGCGCTGGCCTGGGTCGATATTTCGACCGGGGCGTTTCAGGTGATGGAATGCCCGCCCGCGCGGCTGGCCCCCGAACTGGCCCGCCTGACCCCGCGCGAGGTCCTGGCCGCGGGGTATGAATTCGAGGAACTTGTGCAGGACGCAGGCGCCGCCCTGACCGACCTGCATCCCGGCGCCTTCGACAGCGGCGCGGGGGCCAGGCGGCTTTGCGCGCTTTACGGTGTCGAAACGCTGGACGGGTTCGGCACGTTCACCCGGGCCGAACAGGGTGCGATGGGCGCCATCGTCGATTACCTGGACATGACGCAGAAGGGCAAGCTGCCGCTGCTGCGCCACCCTGTCCGCGAACAGGCGGGCGGCGCGATGCAGATCGACGCCGCCACCCGTCGCAACCTGGAACTGACCCAGGCCCTGTCCGGCGGGCGCGAGGGATCGCTGCTGGCGGCCATCGACCGCACCGTGACGGCCCCCGGCGCGCGCCTGCTGGAACGGCGCGTCAGCGCCCCAAGCCGCGATCTGTCGCTGATCCATGCCCGGCAGCAGGCCGTGGCCATGCTGGTCGATGATCCGCGCCTGCTGGCCGATCTGCGCAGCGCGCTGGCCCGCGTGCCCGACATGGACCGCGCCCTGTCGCGGCTGGCGCTGGAACGCGGCGGGCCGCGCGATCTGGCGGCGATCCGGGCGGGGCTGACCCAAGGGGCCGCCATCGCTGACCGCCTGCCGGATGACGCAGCCCAGGTGCTGCGCGACGCGGTGAGTGACCTGACGGGCCACGACGCCCTGATCGATCTGCTGGATGATGCACTGGTGGCCGAGCCGCCGCTGCTGGTCCGCGACGGCGGTTTCGTGGCCGAGACCTATGACGAGGATCTGGATCAGACCCGCCGGTTGCGCGACGAAGGGCGCGGCGTCATTGCCGGGATGCAGGCGGACTATGCCGCACTTGCCGGTGTCGGCAGTCTGAAGATCAAGCATAACAATGTCCTGGGCTATTTCATCGAAACGACGACCACTCATGCGGAACGCATGATGGCCGCGCCGCTGAACCAGACCTTCATCCACCGCCAGACGACCGCCAACCAGATCCGCTTCACCACGGTCGAGCTGTCCGAGCTGGAGACCCGCATCCTGAACGCCCGCGACCGCGCGCTGGAGATCGAGCGTGGCATCTTCGACCGCCTGCGCGCCGCCGTGCTGGACCATGCCGGACCCATCGGGCAGGCGGCGCGGGCGCTGGCCGAGATCGACCTGGCGGGCGCCTTTGCCGATATCGCATCGGGCGAAGGCTGGGTGCGCCCGCGCGTCGATGACAGCCGCGCCTTTTCCATCACCGGCGGGCGGCATCCGGTCGTGGAACGCGCCCTGAAGCGCAAGGCCGAAAGCTTTGTCGCCAATGATTGCGACCTGACCCAAGGCGCGACCCCGGCCATCTGGCTGCTGACCGGCCCCAACATGGCGGGCAAATCGACCTTCCTGCGCCAGAACGCCCTGATCGCGGTGCTGGCGCAGGCGGGGGCCTTTGTCCCGGCGCGGCAGGCCCATATCGGCATCGTCAGCCAGCTGTTCAGCCGCGTCGGCGCCGCCGACGATCTGGCGCGGGGCCGGTCGACCTTCATGGTGGAAATGGTCGAAACCGCCGCCATCCTGAACCAGGCCGACGACCATGCGCTGGTCATCCTGGACGAGATCGGGCGCGGCACGGCCACCTGGGACGGGCTGTCCATCGCCTGGGCGGTGATGGAGCATCTGCATGCCGCCAACCGCTGCCGCGCGCTGTTTGCCACGCATTACCACGAAATGACCGCCCTGACCGCGCGGCTGGAGGGTGTGGAAAACGCCACCGTCGCCGTGCGCGAATGGGAGGGCGACGTGATCTTCCTGCACGAGGTCAGGAAGGGCGCCGCCGACCGCAGCTATGGCGTGCAGGTGGCGCGGCTGGCAGGCCTGCCAGCTTCGGTCGTGGACCGCGCAAGGCAGGTGCTGGACGCGCTGGAATCGGGCGAACGGCAGGGGGCCGCGCGCCCCGCCGCGCTGATCGACGACCTGCCGCTGTTCCGCGCAGCCCCGCCCGCCCCTGCGCCTGCGAAATCATCCCCGCTGGACGCCGCGCTGAAAGCGGTGCATCCCGACAGCCTGACCCCGCGCGAGGCGCTGGATCTGGTCTATTCCCTGAAAGCCCTGACCGAGGACGCCGGACCATGAGCTATAACACCTTCGGCCGCGAATTCCGTTTCACCACCTGGGGCGAAAGCCACGGGCCCGCCCTGGGCGCGACCGTCGACGGCGTCCCCCCCGGCGTCCCCCTGTCCGAGGATTACATCCAGCGCTTCATGGACCGCCGCCGCCCCGGCACCAGCAAGCACACCACCCAACGGCGCGAGGCCGACCAGGTCCGCATCCTGTCGGGCGTCTTTGAGGGTGTGACGACCGGCACCGCGATCCAGCTGATGATCGAGAATACCGACCAGCGGTCCAAGGATTACGGCGACATCGCCACCAGCTTTCGCCCCGGCCATGCCGATATCAGCTATCACCTGAAATACGGGGTGCGCGATTATCGCGGCGGCGGCCGGTCATCGGCCCGCGAAACGGCGGCGCGGGTGGCGGCGGGGGCCGTGGCCCATGCGGTGCTGGCCAAGCTGGCCCCCGACATGCAGATCATCGGATACATGGTGCAGATGGGTGCGCTGCATCTGGACCGCGACCGCTTTGATGCCGACGCGATCGACGGCAACCCGTTCTTTTTGCCCGATGCGGGCGCGGTCGAGGCCTGGTCGGATTACCTGGACGGCATCCGCAAGGATCAGAACAGCGTCGGCGCCGCGATCGAGGTGCTGGTGAGGCATTGCCCGCCGGGGCTTGGCGCGCCGGTCTATGCGAAGCTGGACACCGATCTGGCCGCCGCGATGATGTCGATCAACGCCGTCAAGGGCGTCGAGATTGGCGAGGGCATGGCCGCCGCCGGCCTGACCGGCGTCGACAACGCCGACGAGATCCGCATGGGCGAAGACGGCCCCGAGTTCCTGTCCAACCACGCGGGCGGGATCCTGGGCGGGATTTCCACCGGTCAGGACATCGTGGTGCGGTTTTCCATCAAGCCGACCAGCTCGATCACGACGCCGCGCCGGTCGATCAATTCGCGCGGCGACGAGATCGAGGTGATCACCAAGGGCCGTCACGACCCCTGCGTCGGCATCCGCGCCGTCCCGGTGGCCGAGGCAATGGCCGCCTGCGTGTTGCTGGACCATCTGCTGATGGACCGGGCGCAGACCGGCGGCCTGCGCGGGCGCATCGGTCAGGACTGAGCGGCCAGGAAGGCGTCGACCTCGGCGGCGGTGGGGATGGCGTCGCCCGCCCCCGGCCGCGTCACCTGCAGCGCCGCCGCCGCCGAGGCGCGGCGCAGCGCATCGGGAATGGACAGCCCGCCGTCCAGCCCGGCCGCGAAATAGCCCGCGAAGGTATCGCCCGCGCCCGTGGTATCCACCGGCGTCACCTTGAACGAGGCCTGTTCATGCGTCCGGCCTGTCGTCAGGTCGCGGTATTCCGCCCCTTTCGATCCGCGCGTGATCAGCAGACCCTGGACCGGCAGATCGCCGGGCAAGGCGGCGAACAGCTGTGCCGCCTCGCCCTCGTTCATGGCCAGGATGGTGACATGGGGCAGGACCTGGCGGACGGCCTGCAGGTCGAAGGGCGCGGCGGAATAGATCACGCGCGCGCCGGCGGCATTGGCGGCCTGGGCGGCAGCGACCTGGCCGGATGTCTCGTTCTGCAAAAGCAGCGTGTCACCCGCGCCGATCCCCGTCAGCGACCGCGTCAGATGGTCTTCGTCGATGGCGCGATTGGCGCCCGGATGGATGACGATGGCATTTTCGGCCTGGTCATCGACCATGATGATCGCATGTCCCGTGGCCTGATCGGCCATGCGCGCGACATGGGCGGTGTCGACGCCCCGGGCCGCCAGCCGTTCGATGACCCAGTCATCGCCCGGCCCCATGGCGCCCAGGTGATGCGTCACCGCCCCCGCACAGGCCGCCGCCACCGACTGGTTCGCGCCCTTGCCGCCCAGGCCCGAATTATGACTGCGCGACGTCAGCGTTTCCCCGGGCAGCGGCAGGCTGTCCAGCCGATAGACCCGGTCGATATTGATGGACCCCAGATTCCAGATCGCCATGGCCGTCTCCTCCGTTCGACGGGCGACATCTGACCGAGGGGGCGGTCCCTTGTCCAGACACGAAAAAACGCGCCCGTTTCGGGGCGCGTTCGTTCAGGTCGGGATGATCGCGGGGGATCAGTGCTTCAGCTTGGACTTGTGGGGTGCCCAGAGTCGCTTGTTGACCAGATACAGCAGCGCGCTGAGGATCAACAGGAACAGCACCGCGACCAGGCCCACGGACTTGCGGTCCATCAGCTTGGGCTCGGCGGTCCACATCAGGAAGGCCGAGACGTCGGTGGACATCTGGTCCACGGTCGCCGCCGTGCCGTCGGCATAGGTCACGCGGTCATCCGACAGCGGGGGCGGCATGCCGATCCAGCCGCCGGGGAAGGCGGAGTTGCCGTAAAGGACCGAACCGGCCTCTTCCTTTTCCTCACCGGTGTAACCGGTCAGGACGGCGTGGATATATTCCGGGCCGCCGATGCCCTTGACCAGCTGGTTGATCCCGAGGCCCACGGGGCCGTGGAAGCCCGCGCGTGCCTTGGCCATCAGCGACAGGTCGGGACCCATGCCCATGCCCGAGATGGCCGGGAAGTGGTCGGTGGCGACACGGTCGCGTTCCTCGCCGGTGGCTTCGTCCATGATGGGCAGAAGCGTCGCGGCATAGGCGCGGACCTGGTCTTCGGGCAGGCCGGGACCGCCTTCATCGGCCAGGGTGCGGATCGGGACGAACTTCATCCCGTGGCAGGCGGCGCAGACCTCGGTATAGACCTGAAGGCCGCGCTGCAGCTGGAACTGGTCATAGCTGCCGAAGGGGCCTTCGAAGCTGAAATCGATATCCTCGATATGGGCAGCGCCGTGGTCGCCCCCTTCTTCTGCGTGACCGGCATCTGCATGCTCGGCCTCGCCTTCGGCATGCTCGGCCCCGGCTTCCGCCTGGGCCTCGGCCTCGGCCGCTGCGGGTTCTTCCGCAGCAACCTCGGTGGTTTCGGTCGCGGTCTCGGTGGGCGTGGCGACGAAGGTCGTGCCCTCGGCCGTCGTCTGCTCCGCATCCGCCGGCTGCATCGGCACCGTGGTCGTGGTGGCATCCTGCGCCAGCGCGAAGCCGGTCGCAGAGATCGTCAGGGCCAATGCGGCCGTGAGCGTCTTGGTTCTCAGGGTCATTCCTTGGCTCTCCTTACTCGGCCGGTGTCGCCTTGGCGCCGTAATGCGCGTTGAAGTCTTCCTCGATCGTGGCCGGCATGGGCTCGGGCTTCTCGATGACGCCCAGAAGCGGCAGGATGACCAGGAAGTAGGCGAACCAATAGGTCGAGGCCAGCAGCGCGATATAGGGGTAGGGACCCGTGGTCGGCATGGCGCCGACCCACATCAGCACGACGAAATCGACGGCCAGCAGCCAGAACCACCACTTGAATTGCGGGCGGTAACGGCCCGAACGCACGCGCGAAGTGTCCAGCCAGGGCACCAGCGCCATGACGATGATCGCACCGAACATCGCCAGCACGCCGAAGAACTTGGCGTCGACGATGCCGAAGGACAGGAACTGGACCAGCTGCACGGCCCAGACATCGCCGTCGAAGGCGCGCAGGATCGCGTAGAAGGGCAGGAAGTACCATTCGGGAACGATATGGGCAGGCGTCGCAAGCGCGTTCGCCTCGATATAGTTGTCGGGGTGGCCCAGATAGTTCGGCATGAAGCCGACGATCGCGAAGAAGACGACCATGATGACGGCCAGCGCCAAGAGGTCCTTGATCACGAAGTAGGGCCAGAAGGGCAGGGTGTCCTTCTGCGCTTCCTCTTTCGAACCGCGGCGGACCTCGATGCCCGTCGGGTTGTTGTTGCCGGTCGAATGGAAGGCCCAGATATGGACGATGACCAAGCCCGCGATGACGAAGGGCAGCAGATAATGCAGCGAGAAGAAGCGGTTCAGCGTCGCGTTGCCGACGGCCGGTCCGCCCAGCAGCCAGGTCTGCAGCGATTCACCGATGCCCGGAATGGCACCGAAGAGACCGGTGATCACGGTCGCGCCCCAGAAGGACATCTGACCCCAAGGCAGCACATAGCCCATGAAGGCCGTGGCCATCATCAGCAGATAGATCAGCATGCCGACGATCCAGGTCACCTCGCGCGGGGCCTTGTAGCTGCCGTAGTAAAGGCTGCGGAAGATGTGCAGGTAAACGGCCACGAAGAACAGCGACGCGCCGTTGGCGTGCAGGTAACGCAGCATATAGCCGCCGTTCACGTTGCGCATGATATGTTCGACGCTGGCGAAGGCCATGTCGACATGGGGCGTGTAGTGCATGACCAGAACGATGCCGGTGATGATCTGCAACGCCAGGCAGAATGTCAGGACGATGCCCCAGATCCACATCCAGTTGAGGTTCTTGGGGGTCGGGATGACAAGCGTGTCATACAGCAGTCCGGCCACCGGCAGACGACGGTGCAGCCAGCGTTCGAAGCCCGATTTGGGCTGATAATGGTCGTGCGGAATTCCGGCCATGAGAACCCTCCTCAGCCCAGCTGGATGGTGGTGTCGTTGATGAACGACGCCACGGGAATATGCATGTTCTGGGGCGCGGGACCCCGGCGGATGCGGCCTGCCGTATCATAGTGGCTGCCGTGGCACGGACAGTACCAGCCGCCGAAATCACCCGCGCCATCCCCGATCGGCACGCAGCCCAGATGGGTGCAGACGCCGATCTGAACCAGCCATTCGCCGGCCTCGTCCAGGGTGCGGTTTTCGTCGGTGGCAGGCTGGTCCGCGGGAAGATTGGGGTTCTGCGCGTTCTGGTCGACCAGTTCGTTCAGTTCGACCGCGCGTCCGGCCTCGATCTCCTCGGCGGTGCGGCGACGGATGAAGACCGGCTTGCCCAGGAACAGGACGGTGATCTGCGATCCTTCGGCCACGCCGCTGACATCGACCGGGATCGAGGCAAGGGCCTGGACATCAGCCGAGGGGTTCATCTGGTTCACAAGCGTCCAGGCGGCGGCACCGGCGGCCACCGTGCCTGCGCCCGCCGCGGCATAATAGAGGAAATCCCTCCGGGTGCCTACGTGGTCATCTGCGTGGGACACGGGTCATACTCCAATTCGGGCCGAAATTCAGGCCGATACGACATTCCGGGCCACGTCCAAGACGCAGCCTTCGCGTCGCGGTTCTACCGTTCAAATTCATGTCAGTCCAGACTGTAACCCGGAACAAACCGGCGCATTTCGCCGCATCTGTCGCAAATGCACCACGTTCCGGTTACAGCAGGCCTTCGGAACGGAAACTGAGCTCGCGCGATTTGCCGATGATCAGGTGATCATGGATGGTGATGGACATGCTTTCGGCGGCCTGCGCGATGCGGGTCGTCATGGTGATGTCCGAATCCGAGGGCGTCGGATCACCCGAAGGGTGGTTATGCACCAGAATCAGCGCCGAGGCATTCAGCTCCAGCGCCCGGCGGATGATCTCGCGCGGATAGACGGGGACGTGATCGACTGTGCCGCGGGCCTGTTCCTCATCCGCGATCAGGACGTTCTTGCGGTCCAGATACAGGACGCGGAACTGCTCGATCTCCCGGTGGGCCATGGCGGTGTGGCAGTAATCCAGCAGATCCTGCCAGCTGGACAGCACGGGACGGTGCATGACGCGCGCGCGGGCCAGGCGTTGGGCGGCGGCCTCGATGATCTTCAACTCGGTCACCACGGCGGGGCCGACGCCGTCGATGGCCTGCAGTCGCGCGGGCGTCGCGGTCAGGACGCGGTTGAAATCGCCGAAAGCCTCGATCAGGCGGCGGGCCAGCGGTTTCACGTCCTGACGGGGAATGGCGCGGAACAGGATCAGCTCCAGCATCTCGTAATCGGGCATGGCGGCGGCACCGCCCTGCATGAAGCGGTCGCGCAGCCGCGCGCGATGATCGGCCAGATAGGAGGGGGTCGTCTTGCCGCGTGTCGGGACCGCCTGCACCACGTCGTCGGGTGCAGGGGCGAACAGGGGCAGGGGCATTTCGCCAAAGGAGCGATTCGGGTCCATGCCCGCAAGCATGGGCCCGATCGGTAAACAAAGGGTTAAACCGAGATCAGCGGGTCATCCCGTCCCAGAAGCTGCGGACCTTGTCGAAAAACCCGTCGGACTGGGGGCTGTTATCGGCCTTCTGCTCCTCGAACTCGCGCAGCAGTTCGCGCTGGCGGGCGGTCAGGTTCACGGGGGTCTCGACCGTCAGCTCGATCAGCATGTCGCCCAGCTCTCCGCCGGCACCGGCACCGTGGCGCAGGGGCGGCATACCCTTGCCGCGCAGGCGCATCTGGCGTCCGGTCTGGCTGCCCGCGGGCACCTTGACCTTGGCGCGACCGCCGTCGATCGTCGGCACCTCGACCTCGCCGCCAAGGGCGGCCGTGGCCATGCTGACGGGCACCTGGCAGGCCAGCATCTTACCGTCGCGCAGGAAGATCGCGTGTTCCTGCACCTCGACGAAGATGTAGAGGTCGCCCGCGGGTCCGCCGCGCAGCCCGGCCTCGCCCTCGCCGGCAAGGCGGATGCGGGTGCCGGTCTCGACACCGGCCGGAATGTTCACCGACAGCGTGCGCTCGCGTTCCGTGCGCCCTGCGCCGTGGCAAGCCTTGCAGGGGTTCTTGATGATCTGGCCGGCGCCGCCGCAGGTGGGGCAGGCGCGTTCGACGGTAAAGAAGCCCTGCTGCGCACGGACCTTGCCCATGCCGGCGCAGGTCGGACAGGTTGCGGGCTGGGTCGCGCCCTCGGCGCCCGTGCCGTCGCATTCGTCGCAGGCCGCCGAGCCCTTGACCGTGATCGGCTTTTGAACGCCCACATAGGCGTCCTCCAGCGACACCCGCAGGTTATAGCGCAGGTCCTGACCGCGCTGTGCGCGCGACCGACCGCCGCCGCCTGCGCGACGTCCACCCATCATGTCGCCGAAAAGGTCTTCGAAGACATCCGCGAAGGCCGATCCGAAATCGCCCTGACCGGCACCGCCGCGACCGCCGAAGCCACCACCGAAGCCGCCGCCGCCACCTTCGAAGGCGGCATGGCCGAAGCGGTCATAGGCGGATTTCTTCTGGTCGTCCTTCAGGCAGTCATAGGCCTCGTTCGCTTCCTTGAAGCGGGCTTCGGCCGAGGCGTCGTCCGGGTTGCGGTCGGGATGCAATTCCTTGGCCTTGGTGCGATAGGCCTTCTTGATCTCGTCGGCCGAAGCCCCGCGGCTGACCCCGAGCACCTCGTAATAGCAACGCTTGCTCATGTGTCGTCCTGTTCAATTGTCCCAAAAAACGCGGGCCGGTCCGCGAAAGCAGACCGGCCCCTTTTTGAGAGTCGGCCCCGATCAGCCGCGCTTCTTGTCTTCGCCCAGATCTTCGAAATCGGCGTCCACGATATCCTCGTCAACCTCGCGTTCGGTATCCTCGGACGAGGCGGCTTCGTCGTTGCCTTCCTGGGCCTTGTAGATGGCCTCACCCAGGCGCATCGAGGCGTCCATGACGTTCTGGATGCCCGAACGGATCTTGCCCGAATCCTCGGATTTCAGGGCCTCTTCCAAGGCGCCGACGGCCAGTTCGATGGCTTCGACGGTCGAGCTGTCGACCTTGTCGCCATGGTCGGCCAGCGACTTCTTGGTCGAATGGATCAGGCTTTCGGCCTGGTTGCGGGCCTCGACCAGTTCGCGACGGTTCTTGTCGGCCTCGGCGTTGGATTCCGCATCATCGACCATCCGCTGGATGTCTTCGTCGGTCAGACCGCCCGAAGCCTGGATGGTGATGTTCTGTTCCTTGCCGGTGCCCTTGTCCTTGGCCGAAACCGAGACGATGCCGTTGGCGTCGATGTCGAAGGTCACCTCGATCTGGGGCATGCCGCGCGGTGCGGGCGGAATGTCCTCCAGGTTGAACTGACCCAGCATCTTGTTGTCGGCGGCCATCTCGCGCTCGCCCTGGAAAACCCGGATCGTCACGGCGTTCTGGTTATCCTCGGCGGTCGAGAAGATCTGCGACTTCTTGGTCGGGATCGTCGTGTTGCGGTCGATCAGGCGGGTAAAGACTCCACCCAGGGTCTCGATGCCCAGGGACAGCGGCGTCACGTCCAGCAGAACGACATCCTTGACGTCACCCTGCAACACGCCGGCCTGAATGGCGGCGCCCAGTGCCACGACTTCGTCGGGGTTCACGCCCTTATGGGGTTCCTTGCCGAAGAACTCGGTCACTTCCTGCACGACCTTGGGCATGCGGGTCATGCCGCCGACCAGAACGATTTCGTCGATCTCGCCCTTGGCGCAGCCGGCATCCTTCAGCGCGTCCTGAACGGGCTTCATGGTGCGCTTGATCAGGTCGGCGACCAGGCTTTCCAGTTTGGCGCGGGTCAGTTTCATGACCATGTGCAGCGGCTGGCCGTTGCTGCCCATGCTGATGAAGGGCTGGTTGATCTCGGTCTGGCTGCTGCTGGACAGTTCGATCTTGGCCTTCTCGGCGGCTTCCTTCAGGCGCTGAAGGGCCATCTTGTCCTTGGTCAGGTCGACGCCATGCTCTTTCTTGAACTCGTCAGCCAGATAGTTGACGATCCGCATGTCGAAATCTTCGCCACCCAGGAAGGTGTCGCCGTTGGTCGACTTGACCTCGAACAGGCCGTCGTCGATTTCCAGGATGGTGATGTCGAAAGTACCGCCGCCAAGGTCATAGACCGCGATGGTCTTGGTCTCTTTCTTGTCCAGGCCATAGGCCAGGGCAGCCGCGGTCGGCTCGTTGATGATGCGCAGGACTTCAAGGCCGGCGATCTTGCCCGCATCCTTGGTGGCCTGACGCTGGGCGTCGTTGAAATAGGCCGGAACGGTGATCACGGCCTGGGTCACGGTCTCGCCCAGATAGGATTCGGCGGTTTCCTTCATCTTCTGAAGGATCATCGCGCTGACCTGCGAAGGAGAGTAATTCTCATCCTTGACCTGGACCCATGCGTCGCCATTGCCGCCGTCGACAATGCTGTAGGGAACCAGCTTGCGGTCTTTTTCCACGGCTTCGTCACCGATGCGACGGCCGATCAGGCGCTTGACGGCAAAGACGGTGTTGCTGGGGTTCGTCACGGCCTGACGCTTGGCGGGCTGGCCGACCAGACGTTCGCCATCCGTGAAACCCACGATCGAGGGCGTGGTGCGTGCGCCTTCGCTGTTTTCGATGACCTTGGGCTGGCTGCCGTCCATGATGGCCACGCAGCTGTTGGTGGTGCCAAGGTCGATGCCGATGACTTTAGACATATGAATATAACCTCTCTTGCGGCGATATTGTGAGCCTCGGGTCCGTTTTGGCCCCCGCGGCCCGATCCCTTGCTTTGAATTAGGCCCGGAACCTCCGGACTGCTTCGGGGGTGTATATAGGGATGCAATTCAGCCCCGCAAGCACCGCGGCGGCGCAAAATCGGCCCCCTGTGCCGCCTTTTGCGGCCTTGCGGGAAACAATCCTACTGCGTGGCGGCCCAGCTGATCGATTCGTGCTTGCGGGTGGTGAAGTTGATCAAGAGCCCGATCATCAGCATCGCGATGGAAAACCACAGCGGATACAGAAGCACCGTCTTGTGCGGCGAATAGTTGATGAACAGGAAGCCGCGTTCCTGGTCGATCAGGTGGAACAGCGGATTCCAGATGAACCAGGGCAGGATGAAGTTCGGCATGGTGTTGGCCACGAAGAACTTGCCCGAGGCGAACATGTTTACCCGCTGGTACAGCGTCGTCAGCACCTTGGCGGTGGCGGGCGACCAGGGCCTGATCCCCAGAAAGACCAGCCCCACGCAGCACCCCGAAAACCAGGCCAGCAGGAACAGCGCCGCCGCGCCCAGGGGGTCATAGATGGTGATCGGCTTGAACAGCACGTGATAGGCCAGCAGCAGCACGATGATGCTGATCGCCTGCTTGTAGAGGATCGCCAGCGCCGCCCCCGAGATCAGCACCGCCGCGTTCAGCGGTTCGTGCTTGATGATCCCCGATGAGACGGAATGGCTGGCCGACACCGCCCCCACCGCCTGCACATGCAGCATGAAGACGAAGATCCCCGACATGATATAGAGGAGGAAGTCGCCCCGCAGCGGCGCCGTCTTGATGCCCACCAGCGCATAAAGCGCCAGGAAGACCAGCATGAACAGCGATGTCTGGACGATGGTCAGCAGCAGCCCGACCGCCGCGTTTCGGTGTTCGGTCCGCAGGTTGTAGACGGTCTGGTGATAGATCAGCGCCAGCGTCGTGAAGGCGGCCTGGGCCATGTTGCGGCTTTGACGTTGCTTGAACAGCATTCCGACCCCTTGGCCTTGAATTGATGCGGGATTGTCGCAGCATCGGGGCTGCCACGGTGGCGGTGCTTGCCGATATCCCCGCGGCACAGCATAAGGATGGCAGCACACCCAGACAATCCGGCATGGCCGGACCGGCCCCGCCACGTAAAGGAAAGTGAATGCAATTCGACCGATTGACCACCGAAATGCGCCGCCTTGCCCTGCTGGCAGGCGAGCGGATCATGGAAATCTATCAGTCCGATGATTTCGAAACCCGCACCAAGGCCGACGATTCGCCCGTGACCGAGGCCGACGAGGCCGCCGATGCGATCATCTCGGCCGGCCTGCGCGAGGCCTTTCCCGACATCGCCCTGGTGACCGAGGAACAGGCCGAGACCCATGGCCAGTCGCTGTCGACCTTCCTGATCGTCGATCCCCTGGACGGCACCAAGGAATTCGTCCAGCGCCGCGGCGATTTCACCGTCAACATCGCCTATGTGGAAAACGGCGTGCCGGTCCGGGGCGTGGTTTATGCCCCCGCCAAGAACCGGCTGTTCTATACCGCCGCCGACGGCATGTCGGTCGAGGAGAAGGCCCCCTTCGGCGAGGCCCCCGGCAAGGTCGAACCGATCGGCGTCAACGCCATGCCCGACAACCGCGCGCTGCTGGTCGTGGCCTCCAAGTCGCATCGCGATGCGGCCACCGACGCCTATATCGGCCAGTACGCGGTGCGCGACATGACCAGCGCCGGGTCGTCGCTGAAATTCTGCCTGGTCGCCACGGGCGAGGCGGATCTCTATCCGCGGCTGGGGCGGACGATGGAATGGGACACGGCCGCCGGTGACGCCGTCCTGCGCGGCGCGGGCGGCGAGATGGTGCGCTTCGACGACCACAGCACCTTCGTCTATGGCAAGCCGGGCTTCGAGAACCCCTTCTTCATCGCCTACGCCCCCGGCGTCCTGCTGGCGAAATCGTAAGATGTCGGTCGTCATCGTCATCCCCGCCCGCCATGCCTCGACTCGCTATCCGGGCAAGCCGCTGGTCGAATTGCGCGGCGCGGGCGGCGCGGCGCGCAGCCTGATCCGGCGCAGCTGGGACGCGGCCATGGCGGTGTCCGGCGTGGACCTTGTGGTCGTCGCCACCGATGACGACCGCATCCGCGACCATGCCGAAGGTTTCGGCGCCCAGGTCGTGATGACCAGCACCGGATGCCGCAACGGTACCGAACGCTGCGCCGAGGCGATCGCCAACCTGGGCATCACCCACGAGATCGTCGTGAACCTGCAGGGCGACGCGCCGCTGACCCCCGCCTGGTTCGTCGAGGACCTGGTCGCGGGCCTGCGCGCCGCCCCCGAGGCCCAGGTGGCCACGCCGGTCCTGCGCTGTTCGGGCCGGATGCGCGCCGACCTGATCGCCGATCGCCATGCCGGACGCGTGGGCGGCACCACGGCGGTCTTCGGGCATGACGGGCAGGCGCTCTATTTCTCCAAGGAAGTCGTGCCCTTCGTGCCGGGCGACATCGACGACGATGCCGACAGCCCGGTCTTTCATCATGTGGGCGTCTATGCCTATCGCCCCGCGGCGCTTGCGGCCTATGCGGCCTGGCCGGAAGGCACGCTGGAAAAGCTGGAAGGGCTGGAACAGCTGCGCTTTCTGGAGCGCGGCCGACCTGTCCTTTGCGTCAAGGTCGAGGCCCGGGGGCGTCAATTCTGGGAACTGAACAACCCGCAGGATGTTGAGCGGCTTGAACAGATGATGTCCGATATGGGTCTTCAGTGACCGCCCCGCCATCAGCACTGCCGGTCCCTTGGGCGATAAATGTTAAACATTTGTAGCATTCCGGCAGAATGGCTTGGCGGGTAACTGCCCAGAATATAGTCTGTCTATTGAATTTCAGGCCCCTGCGTGTAGGCAGTGGCTGCAATTAGGGCGGCCGCCTGGTCCGTCACGTTATCAGAGGTAGTTGAAATGGGTCGCAAGGTTACAAAAGCCATCTTTCCGGTCGCGGGTTTGGGAACACGCTTCCTTCCCGCCACGAAGAGCATTCCGAAGGAAATCCTGTCCCTGGTCGACAAGCCGCTGATCCAATACGCGATCGACGAGGCCCGCGCTGCCGGTATCAAGGAATTCATCTTCGTCACCTCGCGGGGCAAGGGCGCGCTGGAAGACTATTTCGATCATTCGCACGAGCTGGAATCGAACCTGAAGAAGGCCGGCAAGGACAAGCTGCTGGAAACCCTGCGCCAGACCAACATGGATTCGGGCGCCATCGCCTATATCCGCCAGCACAAGGCGCTGGGCCTCGGCCATGCCGTGTGGTGCGCCCGTCGCCTGCTGTCCGATGACGAGCCCTTCGCCGTCGTGCTGACCGACGACGTCATCCAGGGCGAACCGCCCTGCCTGCAGCAGATGATCGAAGCCTATGGCGAGACCGGCGGCAGCATGGTCGCCACGATGGAGGTCGCCCCGGAAAAGGCATCCGCCTATGGCGTTCTGGACGTGGCCGAGGATATGGGCGCGATCGTCCGCGCCAAGGGCATGGTCGAAAAGCCCGCGATGGGCACGCAGCCGTCGAATCTGGCGGTGATCGGCCGCTATATCCTGGCACCGACCGTCATGAAGAACCTCAACAAGCTGAAGCAGGGCGCGGGCGGAGAGATCCAGCTGACCGACGCCATCGCCGAGGAGATCGAGGCCGGGCGCGACGTCTTTGGCCTGCGCTTCCGCGGCCAGCGCTTCGATTGCGGGTCCAAGGCGGGCTTCCTGCAGGCCACCGTCGCCTTCGGCCTAGAGCGCGAGGAGCTGCGCGACGAATTCGCCGAATACCTGCATCACGTCATGTCCACGAACCGTGCGGCCGAGTGATCTGATGACCCGGAACGTCCTGGTGACCGGCGGTGCGGGCTATATCGGCTCGCACGCGTGCAAGGCGCTTTCACGGGCGGGCTTCGTGCCCGTCACCTTGGACAACCTGACGACCGGTTGGCGCGACGCGGTCAAGTTCGGCCCGCTGGTCGAAGCCGATCTGATGGACCGCGCGGCGCTGGACGCGGCATTCGCCGAGTACCGGCCCGTGGCCGTGCTGCATTTCGCGGCGCTGAGCCAGGTGGGCGAGGCGATGGCCGAGCCGGGCAAATACTGGCGCAACAACGTTTCGGGGTCGCTGAACCTGATCGAGGCGGCGATTGCGGCGGGTTGCATGAACTTCGTCTTCAGCTCGACCTGCGCCACCTATGGTGATCGCGACGGAGAGATCCTGAACGAGGATACACCGCAGGCTCCGTTGAACGCCTATGGCGCCAGCAAACGCGCCATCGAGGACATGCTGGTGGATTTCGAGGCGTCCCACGGGCTGCGCCACGTGATCTTCCGCTACTTCAACGTCGCGGGTGCCGATCCCGATGGCGAGGTCGGAGAGTTCCACCGCCCCGAAACGCACCTGATCCCGCTGATTCTGGACGCGGTCGATGGCAAGCGGTCGGCGCTGACCATCCACGGCACGGATTATCCCACGCCGGACGGCACCTGCATCCGCGATTATGTCCATGTGATGGACCTGGTCGATGCGCATGTGAAGGGCCTGGAATGGCTGCAGGCCGACAAGGGCAGCCGCGTCTTTTGTCTGGGCACGGGCGACGGCTTCTCGGTCCGCGAGGTCGTGGATGCCACCCGCCACGTCACGAACCGGCAGGTTCCCATGGTCGACGGCCCGCGCCGTGGCGGCGATGCCGTCAAGATGGTCTGCGGCAGCCAACGCGCCAAGACCGACCTGGGCTGGACCCCCGACCGGTCCACCATGAAGCAGATGATCGCCGATGCATGGCGCTGGCATCAGGCGGGCGACTATCAACAGTGAGCCGCGGCTCGCTTCGCCACGCCTGGCAGGTCTATCGTGCCCGGTGGAAGCGACGTGAACTGATGTGGCGCGCCATCAAGGCGCGCCGCGATCTGCAGCCCATCGCCGACCGGACCGGGGCGATCGGACCCGACGACATCCTGGTCGTGACGACGCTGCGCAATGAAATTTCGCATCTGCCTGGTTTTCTGGACCACTACCGTCGATTGGGGGCCGCGCATTTCCTGATCGTGGACAATGCCAGCGATGACGGGTCCGACGGGCTTTTGGCGGCACAGCCCGATGTGTCGCTGTGGCACAGCAAGGCCAGCTATCGCGCGGCCCGATTTGGGTTGGACTGGACCAACGCGCTGCTGATGCGGCATGGGCACGGCCATTGGTGCGTCACGGTCGATGCCGACGAATTGCTGATCTATCCCCATCACGACACCCGCCCTCTGCCACAGCTGGTCGCGCATCTTCAGGCGCAGGGGATCGCCGGGATGGGGGCGCTGATGCTGGATCTGTATCCGGACGGGCCCGTGGGCAGCGCGGATGCCCCCGAGGGCGCCCCCCTGGCGCAGCGGCTGTCCTGGTTCGACCCCGGCCCCTATCGCGCGCGGCGGATGATGCCGCGACGCAACCTGTGGGTGCAGGGCGGGGTGCGCGAAAGAGCTTTCTTTGCCGACGATCCGGTGCGGTCCCCGACCTTGAACAAGCTGCCCTTGATGCGCTGGAACTGGCGGCAGGTTTATGTGAATTCGACCCATTCGCTCCTGCCGCCACGGTTGAACGACCTTTACGACGGGCCGGGTGACGGGCGGCTGTCGGGGGTTCTGCTGCATGGCAAGTTCCTGCCCGGCATCGTCGAAAAATCCACCGAGGAACTGACCCGCCGCCAGCACTTCGCCCGCCCCGAGGCCTATGCCGATTATCATCGCGCGGTGGCGCGGGGACCGGTCCTGCGCGATGCGAATTCGCAGCGCCTGACGGGTTGGCGTCAACTGGTGCAGCTGGGCCTGATGGGCACAGGGGACTGGACGGACGTCCAGGATTCCTGAAAAAACCTTGCCAAGCGGATGCATGCAGCACATTGCTTGGTATGATGACTTGGTTGCGGAACTCACGAAATTCGGTCGGCGGTGGCGATGCGTATCTCTAAACTGCCCATCTCGGATCGGCTGCGTCGCCGGATCGAACGCCAGTACATGATCGCGCGGGCCTTCAACCGTCGCCGCGCCCTGAAGACGATCGTCAACCGCACCGGCCAGATCCGCAAGGGCGACGTCCTGGCCTTTGTCACCATGCGCAACGAACGCGTCCGCCTGCCCTTCTTCCTGGATTATTACCGCAACCTTGGGGTGAAGCATTTTCTGTTCGTCAACAACAACAGCAATGACGGCAGCGGCAATTACCTGGCCGAACAACCCGACGTGTCGCTGTGGTGGACCAACGCCGGATACAAGCGGGCGCGCTTCGGGATGGACTGGATCAACCGGCTGCTGATGAAATACGGCGACGGGCATTGGTGCCTGACGATCGATCCCGACGAATTCCTGATCTATCCGCATTGCGACACGCGGCCCTTGCAGGCGCTGACCGATTGGCTGGACGCATCGGGTCGGCGGTCCTTTCCGGCCATGCTGCTGGACATGTATCCGCGCGGCAATATCGAGGACGAGCCCTATGAGGAGGGCACCGATCCCTTCGCCATCGCCAAATGGTTCGACCCGGCGAATTATACGATCACCAAGAACTGGTATTACGGCAACCTGTGGATCCAGGGCGGGCCACGGACGCGGAACTTCTTTTCATCGGATCCGATTTCGGGGCCGGCGCTGAACAAGACGCCGCTGGTCAAATGGTCGTGGCGCTATGCCTATGTCAGTTCGACCCACCTGCTGCTGCCGAAATTCCTCAACCAGGTCTATGACGAGGATGGCGGCGAACAGGCGTCGGGTTGCCTGCTGCATGCCAAGTTCCTGTCGACCTTCGCCGAAAAATCCGCCGAGGAACTGGACCGTCGTCAGCATTATGCCAACAGCAAGGAATACAAGGCCTATCACGCCGGGCTGTCCAAGGGGACCAACCTGTGGTGCAGCGAATCGCGCGAATACACCGACTGGCGCCAGCTTGAGGATCTTGGCCTGATATCGCGCGGGAACTGGGCATGACGGGTGCCGCCGACATCCGCCTGGGGGTGGTGCTGCTGTGTCACGCCCAGCTGCAGGTCGCGGCCCATATGGCGCGCATCTGGGTCGAAGGCGGCGCCAGGGTCGCCATCCATATCGACGCCAAGGCCCCGGCCAAGGCGGTCGCCATCATGAAGGAAACGCTGCAGGATCTGCCGGGGATCATCTATTCCCGGCGCGTGTCCTGCGACTGGGGGCGATTTTCGCTGATCGAGGCCACGCAGGATGCCGCGCAGCTGCTGCTGGAGCGGCACCCCGACCTGACCCATGTCTATCTGGCCTCGGGGTCCTGCCTGCCCCTGCGTCCCGTGGCCGAGCTGTGCGAATACCTGGCCCTGGACCCGCAGCGCGATCATATCGAAAGCGTCAGCGCCAATGATGTGGGCTGGACGATCGGCGGCCTGAACGAGGAACGCTTCACGCTCTATTATCCGCTGGACTGGCGGCGGCAACGCTGGCTGTTCGACCGGCTGGTGGACTGGCAGCGCCGCCTGAAGATCAGACGCAGCCCGCCCAAGGGCATCGTCCCCTATCTGGGGTCGCAATGGTGGTGCCTGACGGCCTCGACCCTGCGCGCGATCCTGGGCGATCCGCGTCGGGCGGAATTCGACCGCTATTTCCGCCTGACCTGGATTCCCGATGAAAGCTATTTCCAGACGCTGGCGCGCCGCCATGCGATGCGCATCGAAAGCCACAGCCTGACGCTTGCCAAGTTCGACCAGGACGGGCGTCCCTATCAGCTTTACGACGATCACGCGCGCATGCTGGAAGAATCGCATTGCTTCGTGGCGCGCAAGATCTGGCCGGGGGCGTCCCTGCTGCTGGAGCAGTTTCCCGTCGCGCGGACGGCCGGTCCCGCGCTGCGTCCCCCGCAGCCGCAGCGGTTTGAACGGATGATCAGCCGCACCGTGCGCCGCCGCACGCAAGGGCGGCCAGGCCTCTATATGCAGAGCCGCTATCCGCGCAAGGACAGCGAAAACGGCAAGACCTCGGCGCCCTATGCGGTCTTTCAGGGCTTCACCGACATCTTTCCCGAATTCGAGGCATGGCTGGCGGGCATCATCGATGCCGACATCCACGGCCATCTCTTTTCCCCGGAAATCGTGGAATTCGCGGGCCGTCCGCGGATCGGGCCGGGGGCGATCTCGTCCAACCCCCAGATCCGCGACCGCGATCCGCAGGGGTTTCTGACGGCGCTGATCCGCATCACGTCGCGCATGCAGGTCTTCCAGACCAGCCCGCGCGACAACCAGGCGCTGAACTGGTTCATGGCCACCGATCCCAATGCCCATATCCATGTCGTCACCGGCGCCTGGATGTTGCCGCTGCTGGAATCGGACATGCCCTTCGACGACATCCGCCGCGTCACCGCGATCCTGCAGCGCGCCGAGACCGAGCATCTTGAGGTGCTGAACTCGGTCTGGGTCAAGGCGCGGGTCCAGGTCCACGAGCTGAACGATTTTCTGGCACGCCCGCAGGGGATCATCATGCAGGCGCTGCAGCAGATGCCCGTGACGCCGGACCTGCTGGACAGCATGCCGCGGATGCGCAATCTGGACGGGTTGTCCGAATTGCTGCGCAGGCTGCGCAATTCCGGGCTGAAGCCGCGCCTGTCGGGCGACGGCCTGCCGCTTGTCGATCCATCCCTGTCTGAAAGGACGGCCGCCGAATGACCGAACCGTTTCGCAGCTTCGTGATCTTTGCCGAGATGCGGACAGGCTCGAACCTGCTGGAGGCGACCCTGAACGGGCTGCGCGGCGTCACCTGCTTCGGCGAGGCCTTCAACCCCTACATGATGGGCTGGCCTGACAAGGATGAACTGGAGGGCGTGACCCGCGCCGAGCGCGAGGCCGATCCGATGGCCCTGTTGAAGCGGCTGATCGACAAGCCCGGACACATGTCGGGCTTTCGCTATTTCCACGATCACGATCCGCGCGTCTTCGATGCCATCATGAACGACGCCAGCTGCGCCAAGATCATCCTGACGCGCAACCCGCTGGACAGCTATGTCTCGACCCGGCTGGCATGGGAAACCAACCAGTGGAAGCTGAACGAGACCGAGACCCCCATTCCCGCGTCCATCACCTATGACGGCCCCGAATTCCGTCAGATGCTGGACGCGGTCGAACGGTTCCAGGCGCGGGTGCTGCACCGCCTGCAGGTGTCGGGGCAGACGGGGTTCTGGCTGGGATACGAGGATCTGCGCGATGCCGACGTGATGACGGGGCTGGCGCATTGGATGGGCCGCACCGATGTGGGCCGCTTGGAGCCGGCCCGCGACCAGGTCCCGCAAAACCCGCGCGAACTGGCCGAAAAGGTTCAAAATTTCGACCAGATGCAGCAGGATCTGCAGCAGGTCGATCCCTTCATCCTGCGCCGCATCCCGAATTTCGAACCGCGCCGCGGCCCGTCGGTGCCCAGCTTTGCCGCCGTCGGGGCCGGGCAGGGGCTGATCTATATGCCGGTGCGCTGCGGGCCGGGGCCGCTGATCCGCGACTGGATGGCCCGGCTGGGCGAGGTTCAGCAGGACTTCACCCAGTCCAGCCTGCGCCAATGGAAGCGCAAGCATCCTGGCCATCGCAGCTTTACCGTCCTGCGCCATCCGCTGCATCGCGCCTGGCACGCCTTCCGGCAGGTCCTGACCGAAGGGCCGCCCGAACTGCGTCAGCTGCTGCGCGACGTCCAGCGGGTCCCGCTGCCCGATGACCGGGATCTGGCGGGGCTGTCGCAGGATGCGCAGCTGGACCTGTTCAAGCCCTTCCTGAACTTCCTGCGCCGCAACCTGAACGGCCAGACCACGCTGCCCACCTATGCCGGCTGGGCCAGCCAATCCGAGGTGATATCGGGCTTTGCGCGCTTTTCCACGCCTGACATGCTGATCCGCGAAGATCGGCTGATGCAGGACATGGCGGTGCTGTCAGGGGCGGCGGGGGTGGCAGATGCCGGGCTGCATCATCTGGACAGTGACGCGATGCCGGAATTCCTGCTGCGCAAGCCGCTGATCGAGGCGGCGCGGGCGGCCTATCTGCGCGATTACATCGCCTTCGGGTTCGAAGACCCGGCGTAAGGTGACAGGGCCGCATCGGGTGATGCGGCCCCCTCCGGGATCAGGCTTTCAGCAGCGCCGCCAGTTCGGCCTGCTTTTCGCGCACCAGCGCCGCATCGCCATCGGCTTCGACGTTCAGGCGCACCACCGGTTCGGTGTTCGACTTGCGCAGGTTGAAGCGCCAGCTGCCAAAGTTCAGCGACACGCCGTCCAGATCGTCGCGGCTGTCGGCCTTGGCCTCATAGGTGTCGATCAGGCGCGCGATGGCCGCGTCCGGGTCGGCGATGGTATAGTTCGTCTCTCCGGATGACGGATAAAGACGCATACGCTCCTCCAGCAGCTCGGCCAGGGTCTTGCCCTTGCGCGACAGCAGTTCGATCATCAACAGCCACGGAATCATGCCGCTGTCGCAGTAATAGAAATCGCGGAAGTAATGGTGGGCCGACATCTCGCCGCCATAGATGGCGCTGACGTCGCGCATCTTGCGCTTGATGAAGGCGTGGCCGGTCTTGCTGACGACGGCCTCGCCGCCGGCTTCCTCGATCATGGCGCGGGTGTTCATGATGACGCGGGGGTCATGCACGATCTTTTCGCCCGGCGATTTTTCTAGGAAGGCCGCGCCCAGAAGGCCGACGATATATTCGCCGGGGATGAAGCGCCCGTTCTCGTCAAAGAAGAAGCAACGGTCGAAATCGCCGTCCCATGCGACGCCCAGATCAGCGTTTTCGGCGATCATGCGTTCGACGGTGGGGGGCTGGTTCTCGTCCAGCAGCGGGTTCGGGATGCCGTTCGGAAAGCTGCTGTCGACGTCATGATGCATGCGCACGAAGGTCAGCGGCGCGCCGCGGCGTTCCAGTTCGGCGGCGATGGCGTCGAAGGTCGGGCCGGCGGTGCCATTGCCCGCATTGACCAGGATCTTCATCGGGCGCAGCGCGTCGATATCGACGAAATCGGCCATGCGCGATGCGTATTCGGCGCGGGCATCGCTGAAATCGGTGACGCTGCCCTTGGTGGCGGGGGCGAAATCGCCATTGGTCGCCAGATCGACGATGGGCGGCAGTTCGGTCGCGGGATCAAGCGGCGCCGAGCCGCGGCCCACGATCTTCATGCCGTTGTAGTTGATCGGGTTGTGCGAGGCTGTGACCTCGATCCCGCCATCGGTATCCTGGTTGCCGGTGTGGAAATACACTTCCTCGGTTCCGGCCAGACCCAGGTCCAGCACGTCGGCGCCGCCATCGGTCAGCCCCTCGATCAGGGCCTTTGCCAGTTCGGGCGAGGATTCGCGGCTGTCGCGGCCCACGACCACGCGCTTGGCGCTGCGCGCCTGCGCAAAGGCGCGACCGATGCGATAGGCGACATCGGGGTCCAGGTTCTTGCCCAGTTCGCCGCGCACGTCGTAAGCCTTGAAGCAGGTGATCTCGCGCCTGCCTAGCTGATCTTTTCCGGTCATTCCGGGTCCTCCGATGGTATTGTTGATATCAGCGCTAACAGGTTCGCGCCCAAATTCAAGAGATCGGCTTGCCGAGGGGATGAAATGCCCACCTGCAACCTTGGAAGCAGGTGACGACGCATGCCTGCAGCGCTAAATTGCCTTTGAACACCCAAGAGGACATCCATGGACGCCATCACCCTCATCCAGACCTATTACGATGCCTTCAACGCCGGTCAGACGGATCGGATGCTGGACCTTCTTCACGATGACGTGGAACATCATGTCAATGAAGGGCAGATCCGCAAGGGACGCGACCTGTTCGCGGCGTTCAACGCCCATATGACCGAATGCTATCGTGAAAACCTGACCGACATGGTCATCATGGCCAATGGCGATCGCGCGGCCGCCGAATTCGTCGTGAACGGCACCTATCTGAAGACGGATGAGGGCCTGCCCCCCGCCGATGGCCAGACCTATCGCCTGCCTGCCGGGGCGTTCTTCACCATCCGCGACGGCAAGATCGCCCGCGTCACCACCTATTACAACCTGGCCGACTGGATGCGGCAGGTCGGCGGATGAGCGTCGCGACGCGTGTCCTGACGGGACAGGCGCTGGCCGATGCGCTGGAGGACGTGGCGCGGTTGCGGATGACCGTTTTTCGCGACTGGCCCTACCGCTACGACGGGGATGAAGATTACGAACGTGAATACCTGCAGGCCTATCTCTCGCCAGGCGCGGTCGTGGTGGCGGCCCTGGACGGCGACCGCATCGTGGGCGCGGCCACGGGGGCGCCGATGGCCGACCATGCCGCCGATTTCGCCGCCGCCTTCCAGGATCGCCCCGAGGATCTGTCCGACATCTTCTATTGTGCCGAATCGGCGCTCTTGCCCGAATATCGCGGGCGGGGCATCGGTCACGCCTTCTTTGACGCGCGCGAGGATCATGCGCGTGCCCTGGGTCACCGCTACAGCGCCTTCTGCAGCGTGATCCGCCCGGACGACCATCCCGCGCGCCCGGCCGATTACCGCCCGCTGGACCCGTTCTGGCGCAAGCGCGGCTATGCCCCGCTGCCGGGGGTGATCGCGCGCTTTGCCTGGAAGGATATCGGTCAGCCCGAGGAAACCGACAAGCCGCTGCAATTCTGGATGAAAGCCCTGTGAAGATCGCCGCTGCCGCCTATCCCATCGACTGGTTCGACAATTTCGACGTCTATGCATCCAAGATCGGCCGCTGGGTTGCAGAGGCGAAGGGGGCCGATCTGCTGGTCTTTCCGGAATATGCGGCGATGGAACTGGCCTCGCTGGGCGGACGCGACGTGGCGGGCGATCTGGAGGCCGGCCTGCATCAGGTCGCGCGTCATGCCGATGCCGTGCGCGATCTGCATGCGGCGCTGGCGGCGGAACATGGCTGTCATATCCTTGCAGGGTCCGGTCCGGTCTTTGACGGGCCGCGCCCGGTGAACCGCGCCGTGCTCTATGGTCCCGACGGCGTCATCGGCCATCAGGACAAGCAGATCATGACCCGATTCGAGCGGGAGGACTGGGACGTGACAGGCGGTCCGGGCTTGCGGATCTTCGACACGGCTGTGGGACGGATCGGCATCCTGATCTGTTATGACAGCGAATTTCCCCTGCTGGGGCGCATCCTGGCCGAAGCCGGGGCGGAACTGCTGCTGGTGCCCAGCTGCACCGATACAGTGGCGGGGTTCCACCGGGTGCGCATCGGGGCGATGGCGCGGGCGCTGGAAAGCCAATGTGTGGTGGTTCAGGCGCCCACGGTGGGTGCCTGCGACTGGATGCCCGCGCTGGACGAAAACCGGGGGCGGGCAGCGATTTATGGTCCGCCCGACGGGTTCTGGCCCGAAACCGGCATCATTGCGGAGGGCGCGATGGACGAACCGGGCTGGGTTATCACGGACGTCGATCTGTCGCGCGTGCGTCAAAGTCGCGCCGATGGGGCCGTTCTGCCCTTCGTACACTGGCCCGAACAGGCTGCAAGCCGCCTGCTGACCGATTAGTGTCCATATTTACCGTAAATTAACCGGTTTGCGCTTTAACTGAGCGGGAAACGCGCCATATCCTGTGGTTATGCTTTATGTCACCGACAACATCTCCATCGAGGAATGGGAGCTTTCCGAACAGTTCACCCGGTCGCAAGGCCCGGGTGGGCAGAACGTGAACAAGGTTGAAACCGCGGTCGAATTGCGGTTCGAGGCCGCGCGGTCGCCGAACCTGTCCGATCCCGTCAAGCGCCGCCTGCAACGGCTGGCCGGACGGCGCTGGACCTCGGAAGGCGCGCTGCTGATCCTGGCGCAGGAAACCCGCAGCCAGGCGCGCAACCGCGAATTGGCGCGCGAACGCCTGGCCGAACTGATCCGTCAGGCCCTGACCGCCCCCAAGCGGCGCCTCGCGACCCGCCCCACCCTGGGCAGCCAGCGCCGCCGCCTGAAGGCCAAGACCGTGCGGTCGGGCGTCAAGGCGATGCGCGGCAAGGTGGATGACGCAGAATGAGCTGGTTTGGACGATCATTGGACATGCTGCTGGGGCGCAGGCCGGTGTCGATGCAGGTGGGTGCGGTCTGCTGCGACCCGGTCGCGCGCAAGGTGCTGCTGATCACCAGCCGCGACACGGGGCGGTGGGTCATCCCCAAGGGTTG
The DNA here is from genome assembly GCF_001887735.1 of Paracoccus sp. SM22M-07. Lineage (NCBI taxonomy): Bacteria > Pseudomonadati > Pseudomonadota > Alphaproteobacteria > Rhodobacterales > Paracoccaceae > Paracoccus > Paracoccus sp. SM22M-07. The sequence goes on from NZ_JPKW01000008.1 coordinate 57,938, forward strand.
GCCGATGGCCGGACGCAGCCTGCCCGGCGCTGCCGCCCAGGAAGCCTGGGAGGAAGCTGGCGTTCGCGGCGACATCTCCGCACGGGAACTGGGGCGCTTTACCTATGACAAGGACCAGAATCGCGGCTTTGCCGTCCCGGTCGAGGTGCGGGTCTTCCTGCTGTCGGTCCACAAGCTGCACGACGATTTCCCCGAGGCCAGCGAACGCAAGCGCCGCTGGTTCGCCCCCGCCGACGCCGCCAACATGGTCGTCGAACCGGAATTGAAGACGATGCTGAACGCCCTGGCCCACCATGATTTCCAGATCTGAGGCCCGGTCCCCCGCATGAGCCCACGCCCCAGTTTTCGCACCCTGGACAAGGATCTTGGCCGCATCACCCATGCCGAGGTCGCCCAGCTGCACGCCTTCCGCCCCGTCTGGCGCCTGGGGCTGAGCGTGCTGTCGCTGGTGGGCGGGCTTCTGGTCTTCCTGGCGCTGTCGGGGGCCGCGCCGGGGGTTTTGGCAATAGGGGCGGGCCTGATCGTGGCCGCCTGGCTGGGTGTGGCGATCGGGTCGAACGATGTCGCGAACTCGCTTGGGCCGGCGGTCGGGGCCGGGGCGATCTCGCTGCTGCCGGGGCTGGTGCTGGTGGCGGTGGCGGGGCTGCTGGGTGCCTTTCTGGCAGGCGGCGCCGTTTCGGACAGGCTGGCAGGGGACATCATCGACCTGGCCCCGCTGAGCCAGGGCATCCGCGGTCCGATGGTCATGGTCGCGGCGCTGATCGGGGCGGCGTCCTGGATCACGCTGGCGACGGGGATCGGACTGCCGGTCAGCACCTCGCATTCCATCGTGGGCGGGATCACGGGGGCAGGGGCGGTGGCGCTTGGCCTGTCCTCGGTGGCCTGGACGACGGTGCTGATGATCGCCTCGGTCTGGGTGGCGACGCCCCTGGTGGCGGGGGGGCTTGCGGCACTGCTGCTGGTCTTCCTGCGGGCCAATGTGGTCGATGCCCCTGACCGGGGGGCGGCGGCCCTGCGGTGGCTGCCGGGCATGGTGGCGACGATGTGCGCCGCCTTTGCCGTCTATGTCTGCATCCTGATCTTCGACGGGCCGCAGCTGATGCTGCTTTATCCGGCCGCCGCCGCCCTGGCCGGGGCCGCGGGCTATGGCATCACCCATCGCGGCGTGCTGCGCGAATTGAAGGACCATCCCAAAAAGCCCAGCACCAAGCGCCTGCTGCGCCCCGCCTTGCTGATCGCGGTGGTCATTATGGGCTTTGCCCACGGGGCGAACGATGTCGGCAATATCGCCGGGCCGCTTTCGGTCATCCTGCAGGGCCATGCGGTCAGCGGCCAGATCGGGGTGGTGCCTGCGGCCATCCTGATCGGGGGGGGGCTGGCCATCGCCACGGGCACGCTGCTGTTCGGAAGGCGGCTGGTCACCATGGTCGGCAGCGGCATCACCAAGCTGAATGCCGGGCGTGCCTTCTGCGTGTCGCTGGCGACGGCGGTCACGGTGCTGGGGGCGTCGGGCTTTGGCCTGCCGGTATCGACGACGCATGTCGCGGTGGGGGGCATCTTCGGCGTGGGCTTTGCCCGCGAATGGCTGGACCGCCGCCGTGACGCCCGCCACGAGGCCATGCCCGCCGAGGAAACCCGCCGTCGCATGCTGGTCCGGCGCAGCCATGTCGTGACGATCATGGCCGCATGGCTGATCACCCTGCCGATCACGGCGGCCCTGGGCGCGCTGGCCTGCGCGCTGGTCCTGCGCGCGACCGGCGTCTGACGGGCCCTAGACCGTGACGGCCTGGCTTTCCTGGGCACCGACGCCGAAGACCCGCTTGTAGCGTTCGATCTCGGCCGCGGGACCGGTGGCCTTGGCGGGGTTGTCCGACAGCTTGACCGTGGGCCTGCCATTCGCTGCGACCGCCTTGCAGACCAGGCTGAACGGCGCCAGCCCGTCGCCCGGCACCAGCCCGCGGAAATCGTTGGTCAGCAGCGTGCCCCAGCCGAAGCTGACCTTGACCCGCCCGTGGAACTGCCTGTGCAGCGCCACGATCCGGTCCTGATCCAGCCCGTCGGAAAAGATGATCAGCTTGCGGCGCGGGTCTTCGCCCCGGTCCTTCCACCAGCGGATGGCGGTTTCCGCCCCCGTGGCGGGATCGCCGCTGTCGATGCGGATACCGGTCCAGCCCGCCAGCCAGTCGGGCGCGTCGTTCAGGAAACCCGCGCTGCCATAGGTGTCGGGCAGGATCATCCGCAAGTTGCCCTCGTGTTCCTCGTGCCAGTCGGCCAGGACGTCATAGGGGGCCTGCTTCAGCGCCGCGTCGGTTTCGGCCAGCGCGGCATAGACCATGGGCAGTTCATGCGCGTTCGTGCCGATCGCCTCGATGTCGCGATGCATGGCGATCAGGCAGTTCGAGGTGCCGGTGAACCGGTCGCCCAACCCCTCGATCATGGCCTGCACGGCCCAGTCCTGCCACAGGAAGCTGTGGCGGCGGCGGGTCCCGAAATCGGCGATGCGCAGATCGTCCAGCTGGCGCAGCGTCTCGATCTTTTCCCACAGACGCGTCATGGCGCGGGCATAAAGGACCTGCAGTTCGAACCGGCCCATATCCTTCAGGACGGCGCGGGACCGCAGCTCCATCAGGATCGACAGGGCCGGAATTTCCCACAGCATCACCTCGGGCCACTTTCCCTCGAAGGTCAGTTCATACTGCCCGTCATGCTTGCGCAGGTGATAGGCGGGCAGGCGCAGACCCTCCAGAAATTCCATGAAGTCGGGTCGGAACATCTGGCGCTTGCCATAAAAGGTGTTGCCGCGCAGCCAGGTGCTTTCGCCGCGCGTCAGGGACAGGTCGCGCACATGGTCCAGCTGTTCGCGCAGCTCTCCCTCGTCGATGATGTCGGCCAGGCGCACCGATTTGCTGCGGTTGATCAGGCTGAAGGTGACGGTGGTATCGGGGTGGTTGCGAAACACCGACTGGCACATCAGCAGCTTGTAGAAATCGGTGTCGATCAGGGACCGCACGATGGGGTCGATCTTCCACTTGTGGTTATAGACGCGCGTGGCGATATCGACCATGACCGCATTCCTTATGGCATTTCGCCTTTGGTGCCCGTTCCGGCATCGGGGCGCAAGCCCACGTCAAGTCGCGTCAGGCCAGCGTGACGCCCGCATCGCGCATGGCCTTGCGGGCCGCGGCCAGGCTGCCATCCATGTCGATGGCCCGGCAGGCATCTTCGATCACCTGCGTCGCAAAGCCCAGCCTGGCGGCGTCGATCGCGCTCCAGGCGACGCAGAAATCATGGGCAAGCCCCACCAGCGACAGTTGCGTGATGCCGCGTTCGCGCAGATAGCCCGCCAGGCCGGTCGGCGTCGCATGGTCGTTTTCGTAAAAGGCGGAATAGCTGTCGATTCCGGCGCGAAAGCCCTTGCGCAGCACCATGTCCGCCCGCTTGACCGTCAGATCGCGGTGAAAGGCAGCACCCGGCGTGCCGATGACGCAATGGCGCGGCCACAGCACCTGGGGGCCATAGGGCATCTGCGTCACGCTGAAGGGTTCGGCGCCTTCGTGGTTGTCGACAAAGCTGGCGTGATCGGCGGGGTGCCAGTCCTGGGTCAGGATGACGGCGTCGAAATCCTGCATCAGGCGGTTGATCGGGTCGATGATCTGGTCGCCATGCGGCACCGCCAGGCTGCCGCCGGGGCAGAAATCGTTCTGCATGTCGATCACGATCAGCGCGTTTGCCATGGTCCACCTGTGCCATTTCCCCGGGTCCCCAGTAAGCCGGGGCCGGGCAGCCATGGTCAAGCCCCGATGCGACCCCCGATGCGACGGCGACCCTTGCCCCGAGGGCTGGCGCTGTCTAAATCACGCCCATGCTGACCGTTGCCGCCCTTTATCATTTCGCCCGGCTTCCCGACCCCGCGGTCCGGCAGGCCCCGCTGCTGGACCTGTGCCGCGCCGAAGGCCTTTGCGGCACCCTGCTTTTGGCCCCCGAGGGCATCAACGGCACCATTGCCGGTCCCCGCGCGGGCATCGACGCCGTGCTGGCCCATATCCGCGCCTGGCCCGGATTTTCGGCGCTGGACTGGAAGGAAAGCTCTGCGGCGACCCCGCCCTTCGCCCGCATGAAGGTCCGCCTGAAGGCCGAGATCGTGACCATGGGCCAGCCCGACGTGGACCCCACCGCCGCCGTCGGCAGCTATGTCGAAGCGCGGGACTGGAACGCGCTGATCAGCGCCCCCGATGTCGCCGTCATCGACACCCGCAACGATTACGAGGTCCAGATCGGCACCTTCCAGGGCGCGGTCGATCCCGGCACCGCCAGCTTTCGCGATTTTCCCGCCTGGTGGGAGGAAAACGCCCATCGTTTCCACAACAAGCGGATCGCGATGTTCTGCACCGGCGGCATCCGCTGCGAGAAATCGACCAATTTCCTGATGGCGCAGGGCGTCACGGATGTCTTCCACCTCAAGGGCGGCATCCTGAAATACCTGCAGGAGGTGCCGCAGGATGACAGCCTGTGGCAGGGCGAATGCTTCGTCTTCGACCAGCGCGTCAGCCTGGGCCACGGGTTGCAGCAGGGCCGGCACCAGCTGTGCCACGCCTGCCGCCGCCCCCTGTCCCCCGAGGATCGCCAGCGCCCCGAATTCGAAGAGGGCGCCTGCTGTCATCGCTGCATCGACGAATACACCCCCGAGGATCGCGAGCGTTTCCGCGAAAGGCAGCGCCAGTTCGACCGCAACGCCTGAGGGGCGGCCGCGCCTTTACCCGGCGGCGCCGACGCCCCCCGCCGCGATGGCCGCCATGTTCAGGATGTCGCTGACGGTCGAATTGGTCGAACAGATCTGGATGGGCTTGGGCACGCCCGTCAGGATCGGTCCGATCACCGTCGCCCCCGCCATTTCCTGCAGCAGCTTGACCGAGATCGATGCCGAATGCCGCGCCGGCACCACCAGCACGTTGGCGGGCGCGGTCAGGCGGCTGAAGGGGTAACGTGCGGCGGCGTCCATGTTCAGCGCCACGTCCACGGTCATCTCGCCCTCGTATTCGAAATCGGCGCCGCGGCGGTCCAGCACCTTGGCGGCCTCGGCCATCTTGATGGCGCGTTCGCTGACCGGATAGCCGAAGTTCGAAAACGACAGGAAGGCCACGCGCGGGTCCAGCCCCAGGCCACGCGCCACAGATGCACCGCGGGTGGCGATATCGGCCAGATCTTCGGCCTCGGGCCATTCATGCACCAGCGTGTCGCCGATCAGCACGATCCGGCCCCGGTGCAGCACGGCGGTGATGCCCACCGCCCCATCCTGCGGGCGCACGTCGAAGACATGGCCGATCTGCGCCAGCACCGGCGCGTTCTTGCGCGTCGCCCCGGTCACCAGCCCGTCACCATGGCCATGCGCCAGCATCAGGGCGGCAAAGATGTGGCGGTCGCGATTGGCCAGCTTGTAGGCATCCTCTCGGTCGACGCCCTTGCGTTGCAGGCGCTGGTACAGGAACTCGTGATAGCTTTCCAAATGTCGGGTGTTGCCGGCGTTCACCACGCTGATCTCGCGGAAGGCGTCGCCCATGCCCAGGGCCTCCAGCTCGGACTTGACCTCGGCCTCGCGGCCGACGACCAGCGATTGGCCCATGCCACCGCGTTGCCAGGCGACGGCGGCGCGCAGGACGCGCGGATCGTCGCCTTCGGCAAAGATCATCCGCGCCTGCTTGGACCGCGCGCGGGCATGGATGCCCTGCAGGATCGAGGCGGTCGGGTCCATCCGGTTCTTCAACGTCTGGACATAGCCGTCCATGTCGATGATCGGGCGGCGGGCAACGCCGGTTTCCATTCCCGCGCGGGCGACGGCGGGCGGGATGACGTGGATCAGCCGCGGATCGAAAGGCGTCGGGATGATGTAGTCGCGCCCGAACTGCAGCTTGCGGCCATAGGCGACGGCGACCTCGTCGGGGACATCCTCGCGCGCCAAGCGGGCCAGGGCCTCGGCGCAGGCGATCTTCATCTCGTCATTGATGGCGCGGGCGTGGATGTCCAGCGCGCCGCGGAACAGGTAGGGAAAGCCCAGGACGTTGTTCACCTGGTTCGGGTAATCGCTGCGGCCGGTGGCCACGATGGCGTCGGGGCGGACGGCATGGGCGTCCTCGGGGGTGATCTCGGGGTCGGGGTTCGCCATGGCGAAGATCACCGGGTTGTCGGCCATGCTGACGACCATGTCCTGGGTCACGGCACCCTTGGCGCTGACGCCCAGGAAGACGTCGGCGCCTTTCATGGCCTCCTCCAGCGTGCGGGCGTCGGTCACGACCGCATGGGCCGATTTCCACTGGTTCATGCCTTCGGTGCGGCCCTGATAGATGACGCCCTTGGTGTCGCACATGATGCAGTTGTCGTTCCGCGCGCCCATGGATTTCAGCAGTTCCAGGCAGGCGATGCCAGCGGCCCCCGCGCCGTTCAGCACGATGCGCACATCCTCGATCTTCTTGCCCGACAGCTCCAGCGCGTTCAGCAGGCCCGCGGCGCAGATGACGGCGGTGCCGTGCTGGTCGTCGTGAAAGACCGGGATGTCCATCAGCTCCTTCAGGCGCTGTTCGATGATGAAACATTCCGGCGCCTTGATGTCCTCCAGGTTGATGCCCCCGAAGGTCGGGCCCATCAGCTTGACGGCATTGATGAATTCATCGGCGTCCTCGGTGTCCAGCTCCAGGTCGATGGCGTTCACGTCGGCAAAGCGCTTGAACAGCACCGCCTTGCCCTCCATCACCGGCTTCGAGGCCAGCGCGCCCAGATTGCCCATCCCCAGGATCGCGGTGCCGTTGGAAATGACCGCGACCATGTTGCCCTTGGTGGTATAATCGTATGCCGTTTCCGGCCGGTCCGCGATGGCCTGCACCGGCACCGCGACGCCCGGCGAATAGGCCAGCGACAGGTCGCGCTGCGTGGTCATGGGGGTCGATGCGACAATGTCGTATTTCCCCGGCCGCGGCTCCATGTGATAGGCCAGCGCCTCTTCGGGGGTGATCCGTGTGCTGCGGGTGGTCTTGTCGGTCATGAAATCGTTCCCCCGGGACTGTGTCCCGCATGCTTAGCGCGCCGGTTTGGCTGCATCAACGCGCAACGGGCGCGGGGTTGCGCTAACATGCGGGACCGACCGCCCCGGGGGAATTCAGATGGTGATGTTGACGAAGCTGTCGCGCAGGGCGGCGGACCAGGCGGCGCTCATCTGCATGAAATCGGCATCCCCGTCCTGGATGCGGCGGCGCAGGGTGATGCCGCAATGATCCCGCGCGATCACCGCCAGGTCCAGCGGCATGCCGACCGACAGGTTGGATCGAAGCGTCGAATCCATCGACAGCAGCACCGCCTTCTGGGCGTCCTGCAGGTTCGTGTCGGGCGTCACCACCCGGTCCAGGATCGGTTTGCCGTATTTGTGTTCGCCGATCTGCAGGAAGGGGGTGTCCTCGGTCGCCTCGATGAAGTTGCCTTCCGGATAGATCAGGAACATGCGCATGTCGCCGCCCTGCCGCTGGCCCGCGACGATCATGCTGGCCGATGCCTGCTGCTTCAGGTCGCGGCACTGGTCGGCGATTTCGCGGCGCGTGCGCGACAGCGTGTCGCCGATGATCGTGGCCACGCGCAACATCGTCGGCGCCTTGAGGATCGATGTCGTCTCATCGGCCAGGTCGTCCTCGATCGCCTCCTCCAGGCGGGCGATGGTGGTCTGGGTGACCGACAGCGACCCGGCGGTCATGATGGTGATGATGCGTTCGCCGGGGTTTTCGAAGAAGAACATCTTGCGATAGCAGGATATGTTGTCCAGCCCCGCATTCGTGCGCGTATCCGACAGCAGCACCAGCCCGGCATCCAGTTTCAGTCCGACGCAATAGGTCATCGGCGGTCTTTCCCTTCGTCTTCCGCAAAGCAGACTAGGGGTCTGCCGCGGGCGAGGCAATGCTTCCGAACGGATAGAACTCGGGCAGAGAAGTCTTGGCAATCCGCCTGCACTTCGTGCAACTTTCCGGCATCATCATCCCGGAGCCTTCGCCATGTCCCATCCCCTTGCCCTGACCCGCCGCGGTTTCCTGACCTCCAGCGCCGCCGGACTGGCGGTCGTGGCGCTGCACCCCTTTTCGGCCCGCGCCGAGGCGGGGCAGGCGCATCTGCGCATCATGGAAACGACCGACCTGCATGTGCATGTCTGGCCCTATGACTATTACGCCGACAAGCCGGTCGATACGCTGGGGCTGGCCCGCACCGCGGCGCTGGTGCAGGCGATCAGGGCCGAGGCGACGAACGCCATCCTGTTCGACAACGGCGATTTCCTGCAGGGCAACCCGATGGGCGATTACATCGCCTATGAACGCGGCATGGCCGAGGGGCAGATGCACCCCATCATATCGGCCCTGAACGAGGTCGGTGTCGCGGCAGGCACGCTGGGGAACCATGAATTCAACTATGGCCTGGATTTCCTGAAGAACACCCTGGCGGGTGCGGGCTATCCGGTGGTTTGCGCCAATGTCGTGACCGAACGCGGGGCCACGCCCGATCAGGACAAGACGCTGGTGCCGCCCTATGCGATCATCGACCATCAGCTGACCGACGGGGCGGGGACCGCGCATCCGATCCGGATCGGCGTCATCGGCTTCGTCCCGCCCCAGATCATGCAATGGGACCGCGCGCATCTGGAGGGCAACGTCACCACCCGCGACATCGTCGAGGCGGCCGAGGCCTGGGTTCCCAAGCTGCTGGAACAGGGGGCCGAACTGGTCGTCGCCTTGTCCCATTCGGGCATCGGCGATGCGAAGGCGGTTCAGGGGATGGAAAACGCCTCGGTGCCGCTGGCCGGGGTTCAGGGCATCGACGTCGTCCTGACCGGCCACCAGCACCTGGTCTTTCCGGGGCCCGATTTCGAAGGCGTCGACGGTGTCGACGTGGCCGCCGGCACGATCAACGGCAAGCCTGCGGTCATGGGCGGCTTCTGGGGGTCGCATATGGGGCTGATCGACCTGTTGATGGAACGCCAGGGCGATCGGTGGGTCATCGCCAGCCACCAATCCGAGGCGCGCCCGATCTATGAGCGTGACGCGGATCGCAACGTGACGCCCCTGGTCGAAAGCGTGCCCGCCATCGAAGAGGTGACACAGGCCGAGCATCAGGCGACGCTGGACTATGTCCGCCGCCCCGTGGGCCAGACCAGCGCGCCGCTCTACAGCTATTTCGCGATGGTGGCGGATGATCCTTCGGTGCAGATCGTGTCGAACGCCCAAAGCTGGTATATCGAACAGATGATGGCGGGGACCGCGCATGAGGGCCTGCCCATCCTGTCGGCGGCAGCACCCTTCAAGGCGGGCGGACGCGGGGGCGCGGATTACTATACCGACGTGCCGACGGGCGATATCGCCATCAAGAACGTCGCGGATCTCTATCTGTATCCCAACACCATCCGGGCCGTGCGGATCACCGGCCAGCAGGTCAAGGACTGGCTGGAACGCAGCGCCGGGGCCTTCAACCGGATCACGCCCGGAGAGGCGGATCAGGAACTGATCAACCCGGATTTCCCCAGCTATAATTTCGACGTGATCGACGGGGTCAGCTACCGGATCGACCTGTCCCAGCCCGCGCGGTTCGACAGCGAAGGCGCGGTGGCCGATGCCGCGGCGAACCGGATCGTCGATCTGACCTGGCAGGGCAAGCCGCTGGACATGGCGGCCGAATTCATCGTGGCGACGAACAATTACCGCGCCTCGGGCGGGGGGGCGTTTCCGGGGGCGGACGGGTCGACCGTCGTCTTCGAAGGCCCCGATACCAACCGCGACATCATCGTGCGCTATATCGTCGACAAGGGGACCATCGATCCGCAGGCCGACGGGAACTGGTCCTTTGCGCCGCTGGACGGGGCCACGGTGTTCTTCCAGACCGGGCCGGGCGCCGCCGCCTATGTCGGGGACGTGACAACGCTGGACATCGCCGCGGCGGGCGAGGCCGAGGACGGCTTTGTTGAATATCGGATCACGCTGTAGGGTCCCCGCAACAAAACAGGGGCGGGCCGGGAAGACCGGTCCGCCCCCGTGCATCATCGCATCATGTTATTGTGCCAATTCCTCGACCCGGACGGCGACGGCCAGTTCCTCGGAGCCGCTGCCCATGGCCACACCGCGGATCGGGGCCGCATCCGAGGCGTCCAGCCCCGAGCCCAGCCTGACATAGCGTTCGTCGGGGCAGCATCTGTTCGCCGCATCAAAGCCGACCCAGCCCAGCCCCTGGACGTGGATCTCGGCCCAGGCATGGGCGGCGTCATTGGCCTTGCCGTCGACGGTCGATTGCAGATAGCCCGAGACATAGCGCGCGGGCAGGTCGCGGACGCGCGCCAGCGCCAGCAGCGCATGGGTGTGGTCCTGGCAGACGCCCTCGCCCAGGGCCAAGGCCTCGGCGGCGGTGGTGGCGTGGCCGGTGACGCCGGGCCTGAAGGCGATGCTGTCGCTGACCTGTGTGGACAGGCGGTGCGCCAGATCCAGGCTGTCGGCGGTGCTGCCCTGAACCCCGGTCGCCAGGTCGCGCAGGCTGGCATCGGGTTTCGTCGCCGCCGTTTCGGTCAGATAGGCCATCGGGTGGATCATCTCGCGGTGGCCGCGCAGGACGCCGGCCATGTCGCGGGTGTCGATGCGCCCGTCGATGCGGATGGTGACCTGATCGACGGGGCCGCGCACGGTCCAGCCCTCGATCCAGTCGCCCGCCCCGTCGCGAAAGCCCGGGCCGCGGATGCCGCCCGACACGTCGATCTGCCATTCATGGACCTTCTGCCCTTCGAAGATCGACGGCGTCAGGCGCAGGCTCTGGACCAGATTGCGGATCGGCTGGCCATAGCGATAGGTCGTTTCATGCGATATGCGCAGTTTCATGGCCTCAAGCGCCCCCCAGCAGGTAATCCTGGTGCACCAGGTTCGAGATTGTCCCCAGCTCGCGGATGAACCAGCTGAGGAATTCGTGCAGACCTTCGTCGAAGATCATGTCGATGTCGCGGCTTTGCAGCTGTTCCAGAACCTCGCGGCCCTTGTCGCGGGCATCGGTGCTGACGGCATCGCCATAGCGCCGCGCCAGCCCTTCCAGGTGCCAGACGACCTCATAGAGCGAGGTGATCAGCGAACGCGGGCTTTCGCCGTTCAGGATCAGGAAATCGGCCACCTGTCCCGCCGTGATGTCGCCGCCATACGCCCAGTGATAGGCGCGATGCGCCGAGAGCGAGCGCAGGATCACCTGCCATTGATAGGTGTCCAGCCCCGAGCCGACGAATTCGATCCGCGGCAGCAGGACGAAATACTTGACGTCCAGAAGGCGGGCGGTGGCATCGGCACGCTCCAACCCATAGCCCAGGTTCATGAAATGCCAGCCGTCGTTGCGCAGCTGGGTGGCGTTGATGGCGCCCCGCACGGTCGAGGTATGGCCCGTGGTGAAATCCGTCAGCGATGCCGTGTCCAGCCGGTGACGGGGGGTGTTCTCGATCTTGCGCAATTCCTGATAGGTGACGTTCAGCGCGTCCCAGACCTGGCTGGTCAGGGCGGTGCGGACGATGCGGCCCGCCTCGCGCGCCTTCTCGATGCAGTTGACGACGGACGACGGGTTGTCGCGGTCGAAGAAGATGAATTCCTCGATGTTTTCCTGGCTGAACTCGTCGTATTTCGCGGTGAACATGTCCGATGTTCCCGAAGCCTGCAGAAGCGACCGCCATTCGTTCTGATAACCCGCATCGGTATTGGGCAACAGCGTGATGCGCTGGCCCACGTCCAAGAGGCGTGCGGCGGTTTCGGCGCGTTCCAGGTGGCGACCCATCCAGAACAGGTTGGCGGCGGTACGGCTGAGCATCGTGGAACGTCCCCTCATTCTGACAACACCCAAGTGTCCTTGACGCCCCCGCCCTGGGACGAGTTCACGACAAGACTGCCGTCGCGCAGGGCCACGCGGGTCAGGCCACCCGGCACCAGTTCAATCCGGTCGCCACACAGGCAATAGGGGCGCAGGTCCACGTGACGCGGGGCGATGCCCTCGTCGACAAAGGTCGGGCAGGTCGACAGCGCCAGCGTGGGCTGGGCGATATAGTTCGACGGGTTGGCCTGGATCTTGGCACGAAACGCCTCGATCTCCTCCTTGGTGGATTTCGGGCCGACCAGCATGCCATAACCGCCCGATCCGTGAACCTCCTTCACGACCAGTTCGGGCAGGTGTTCCATCACATAGCGATAGTCGTCGTCCTTCCACAGCGTCCAGGTCTGGACGTTGTTCAGGATCGGCTCCTCGCCCAGATAGAACCGGACCATTTCAGGCACGAAGGTATAGATGGCCTTGTCGTCGGCCACGCCCGCGCCGGGGGCCGAACAGATCGACACGCCCCCCGAACGATAGACGTTCATCAGACCCGGAATGCCCAGCATGCTGTCGGGCCGGAAGCACAGCGGGTCCAGATAGGGATCGTCGATGCGGCGATAGATGACGTCGACACGCCGCGGGCCGGTGGTGGTGCGCATATAGACGAAATCGCCATCCACGAACAGATCCTGCCCCTCGACCAGCTCGACCCCCATCAGGTTGGCCAGGAAGCTGTGTTCGTAATAGGCGCTGTTGTAATGGCCGGGCGTCAGGATCACGCAGGTGGGGCGGTCGTTGCACTTGGCGGGGGCCACCGATTCCAGCGTGCGGCGCAACAGGTCGGGATACTGGTCCACCGGCTCGATCCGGTTCTTGCGGAACAGCTGCGGGAACATGCGCATCATGATCTCGCGGTTTTCCAGCATGTAGCTGACACCGGAGGGCGTGCGGCAATTGTCCTCGAGGACATAGAACTCGTCCTTCGACGTGCGCACCAGGTCGATGCCGATGATGTGGGAATAGACGCCGCGCGGCGGCACGATGCCAACCACGGATTTTTCATAGGCCTCGTTCTGATAGACAAGGCGCGCGGGAATGCGGCCGGCGCGGACGATCTCTCCGCGGCCATAGACGTCGCGCAGGAAGGCGTTCAGGGCGCGGGCGCGCTGCTTGATGCCGCGCTCCAGCTTGCGCCATTCGGCCTGTTCGAAGACGCGCGGCATCATGTCGAAGGGGATCAGGCGGTCGGGATCGCCGCCTTCGCCATAGACGGCGAAGGTGATGCCGATGCGCCGGAACAGCGCCTCGGCCTCGGCCTGCTTCATCTGCCGGAAATCGTCGGGCATGGTCTGGACCCATTCCTGCAGACGCGCATAGGGGTCGCGGACCTGGTCGCCCTCGAACATTTCGTTGTAATAACTCATCATTCCCCCACTGCCTGACGCATGTTCTTCTTGGGTCTTGCGCAAACATCAGATCCCGAAGCTTTGCGGCAAGTCCATATTCGAACCGTCCGCGATGCCCGTTGGTTCCGCAATCCCCCGGCCGCCCCGAGGTGGAATCAGGCAGAGCATGCACGCTCTGCCCGTTTTCGAAGCAGTCCTAGACCAGTTCCACGGCCAAGGCCGTACCCTCGCCGCCGCCGATGCAGATGGCGGCGACACCGCGTTTGAAACCGCGGGCCTGCAGGGCATGGATCAGCGTCACGATGATCCGCGCCCCCGACGCGCCGATCGGATGACCAAGCGCGCAGGCCCCGCCATTCACGTTGACCCTGTCATGGGATACACCCATGCGCGCCATGAAGGCCATGGGCACGACGGCAAATGCCTCGTTCACCTCCCACAGATCGACGTCGTCGCGGGTCCAGCCGATCCGTGCCAGCAGCTTTTCGGCGGCGGGGACGGGGGCGGTCGGGAAATCGCCGGGGGCCTGGGCATGGCTGGCATGGCCCATGATGCGGGCGATCGCGCCATCCGCGCGCGTGCCCAGCACCAGCGCCGCCGCCCCGTCCGAGATCGAGCTGCTGTTGGCGGCCGTCACAGTGCCATCCTTGCGGAAGGCGGGCTTCAGCTGCGGGATCTTGTCGGGGCGGGCCTTGCCGGGCTGTTCGTCGGTGTCGATCACGCTGTCGCCGCCACGGCCCGGAACGGTCACGGGTGCGATCTCGGCGGCAAAGGCGCCGGTTTCGATGGCCGACAGGGCGCGGGTCAGGCTGGCCAGGGCGAATTCATCCTGCGCCTGGCGGGTGAAGGCGAATTCGGACGCGCAATCCTCGGCGAAGGTGCCCATCAGGCGGCCCTTGTCATAGGCATCCTCCAGCCCGTCCAGGAACATGTGGTCGATGACCTGGCCATGGCCCAGCCTGGCGCCCCCGCGCATCTTGGGCAGCAGGTAGGGGGCATTCGTCATGCTTTCCATGCCGCCCGCCACGACCAGCTCGGCGCTGCCCGCGCGGATCGCGTCGCAGGCCATCATCGCGGCCTGCATCCCCGACCCGCACATCTTGTTCAGCGTGGTGGCGGGCACCGATTCGGGCATGCCCGCCGCAAAGCCCGCCTGGCGTGCCGGGGCCTGTCCCAGGCCCGCCGGCAGCACGCATCCCATATAGAGCGCCTGGGGGGCGTCCGGCGCCACCCCGGCCCGCGCCAGCGCGGCAGCGATCGCGGTTCCCCCCAGCTGCGGCGCCGTGACGCCCGCGAATGCACCCTGCAACCCGCCCATCGGCGTGCGCGCGGCACCCAGCACATAGACCTGTCTGTCGTTCATGGTGTCCTCCCCTGGGTCCACGCTTACCGGATCGTAACCTTTTGCGTCTAGTCAGCTTGGAAACACCAAGGAAGGCCGCCCCATGAAGTTCATCGTCGAAGATGCCGCAACCCATCTGCAGATCAAGGTGACCGAGACGCGGATCGACGCGGCCATCGCCACGCCCTTCAAGGACAAGCTGAGAGAGATCGTGATGAAGAACCGCAAGCCCGTGCATCTGGACATGACGGCGGTCGATTTCATGGACAGTTCGGGACTGGGCGCGATGATCGCCGTCCGCAAGAGCCTGCCCGCCAACCTGGCGATGGTGCTTTGCGCGATGACGCCGAATGTGGAACGCGTGTTCCGGCTGACGCGCATGGACAGCGTCTTCGACATCCGGGCGGATGCCGCCGGCAAGGATATCCGCGAATGACGGCACCCGAAAACCATCAGACCGGGACGGTGGGCTTCAAGGACGCGTCCCGGCAGCCGATGTTCCACCGCGTGCTGAACGCGCAGCCGATGATCGTCCGCGCCACGCTGAAGGATGTGCGCCGCCGCTTTGCCCGTGATGTCGGCGACGACACCCTGGGTCGGCTGGAGCTGGTGCTGGCCGAATTGATGAACAACGTCGCCGAACATGCGCCGGTGACCGGGAAGGAACGCCCGCACCGCGTTCCGGTGATCCATCTGTGCGTGGTGCGCCACAAGGGGGGGCTGGCCTGCGCGCTGACCGATGACGGCACTTCGCTGCCCGACGAATGCGTGCTGCCGCGCAGCCTGCCCGCCGCCATTCCCGATGACCTGCCCGAAGGCGGCTTCGGCTGGTTCCTGATCCAGGATCTGACGCAGGCGCTGTGCTATTACCGGCGCGAAAGCCGGAACTATCTGGCGTTCAACATCCCCTTCGCCGCGGACGGAGAGAGCTGAGCGCGTCTAGTTGACGTGGGCTGCCAGATGATAGCGGCCATCCTCGAAGGCGCCGAACATCTCGTCGACCTCGGGGTGGTCCAGCGGTTCCCCCGACGCATCCGGTTCCAGGTTCCCCTCCGAGACATAGGCCACGTAATAGGTCGCCTCGGTTTCGGCAAAGAGATGATAGAAGGGCTGGTCCTTGTCGGGACGCGCATCTTCGGGGATGGAATCGTACCATTCGTCGGTATTGGCGAATTCCGGATCGACATCGAAGATCACCCCCCGGAAGGGGCGGTTGCGATGCTTGACCACCTGGCCCAGGCTGTATTTGGCGCTGCGGCTTGCAACCGGCATAGAGGGGGCATCCATCGTCAAAGTCCGATATCCTTGAGAGACAGCGGGCCTTCTAGCTGGCTTGGGCGATTCTGTCCACCAGATGACGGGTGCATGACGGCAGGGCCATCAGGGGGCCTTGTCGTCCTGGGTCAGGGGAACGGTCGCCAGCGACATCTTGGCCGACCCTTCGGACAGTTCGGCGCTGTGGGCCAGATAGATCAGCACCCGGTTCTCCGCGTCATAGATCCGCCGCACGCTCAGCGACTTGAAGATCAGCGACCGGCCTTCGCTGAACACCTTTTCGCCGTCATCGCCGGTTTCGATCTGCGACAGGTCGATGGGTCCGGTCCGCGTGCACTGGATGGCGCTGTTCGAGGGATCCTCGAACCAGTTGCCCTGGCTCAGGCGGTCCAGGACCGAACGGCTGAAATAGGCCAGGTGGCAGGTCACCCCGGACACCTTGGGATCTTGGATCGCCTCGACGATCACGTCGTTGCCCACCCAATCGACGCCCACGCGGGCGACCTCCTCGGCGGCGGCAGCCGTGGGCAGGGCGGTCAGGGGAAGGGCGGCCAGGGCCATCGCGGCGGCAATTCTGCGCATCATCTATTCCATCATCATGGGCACGCGGCCCGTTTCCGTCAGCACATGCACGCCGTCATCATCGATGACGACGGCGGTCAATTCGCGGCCATAGGCGGCGCCGCTGTCGATGTTCAACCGGTTGCGATGCAGCATGGGCCGATCCAGCGCGGTATGTCCATGCACGACCAGGGGGCCGTGATCGGCATCGCTGTCCAGAAAACCCTTGCGGATCCAGACCAGGTCGCCTTCGTCCTGCGCCTGCAGATCGACGCCGGGGCGGATGCCCGCATGCACGACCAGCGCGCGGGGGTGCAGATACCACAGCGGCAGCGTCGCCAGGAACCGTGCATGGGCCCGGGGGACGGCACGGCGTGTGTCGCGCAGCACGGCGTCGCGCGGCCGGTCGGGATCGACCCCATAGGAGGCCAGCGTCGCCGCCGCCCCCAGCCCCGCATGATCGGCCCAATGCGCCCCCGAGGACAGCCCCGGATCGATCCAGTCCGGATCGTCGATGAATTTCGGCAAAAAGCGGTCGTGGTTGCCGCGGGTGACGATCCAGGGCCGGCCATCCGCACGCCCCTTCATCAGGTAATCGACCACGCCTGCGGAATCCGGGCCGCGGTCGATCAGGTCGCCCACATGGGCGATGGTGGCATCGCGCCCGCCATCGCGGAAGATGCGCCCATGCGCGGCCTTCAGCAGATCCAGTTGCCCGTGAATGTCGCCGATCGCGTAAAGTCGCATCCTGTCATCCTTGTCGTGGCGGGCGGCAAGGCAGGCATGCCGCGCGCCCTTGGGTAAGGGCGCGCGGCGTTCAGGTCAAACCTCGAATTGCAGGCGGCGGGCCTGAAGGAACTTGCCGGTGTTCTGCAGCGTGGCCAGGGCCTCGTCGCTGATCGCCTCGTCCAGGTACAGGATGGCGATGGCGTCCTTGTCATTGGCCGAACGGCCAAGCGTGAAGTTCGCGATGTTCACGCCCAGATCGCCCAGGGTCATGCCCAGCTGGCCGATGACGCCCGGAACGTCCTTGTTGCGGGTGTACAGCATGTGTTCACCCACCTCGGCATCGACATTGATGCCGCGGATCTGGATGAAGCGCGGCTTGCCGTCGCTGAAGACCGTGCCCGCGATGGACCGCTCGCGCGTGGCGGTTACGCAGGTCAGCTTGATGTAACCCTCATAGGCGCCGGCCTTGTCCTGGCGCGTGGTCGCGACCTGCACGCCGCGTTCCTTGGCCATCACGGGGGCCGAAACCATGTTCACGTCCGGGTTCGTCGCCTTCATCACGCCCGCGATCACGGCGGCGTTCAGCGCGTTCAGGTTCATCCCCGACACCGACCCGTCGTAAAGCACGTTGATCGCCTTGATCGGCTCGTCCGTCATCTGGCCGACAAAGGCCCCCAGATGCGAGGCCAGCTTGATCCACGGCCCCATGACGGCGGCTTCCTCGGCGGTGACCGAAGGCATGTTCAGCGCGTTTTCGACCGCGCCCGTCAGCAGGTAATCCGACATCTGCTCGGCGACCTGCAGGGCCACGTTCTCCTGGGCTTCGGTCGTGGCGGCACCCAGATGCGGGGTGACGACGACGTTGGGCAGGTTGAACAGCGGGCTCTCGGTGGCGGGTTCGACCGCGAAGACGTCGAAGGCCGCCCCGGCGACGCGACCCTCCTTCAGGGCCTCGGCCAGCGCGTCCTCATCGACCAGACCGCCACGGGCGCAGTTGATGATGCGGACGCCCGGCTTCAGCTTGGCGATGGCGTCGCGCGACAGGATGTTGCGGGTCTTGTCGGTCAGCGGCACGTGGAAGGTGATGAAATCGGCGCGGCCCAGTAGCTCGTCCAGCTCGACCTTGGTGACGCCCAGTTCCTTGGCGCGTTCCTCCGACAGGAAGGGGTCATAGGCCACGACCTTCATGTGCAGGCCAAGCGCCCGGTCGATCACGATCGAGCCGATATTGCCCGCGCCGATCACGCCCAGGGTCTTGTTGAACAGCTCGACCCCCATGAAGCGGTTCTTCTCCCACTTGCCGGCATGGGTGCTGACGCTGGCCTCGGGCAGCTGGCGTGCGACGGCGAACATCATGGCGATGGCGTGTTCGGCGGTGGTCACGCTGTTGCCGAAGGGCGTGTTCATCACGATCACGCCCTTCTTGCTGGCGGCGGGGATATCGACATTGTCGACACCGATGCCGGCGCGGCCGATCACCTTCAGGTTGGTCGCGGCTTCCAGCAGCTTGTCAGTCACCTTCGTGGCGGAACGGATCGCCAGGCCGTCATATTGACCGATCACCTCGGCTAGCTTTTCCTTGTCCTTGCCCAGATCGGGCATGTAATCGACCTCGACGCCGCGATCGCGAAAGATCTGGACGGCGGTTTCGGACAGCTTGTCGGAAACGAGAACCTTGGGCATGTGGTGCATCCTTGTCTGGGGACATCCGGGCTTGGCCACGCTGACATCCTGCTTCTACTTTGGGAAAATACCCCGGGGGCCCGGGGGCTGGCCCCCGGACCGTCCGGCTTATTGCGCGGCCAGTTCGGCGCGATAGGCCCATTCGATCCAGGGCATCAGGGCGACCACGTCCGATGTCTCGACGGTGGATCCGCACCAGATGCGCAAGCCCGCAGGCGCGTCGCGATAGGCACCCGCGTCCAGCGCCACGTTTTCCTTGTCCAGCCGCTTGGCCACGGCCTTGGCAAAGGCGGCACCGTCCTTGATGGCAGGATCGGTGAATTTCAGGCAGACGCTGGTGGTCGATGCGGTGTCGGGATCGGCGGCAAGATCCGCGATCCAGTCCTTGTCGGCGATGAAATCGCGGACCGCCGCCGCATTGGCATCGGCGCGGGCGATCAGGCCCGACACGCCGCCAAGCGACTGTGCCCATTTCAGCGCGACCAGATAATCCTCGACCGCCAGCATGGATGGCGTGTTGATCGTCTCACCCTTGAAGATGCCCTCGATCAGCTTGCCGCCCTTGGTCAGGCGGAAGATCTTGGGCAGGGGACGGTCGGGGGTAAAGCTCTCCAGGCGCTCGACCGCGCGGGGCGACAGGATCAGCATCCCGTGCGCGCCTTCGCCGCCCAGCACCTTCTGCCAGCTGAAGGTCACGACATCCAGCTTGTCCCAAGGCAGGTCCATGGCGAATGCGGCGCTGGTGGCGTCGCAGATGGTCAGGCCCTGGCGGTTGGCGGGGATCGCATCGCCATTGGGGACGCGCACGCCGCTGGTCGTGCCGTTCCAGGTAAAGACCACGTCGCTGTCGAAATCCACCTCGGCGAAATCGACGATATGGCCGTAATCGGCCTTGCGGACAGTGGCGTCCAGCTTCAGCTGCTTGACGGCATCGGTGACCCAGCCTTCGCCAAAGCTTTCCCAGGCCAGCATTTCCACGGGGCGGGCGCCCAGCATGGTCCACATCGCCATCTCGACCGCGCCGGTGTCGGAACCGGGGACGATGCCGATGCGGTAATCGGCGGGAACGTTCAGGACGTCGCGGGTCAGCTCGATGGCCTCGGCCAGCTTCGACTTGCCCACGGCGGCGCGATGCGAACGGCCCAAGGGGGCGTCGGCCAGCATGTCCAGATTGTAATGGGGGATCTTGGCGCAGGGGCCAGAGGAAAAGCGCGGGTTTGCCGGCCGCGTCGCCGGGGTCTTCAGTTCGGTCATGTGACTAGCCTTCCAGCTAAAAGCCCTTCGTTGGGGAAGGGTGTCCCACTGCCGGACTTAAGACCCGCTGATCTCTGGCGCAAGAAAAATCTTTGATCTACACCCCCCGCTCAGGATCCCGGTTCACGTTCCCGGCCAAGCCCAACGAAGGAAGCGCCATGTTCACCCTCTCGCTGATTGCCGCCCCTGCCGCTGCCAATCTGGACGCCGATCTTCCGCAGGGCATCGCCGCACGATGGGGCGGGTCGGAACCGCGCTGGCTGGCATCGGGCATCGCTGCGGAATTCGACATCGCGGCAATCCCCGACGATATCGACCAGGTCTGGTCCGACCTTCAGGTGATCGGCATCGACATGGTCGTCCAACCCGCCGAGGGCCGCCGCAAGAAGGTCCTGCTGGCGGACATGGATTCGACCATGATCGACCAGGAATGCATTGACGAGCTGGCCGATTTCGCGGGCGTCGGCCCCCGCGTCGCCGACATCACCGCCCGCGCCATGAACGGCGAACTGGATTTCCACGAAGCGCTGATCGAGCGGGTGTCCCTGCTGGCGGGGCTGGACGAAGGCGTCATCCAGAAGGTGCTGGACAGCCGCATCACGTTGGCCTCGGGCGGGCGGGAACTGGTGGCCACGATGCGCGCGCACGGGGCGCATGCGGCGCTGGTGTCGGGCGGGTTCACGGCCTTTACGGCGGCGGTCGCGGACCAGCTGGGCTTTGACGAACACCGCGCCAATGTCCTTCTGGCCGATGGCGGGGTGCTGACCGGCCATGTCGCGCTGCCCGTGCTGGGCCGCGAGGCCAAGATCGAGGCGCTGGAGCGGATCACCGAGCGATTCGGCCTGTCGCCGCAGGACGTGATGGCGGTGGGCGACGGCGCCAACGACCTAGGCATGATCCAGCTGGCCGGATCGGGCGTGGCGCTGCACGCCAAGCCCGCCGTGGCGGCCCAAGCCCGGATCCGCATCAATCACGGCGATCTGACGGCGCTTCTGTATCTTCAGGGCTATGCGCAGGCCGATTTCGTTACCGCCGATCCTGCTGCCTGAGACATCCCCGCAGGCGCGGGCCGCGCGCATCTGCAGGGGAACCGACCTGTCCGAACGGGGGCGCGGGGGCAGTGATCCCCGCCGCGACGGTGCCCCGACCCCTGGTGCATGATGCTGGACCTGACTGCCGAATTGCTGATCCTGCTGGTCGGTGCCGCCTTTGCGGCGGGATTCGTCGATGCCATCGCGGGCGGGGGCGGGCTGATCACCGTGCCCGTCCTGATGCTGGCGGGCCTTCCCCCCGCGCAGGCGCTGGCCACGAACAAGGTCCAGGGCGTCTTTGGCGCCGCGACCGCCGCCATCAGCTATGCCGCCAAGGGGCTGGTCGACCTGCGCAGCCAGTGGCGTTCCGCGCTGATCGCGGGGGCGGCGGGGGCTGCGGGCGCGGCTCTGGTCAGCTGGATCCCGACCGATGGGCTGCGGCTGATCCTGCCCGTGGTGCTGATCGCCATCGCGCTGTTCTTCGCGCTGAAGCCCGGCCTTGACGACTTGGACCGCACGCGCCGCCTGACGCCCTTGGCCTTCGCGATCGCCATCGTGCCGCTGATCGGCTTTTACGACGGGCTGATCGGGCCGGGGGCGGGGGCCTTCTACATGATCGGTTTCGTCACCCTGGCCGGATATGGCGTGCTGAAGGCCACCGCCCATACCAAGATGCTGAACTTCGCCTCGAACCTGGGCGGGCTGGCGGCCTTTGCGCTGGTCGGCAATCCGCTGTGGGGGTTGGGGATCTGCATGGGTCTGGCGCAGATCGCGGGGGCGGCCCTGGGGGCGCGGCTGGCCACGCGGATCGGGGCGCGGCTGATCAAGCCGCTGCTGGTCGCGACCTCGACCATCCTGGCGCTGCGGCTGATCTGGCAGATGCTGTGAACGGTCGCGGCGCCCTCTCTGCCAAGAGGACGCCGGTCATGATACGGGACAGGCAAGGTGGGGACCTTGTGCCCGTGATGAAACCATGTTTGCGCGACGGTTTCGTGACGGCTCAGTGTGGAAAGGCGTCGGCGGTGCACATCCGGCCCGTGACGATCCCGCGGCAATTGACGATGGGGCTGTTCAGCAGTTTGCCGGCAATGGGGTGCTGGGCGTCCAGCACGCCCAGATGGATCAGCAGCGCGGTGATGGCCGCTTCGCTGGCGCGGGTGGCGCCGTCGGTGATCTTCAGCGCGACGCCCAGACCCTGTTCGGGCAGAATGGCGACGAAGACGCCCTCGGCCCCGGTCTTGACGGTGACCTTGTTGTCCATCGCTTCCATCAGCAGGGTGCAGGACCGGCCCGCCCCCGCCACCATGTCGGGATGGTGGCGCATCGCGTCGGTCAGCCGACGCATGGCGCGGCCGCGCGTGTCGTCGCCGGGATTGGCGAAACGCGCCATGGCGCGGGCCAGCCCCTCCAGCGAACAGGCCCAGTTCGGGGCCGAACACCCGTCGATGCCGAAGCCGGGGCTGGTCTGGCCGGTCACTTCCTCGAAGGCGTCCTTGACGGCCTGCTGGACGGGATGGTCGGGGTCGATGTAGTCCGGCCCGCCGCCCAGATGGCGGTTCAGCGTCAGGAAACCGGCATGCTTGCCCGAACAGTTGTTGTGGAACTGGCAGGGGCTGTCGTCGGAACAGGTCAGGCGGCGGTTCTCGTCGGGGTCGCGGGGCATGTGGGTGCCGCAGCGCAGGTCATCCTCGGACAGATCCAGCGCGCGGGTCCAGTCGCGCACTGCCTGGACGTGCATCGCCGATCCCGAATGGCTGGCGCAGGCCAGGGCCAGCTGCCGGTCGGTCAGCCCGGCCGCATCCGCCGCCCCGCTTTCCACCAGGGGCAGCGCCTGGATCATCTTGCACGAGGATCGCGGAAAGATCGTGCGGCTGGGCTGGCCCCAGGCCTCGACCAGGCCATGGGCGTCGCAGATGACGGCATGGCCCCGGTGCAGGCTTTCCCTCAGGTCGCCACGCCACAATTCGATCATGTCCGCAGACCGCATAGGCAAATTCTCCCTGACAATTGCGCGATTTGCATCGTGCACCCTTTCGGGGGCCGCGATTTTCGCTATCCTGACGAGAGACGGTTGAAAAGACCACAGCAATCGGGAACAACGCCGATCGAAGTGGCGAAATGAATGTCAGGAGGCCAGAGCATGATGAAAACTACGCTGCGCGGCATCGGTGCAAGTCTTGTCCTGATCGGCGGACTTGGTACGGCGATGGCACAGGAATCCAACAACGTCGTGGCGACGGAAGGTGACTGGACGGTCTTTGCCGCCGACAACCCCCGCGAATGCTGGGCGGTGTCCCCGCCCAAATCGACGATCAACACTAAGGACGGTCAGCCGACCGAGGTGGCCCGTGGGGATATCCGGCTTTACGTCGCCTATCGTCCCGGCCAGGAGGGCGAATTGTCCTTTACCGGCGGCTATCCCTTCGCGCCTGATTCGACGGTCGAGGTCGATATCGGCGGTCGTCAGTTCAACCTGTTCACCGAAGGCGAGAGCGCCTGGACGGGCAGCCCCTCGGACGATCAGGCCGTGATCAGCGCATTGCGCGCGGGGTCCACCGCCGTCGTGACCGGACGTTCGTCGCGTGGCACGACCACCAAGGACACGTTCAGCCTGTCGGGCATCACCGCCGCGACGAACACGGCGCGCGAACGCTGCAAGTAAGACGCCCTTGGGGGATATCCCCCCAGGGTTCCATCACGATCGGGCGGGGCTGGTTGATTTCCGGCCCCGTTTGGCATATCTGCGTCGTTTCACCCAAACTCAGGTATCGTCATGTCCGCCCCGATCACGCAGGATGTTCTGACCATCCCCCGCAAGCTGCCCGAATCGGGCCGCATGAACATCGTCGGTCTGACCCGTGACCAGTTGCACGACGCCTTGGTCGCGGCAGGCACCCCCGAACGTCAGGCCAAGATGCGCGTCGGGCAGGTCTGGCAATGGATCTATCATTGGGGCGTGCGCGATTTCGCGCAGATGACGAACCTGGCCAAGGATTACCGCCAGCTGCTGGCCGATAGATTCGAGATCACCCTGCCCGAGATCGTGTCCCGTCAGGTCAGCACCGACGGCACGCGCAAATACCTGGTCCGCATCGCCGGCGGCCACGAGGTCGAGGTGGTCTATATCCCCGAAGAAGGCCGCGGCACGCTCTGTGTCAGCAGCCAGGTCGGCTGTACGCTGACCTGTTCCTTCTGCCACACCGGCACGCAGAAGCTGGTGCGCAACCTGACCGCTGGTGAAATCGTCGGCCAGCTGCTGCTGGCGCGCGACGATCTGGGCGAATGGCCCGTCCAGGGTGCGCCCAAGGACGAAACCCGCCTGATCAGCAACATGGTCCTGATGGGCATGGGCGAACCGCTGTACAATTTCGAGAACGTCCGCGACGCGATGAAGATCGTCATGGACAACGAGGGCCTGTCGCTGTCGCGCCGTCGCATCACCCTGTCGACCAGCGGCGTCGTCCCCGAGATCGCCCGCACCGCGCAGGAAATCGGCTGCCTGCTGGCCGTCAGCTTCCACGCCACCACCGACGAGGTGCGCAACAAGCTGGTGCCCATCAACAAGCGCTGGAACATCGAAACCCTGCTGAACGCCCTGCGGGAATATCCGCGCCTGACGAACAGCGAACGCATCACCTTCGAATACGTGATGCTGGCGGGCGTGAACGACAGTGACGAGGATGCGCATCGACTGGTCAAGCTGATCGAGGGCATTCCCGCCAAGATCAACCTGATCCCGTTCAACGAATGGCCCGGTGCGCCCTACAAGCGGTCCAGCAACAACCGCATCCACGCCTTTGCCGACATCGTCCACAAGGCCGGCTATGCCAGCCCCATCCGCACCCCGCGGGGCGAGGATATCATGGCGGCCTGCGGACAGCTGAAATCGGCGACCGAACGCGGCCGCAAATCCGCCGCAGCCATCGCCGCCGAAGCCGCCGGCTGATCACAGTACCGCGCGCAACCGGGCCAAGAGGCCGTTCAGCTGCGCGCGTTCGTCACCGGTCAGCGCCGACAGCAGCCGCGTCTCGTTCTCCGCATGCGGGCCGATGGCGCGGTCGATCAGCGCCAGCCCTGCATCCGTCAGCCCCACCAGCGTCCCGCGGCGGTCGTCGGGGTTGGGTTCGCGCCGGATCAGGTCGCGTGCCTGCAACCGGTCCAGACGCGCCGTCATGCCCCCCGAACTCAGCATCGTCGCCTCGTAAAGCGCAGTGGGCGTCAGCCGATAGGGCGCGCCCGCGCGGCGCAGCGTCGCCAGCACGTCGAATTCCCCGCCCTGCAGGCCGAATCGGTCGAAGCCCGGTTGCAGATGGTCGCGGGTGATCAGGGCGGACAGTTCATTCAGGCGGCCGATGATCTCCATCGCCTCGACATCCAGATCGGGACGTTCGCGGCGCCATGATGCCGCGGCCTTGGCAGCGCGATCCTTTTCGGGCATATGTTTTTCCATCAAGATAGTTTCCATCAAGACATTACCCCCTGGGGACGAGGTGTTTCAATGACCGACCTGCAAGCGCGCATCGTCATGCTGGCATGCCTGGTGACGGCGGGGGCCGCGCTGGCGGTCACCATCCTGATTTCCCGGATGGCATCCGATGCCGGGGCGCCGATGATCTGGTTCCTGGGCGCGGTGCTGGCGGGCAGCGGTCTGGCGCAGCTGGTGCTGGCCCAGGTGCTGGGCCAGGGGCAGGATATGCGGCCGATGCTGGTCTTTGCATTGGGGGCGGGGGCGCTGCTGGCGGGGCCGACCGCGCTGGGCTATCTGGCGGTGTCGCATGTGGGGGCGGGCTACATCTCGATGACCTTCGCCTTTCCGATCCTGCTGACCTGGGCGCTGGCCCGGCTGATCGGGCTGGAGGGCGCCGATCGCCGCCGCACGCTGGCCGTGGGGCTGGGGCTGATCGGGGGTCTGATCATCGCGACGTCCAAGCTGACGCAGCTACCGTCGGATGCGACGCTGTGGCTGCTGGCGGCGACGGCGATGCCGGTGGTGATCGCGGGCGGCAACATCTTCCGCAGCCGCTATTGGCCGAAAGGCGCGCGCCCGCTGACGCTGTCGGGGCTGACGCTGCTGATGGGCGGGCTGGCCTGCGTGCCGGTGGCGGCCCTTATGGACGGATCACCTGCCGCGCTGTGGCATGAGGGGGCGTTGCGCCACCTGCTGGGCGTCGACATCGCCGTCTTCGTCATCCAGTACATCGCCTTCTTCCAGCTTCAGCGCCTTGGCGGACCGGTGACGCTGTCGCTGCTGGGCCCGGTCGCGGCGCTGACCGGGGCCGCGGGCGCGCTGTGGATCTTTGCCGAACCGCTGCCGCAGGGCTTTTTGCTGGCGGGCCTCCTGGTCGGGACGGGGGTCATGCTGATGCTGATGCGCCGCCGCCCCGCCCCCGAAGCGGCTTAACCCGCGGGTGCGGGCCATGTGTCGATGATCTCGATGGCCTCCTCGGCGGTCTCGACATAATGGATCAGGTCCAGGTCGGCATCGCTGATGGTGCCGGCGCGGGCCAGGGCCTTCCAGTTGATGATCTCCTCCCAGAAGGACTTGCCGAACAGCAGGACCGGCACGCGGGCCATCCGCCCGGTCTGGATCAGGGTCAGCGTCTCGAACAATTCGTCCAGCGTGCCGAACCCGCCCGGAAAGACCGTGATCGCGCAGGCGCGCATCAGGAAATGCATCTTGCGGATCGCGAAATAGTGGAAGTTGAAGCACAGGTCCGGCGTCACATGCGCGTTCGGGGCCTGTTCATGGGGCAGCACGATCCCCAGGCCGATGGATTCCCCGCCTGCCTGCGCCGCGCCCAGGTTGCCCGCCTCCATCACGCCGGGGCCGCCGCCGGTGCAGATGACGAAATCGCGCCCGCCGCTGGCCAAGCTGCGTTCGGTCATCTTCTGGCCAAAGACGCGCGCCTGTTCGTAATATTGCGACAGCGCCGCCAGTTCAGGCGTGCGGGCCTGATCGGCGCGGTCGGGGGCGGGAATGCGCGCGCCACCAAAGATCACCACGGTCGATTCGATGCCGTGTTCATCCATGATCAGCTGCGGCTTCAGCAGCTCCAGCTGGAGGCGGACGGGGCGCAATGCGTCGCGCAGCATGAAGTCGGTGTCGGTGAAGGCCAGCCGATAGGACGGTGCGCGGGTCTGCGGCGTGTCGGGCGTGCGCCTTGCCCGCGCCACGTCCTGATCGCTGTGGGGAAGGGCGTGAACGTGGTCGTCTTTGGGCGTGTCGGTCATCCATGGCCTCATCTGCGGCCACGCGCGGATTGCGCGGGCTTTCCCCGATGCTTATAGCCCGACCAAGACGTTTTCCACCCGCACACCCGATCCAAGAGAGGCCATCATGACCCAAGCCCTGGAAACCGCCATCGAAGCCGCGTGGGAAAACCGCGCCCAGATCAACAATGCCACCACCGGACCCGTGCGCGAGGCGGTCGAGCAGACGCTGACCCAGCTGGACAGCGGCGCATTGCGCGTGGCCGAAAAGCGCGGCGACGACTGGCATGTGAACCAATGGGCGAAAAAGGCCGTGCTGCTGTCCTTCCGCCTGAACGACATGGAAGAAATGTCGGGCGGCCCGCAGGGCAGCAACTGGTGGGACAAGGTGCCGTCGAAATTCCACGGCTGGGGCGACAACCAGTGGCGCGAGGCGGGCTTCCGCGCCGTTCCGGGCGCCATTGTGCGCCGCAGCGCCTTCATCGGCCGGAACGCGGTCCTGATGCCCTCCTTCGTGAACCTGGGTGCCCATGTGGGCGAAGGCACGATGGTCGACACCTGGGCCACCGTCGGCAGCTGCGCGCAGATCGGCAAGAATGTCCACCTGTCGGGCGGCGTCGGCATCGGCGGCGTGCTGGAACCCCTGCAGGCCGGTCCCACCATCATCGAGGATGGCTGCTTTATCGGCGCCCGGTCCGAAGTCGTCGAGGGCTGCATCATCCGCGAAGGCGCGGTGCTGGGCATGGGCGTCTATATCGGCCAGTCGACCAAGATCGTCGATCGCGAGACCAGCGAGGTCATGTATGGCGAAGTCCCCGCGGGGTCGGTCGTCGTGTCGGGGTCGATGCCCTCGAAGAACGGCGTGCATCTCTATTGCGCGGTGATCGTCAAGCGGGTGGATGCCAAGACGCGGTCCAAGACCTCGGTCAACGAATTGCTGCGCGATTGATCGCCAAAGGGGGCCGGGGCAGATGACGACGCTTTACATCGACGCCGATGCCTGCCCCGTCAAGGCCGAGGCGGAACGCGTGGCCACCAGGCTGCGCGTTCCCATGGTGCTGGTCTGCAATGGCGGGCTGCGCCCGTCGCAGAACCCCTTCGTGACGCTGCAGATCGTCCCCGAGGGCCCCGATGTCGCCGATATCTGGATCGCCGAACATTGCGGCCCAGGCGATATCGTGGTGACGGGCGACCTGCCCCTGGCCGATCGCTGCCTCAAGGCGGGCGCGCGGGTTCTGCGCCACGACGGAGAGCCGCTGACCATCGCCAATATCGGCGGACGGCTTGCGACGCGCGATCTGATGGCCGACCTGCGGGCCGCGAATCCCTTCATGCAGGGCGGCGGCGCGGCCTTCGGCAAGGCCGATCGCGCCAGGTTCCTGCAGGCGCTGGACCGCGAACTGTCCCAGGCGTTGCGCGGCTGAAGGAAACCCGGCCGGTTCGGCGGCGTTGTCGGTCCGTGGGCGCATAGCAGCGAGGTATCATGTCCGACCATATCAGCATCACGGATCTGGTGGATCGGGTGAACAAGGCCTCGACAGGCGATCAGACCAGCGTCGCGCAGATCGTGGCGGCACTGGGTCCATCATCCTTTCTGCCCAACCTGATGATTCCGGCCCTGGCCGTGGTGTCCCCCCTGTCCGGAGTGCCGCTGTTTTCATCGATCTGCGGACTGACCATCGCGCTGGTGGCAGTGCAGATGCTGATCCAGCGCGACCACATCTGGCTGCCCGACTTCCTGATGCGCAAGCATCTGCGGACGGACCGGGTGCGCAAGGCGACCGACTGGATGCGCAAACCCGCCCGATTTCTGGACCGGATCACCAAGGAGAGATTACGGCTGCTGGTGCATCGTCCGTTTCTGTGGGTCACGCAGGCGATCTGCCTGATCTGCGGGTTGATGATGCCGTTTCTGGAACTGGTGCCCTTCACCTCTTCGATCATGGGGTTCGTCGTGTGCCTTTTTGCCTTCGGCATGCTGGCGCGGGACGGTCTGTTCACTCTGCTGGGGCTTGGCGCATTGGGCGGATTGTTCTGGGCGGCAACCCGGCTTTTCCTGTAATCCGACATCCGCAACCCGAGGAGCGCATGAGCCGGCCATCGAGGCCGGCGCATGCGCCGCCGCGGCGTCGGCCTCGATGGCCGACGACGCGGCGATCCTGCGCTCAGTCGGCGGGCTTGATCTTGGCGGCGGCTCCGGTCGCAAAGGCCGCCAGCCTTTCGCGCGCCGCGTCCTGGGTGTTCACCACCCCGGCCACAACCGACTCTGCATAGGCGGCGTCCAGGGCGCTCATGTTCTGCATATGGCTGATGGCGGAACAGATGGCGAAATTCGACAAGGGCGGGTTCTTGGCGGCAGCCCGCGCGATGTCCCACGCCTTGGCCTCGGCATCCTCGACCATGTACTGGCACAACCCGACATCGACGGCCTCGGCCCCGCGATAAAGCCGCCCCGACAGCATCATGTCGATCATCCGCGCCTTGCCGATCAGGTCCGCCACGCGGATCGTGGCCCCGCCGCCGGTGAACAGCCCGCGCTGGCCCTCGGGCAGGCCGAAATACGTGTCCGGTCCGGCCACCCTGATATGGGCGGCGCTGGCCAGCTCCAGCCCGCCGCCCACGACCGCGCCCTTCAGCACGGCGATGATCGGCACGCCGCCATATTCCATCTTGTTGAACGCCTCGTGCCAGCGCAGGCACAGATGCATGAAGTCGCTGGCATTGCGGTTTTCGCGGTGATGTTCCACCAGGTCCAGTCCGGCGCTGAAATGATCGCCGTTGGATCGCAGGATCACCGCACGCACGCCCGCGCGGGGCAGGGTCGAAAAGATGTCGACCAGTTCCTCGATCGTGGCGGCATCCAGCGCGTTGCGCTTGGCGGGTCGGTTCAGCGTGACGGTGGCGATGTCATCCTCGTCCACCTCCAGCACGATGTTTTCCAGCGTCAGGTCCGCGATGCCGCGCATGTCCGGGTCTCCTCCCTCAAAGTGACCTGATGGGGATAGCCCGCCGCCCGGCCGGGGTCGAGAGGCCCGATCAGGCGGCGATCAACCCGATCACCAGCGGAATGGTGACGATGCTGAACGCGGTCGAGATCAGGATCGCGGTCGAAACCCGCTGCTGGCCCACTCCGAAATGCTGGGCCAGGATATAGACGTTGCCCGCGACCGGCAGGGCCGCCGCCGCGATCATGACCCCCGCGGAGAAGGGTTCGACGGCCAGCAGCAGGGCCGCGACGCCCACGGCCAGGGGATGCAGCACCAGCTTGGCGAAACCCAGCCACCCCGACGCCGCCATCCGCCGCAGCTGCCGCCCCGCAAGGCTGGCCCCGATGGCGAACAGCGCGCCGGGCGTGGCGGCCTGTCCCAGGATGGTCAGGAATTCGTCCAGCGGCCCCGGCATCGGCAGATGCAGCAGCGACCAGGACAGCCCCGCCACCATCGACAGGATCATCGGGTTGGCGGCCACCCCGCGCAGCACCGGCAGGATCGCCGCCCCGCGCAGTCCCCCCTGGCGCGCGCCGTGGATGATCAGCGTGATCAGCGTGGAAAAGACCAGCATGTCGATGGTCAGCACCATCAGCACCGGCCCCACGGCGCGTTCGCCCAGCAGCACGACCAGCATCGGCACGCCCAGAAAGCCCGTATTGCCGGTCATGCAGCATTGCGCCTCCATCGCGGCATCAGACAGGGGCAGGCCGCGCCACCGGCCCACCGTCATGCCGATCGCCCAGACCAGGGTCGATCCCGCCAGATAGGCCAGGACGAAGCGCAGGTCGAACAGCGCCCCCAGGTCCAGCCCCGCCGCAAAGCGGAACAGCATGGCCGACAGCGCGAAGTAGAAGACGAATTTCGTCAGCCATGCGGCTGCCTCGGGCGGAAAGAACCGCGATGCGGCGGCGGCCCAGCCCAGTCCGATCAGCCCGAAAAAGGGCAGCGTCTTTAGGAAAATCTCGGTCAATCCAATGGTCCCCGTTGCCGGGGGGCGTCATCCGGAACCGATCAGCACCCCCACGGCCAGCACCAGACCACCCCCCACCACCACTTGCAAGGTGGCCCGCCAGAAGGGCGTCTGCATCCAGCGGTTCTGGATGCAGGCAATGGCCCACAGCTCGATGAAGACGACCATGATGGCGATGGTGGTGGCGGTCCAGAAATCGGGGATCAGATAGGGCAGCGCATGCCCCAGGCCGCCCACCGCCGTCATCACCCCCGACGACAGGCCCCGCTTCAGGGGCGATCCCCGCCCCGAGATGACGCCGTCATCGGATGCGGCCTCGGTAAAGCCCATGCTGATACCCGCGCCGACGCTGGCGGCCAGCCCGACCAGGAAGGTGGTCCAGGGGTCCTGCGTGGCGAAGGCCACCGCAAAGATCGGCGCCAGGGTGGACACGCTGCCATCCATCAGCCCCGCCAGCCCGGGCTGCACCCAGGTCAGCACGAAATCGCGATGCGCCACGGCGTCCTCGTCGGCGCGGGCATCGTCACCCAGATGCTGGTCGGTCAGTTCATGGGCGCGGTTTTCATGGCCCCGTTCCGCGGCGGCCAGATCGCCCAGCAGCTTGCGCGTTCCGGCATCCAGGCTCAGCTGGGCGGCGCGGGCATAGAAATCGGCGGCGTCGCGCTCCATGCCCGCCGCCTCGGCGCGGATCGTTTCCAGCGACAGGTTCTGCATCATCCAGGCGGGGCGGCGGGTGATATACCCCGCCACATGTTCGCGCCGGATCACGGGGATCGCGTCGCCGAACCGCGCGGCAAAGGCATCGATCAGCTGGCGGCGGTGGCCGTCCTCCTCGGCGCTCATGCCCTCGAAGATGGCGGCGGTGGCGGGATAATCGGCCCGCAGGAAATCCGCCCAGTTGCGATAGATGCGGGCGTCATCCTCCTCGGATGCGATGGCCAGGGCCAGGATCTCGCGCTCGGACAGGTCCGACAGGCGCTTGCGGGTGGACATGAAGGACAGGTTCATCGTTCGTGCTCAAATATCCTCGGGGGTGGGGCCGCCTGTGGCCGGGGGGACGGATCGCCCCCTTTGCACCGTGAATTCGAACGCGCCGTTTCCAAGGTCGCGCTGCGCCACCATGGCATGACCGGACTGCCCGCAGAAATGCGGCACATCGACCACCGCCATCGGATCGGACGCGACCATCACGACCAGGTCCCCCGGCGCCACCGCCATCAGGGCCTTGCGCAGCCGCAGCACCGGCAGCGGGCACAAAAGCCCCCGCGCATCGACATGGGTCATGACAGCGCCGCCGCCTGTTCCAGGCACCAACCCGCGACATCACCGGGGGCCAGTTCGACCGCCAGCCCGCCCGCAAACGCCAGAAAGGCCGCGCGCTGCTGGCGGGGGACGTAGAGGACGACGGGCTGACCCGCGGCGGCGGCCTCGGCGATCAGGCTGTAAAAGCCGCGGCCCATCGCCTCCTGCCGGCCGAATTTCGGGATGACGACCAGATCGGCGCCGGGCAGGGTCGGGGCGGTGCGGGCCACGACCTCCTCCAGCGCGCCGGTATCCAGCCGACAGCCCGAGGCCCCCGCCCCAAGCGATTGCGAAATCCGCACCGGGGCCGCGCCGTCGCCGATCACCTGCATGTCCATGTCGCAGGCGCAATCGGGGCCCAGGTCGTGATTGGTCTGAAACGCCCCCGCCACGCGCAGGCCGCGCGCCTGCAGGTCGCGGGCCAGATCCGCGATCAGGCGGTCGGCGGCACCGGGGGCGGCGGTTTCATCAAGGCCGAACCATGCCAGCATCGCATCTCTCCTGCTTCAGACGCCGCTATCCAGCGCGAATTTCATCAAGCCGTTGATCCCGTCCACGCCCAGCTTCCTTTTCAGGACCGAGGACGTGTTCGCCGCCGTCTTGTAGCTGACCCCGATCCGATCCGCGATGGTCTGCAGCCCGTGACCCTGTCCGATCAGCGCCAGCACCTGCCTTTCGCGATCCGACAGCGCCCCCAGGGGGTCATCCGCCGCCCCCGCCCGGAGCGTGGCCAGCGCCATGGCCTGGCGCGGGTCCAGATAGAACTCGCCCGCCTCCAGCGTGGTGACGGCCTGACGGAAATCCGCGGGCGGCGCGTTCTTGGACAGGAAGCCCTGCGCGCCTTCCTGCAGCGCGCGGGCCGCGAACCCCGTCTGGTCGTTCATGGAAAAGATCAGGATGCGCGCATCCGGCGCCTGCGCCCGCAGGGGCGCCACCAGATCCAGCCCCCCCGCGCCCGGCAGGCTGATGTCCAGCACGATCAGGTCGGGCAGGGGCTGGTCCTGCAGCTGCGTCAGCGCCTCCTCGCCGGACATGGCCTGGCCCACATGGTCATAGCCCAGATCGCGCAGCAGGCGGCTGGCGCCCAGATGGGTGATGGGGTGGTCGTCGATCACAAGGGCGCGTTTGGTCACGTCAGGGTCCATTCATGATGTCGTCGGACGGGGCAGGCTGGCCTGCAGCTGGGTTCCCCGGCCCTCGGCGCCGATGCAAAGGGTCCCGCCCAGAAGGGTGATCCGTTCGCGCATGCCGGTCAGGCCGGTGCCTTCGCGGTGGTCGGGGCCAAGGCCCACCCCGTCATCGGTCAGGATCATGCGCCAATGCGCCGGATCGGTCCAGAGCCGGATCGCCACCTGCCGCGCCCCGGCATGGCGCAGCACGTTGGTCGTCCCCTCCTGTACGATGCGGAACAGGGTCAGGGCGGTCGCCTCGTCGGGCTCGGGAAGGCCGGCGGCGATCTCCAGCCGGAAGCGGATGTCGGGCATCCGCCGGGCCAGGTCGTCGACGAAATCGCCCAGCACCGTGGCCAAGGGCAGCTGGCCCACCGCCATGGGCCGCAGGTCGTTCAGCAGGTTGCGGTTCAGCCGGGCGATCTGATCCGCGATCGCCGCGATCTGACGGGCCGCGCCTGCGGTGGCGGCATCGGGGGCGGCGGTGGCCAGGGCGTCCGCCTCGACACGCAGGCCGAACAGGCAGGGGCCCATCTCGTCATGCAGGTCGCGGGCGATGGCCTTGCGTTCGGCATCGGCGCGGCTGACGATCTGATGCTGCAGCCGCTGGCGGTCCAGACGGGCCTGGGCCAGCGTGTCGGCCAGCTGGTCGACGTGGTGGGCCAAGGGCGCAAGATCGGGCTGGCGCAGCGTGCCGATCCGGTCGTCCAGCTGGCCGCGCGTCATCTCGGACAGGCGGGTGCCAAGGGCCGTGACGGGGCGCAGCGCCTGGCGCACCGCCCACCAGACCAGCGCCCCCTGCAGCGCCGCCATGGCCAAGACCAGCGCCATCAGATCGCGCATGTCGCGCCACGCCACCGCGATCTGGCGCGAGGGATCGCCCGAGATCACGACCATCCCCTGCGGACGTCCGGCGATCACCACGGGCAGGCGCGATTCGGTCACCTGCGGGGCGACAAGGTCGCGGAACCATCCCGGCGCGCCATCGGGCCGGTCGATGACGCCTGCGGGCCGTCGCGGCGTTCCGGTGCGCGCGTCCAGGACCGCGATGCGGGCATTGGGCGGCTCGCTCAGGCGTTCGGGCAGCAGCGCCATGATGCGGTCGGGAGGCACCGCGCCCTGCATCGTGCCGATCGTGGCCAGAACCAGGTGACGCGCGGCCTGCGCCCCAAGGCGGCTGCCCGCCGCGATATCGCCGCGCAGCCGGTCCAGGCTGCCCATGGCCAGAACGCCGATCAGCAACAGCTGCGTCGTCAGGATCACGATCAGGATGCGGGTCTTCAGCGTCATGGGCGCAGACTGGCGGCAAGCGGTTGCCGGGGCAATGGGCAAGCGGGGCCGATATTTGCACGGGCCGCGCGGGACGGGCTTTTCCGCGCCCTGCCGCCGTCGTAGAGATGGCGCATGAGCGATTATCAAGACCTTGCCGCCCGCATCCGGGCCCTGACCGAGGGAGAGACCGACGAGGTCGCCCTGATGGCCACCATGGCCTGCGAACTGCACCATTCCGACGACCGGTTCGACTGGACCGGCTTCTATCGCGTCGTGGCGCCCGAGCTGCTGAAGATCGGCCCCTATCAGGGTGGTCACGGCTGTTTGGTGATTCCCTTTGCGCGCGGTGTCTGCGGGGCGGCCGCCCGCACGCGGCAGGTCCAGATCGTGGCTGATGTGGAAGCCTTCCCCGGCCATATCGCCTGTTCCTCCTCGACCCGGTCGGAAATCGTGCTGCCGGTCATCGGCCGGGACGACCGGCTGATCGGGGTGCTGGACATCGACAGCGACCGGCCCGACGCCTTCGACCAGCGCGACGCCGATGCGCTGAGCGCCATGCTGGCGCAGGTCTTCGGCCAGCTTTGATCCGAAACGCCGCGGGCCTGCCGCCTGCATGGGTGCGAAAGGGCATCTGATGATCTGGGATACCTTGATGAACATTCCCGCGGGCCAGATGATGGCCTTCATCGCGGGGGGGCTGGTGCTGAACTTTGCCCCCGGCCAGGACGTGTTCTTTGCCAGCGCCTGCGGCATCCAGGGCGGCCCGCGCGCGGGCGCATGGGCGGGCTTCGGCGTGGGCCTGGGCGTGCTGATGCATGTCACGCTGGCCACCATCGGCCTTGGTGCCGTCGTTGCCGCCCACCCCGAGGCCTTGCGCGCCATCAAATACGCAGGTGCCGCCTATCTGTTGTGGCTGGCGTGGAAAAGCTGGCGCGCGGGCGACGTCGACCCGTCGGCACGGGGCAGCGTCCGGGTCTGGAACATCATCCGCCGGGGTTTCCTGTCCAATGCGCTGAACCCCAAGCCGGTGCTGTTCATGCTGGCCTTCCTGCCGCAATTCACCAACATCGCCTGGGGCCCGATCTGGCAGCAGATCCTGGGGCTGGGGCTGATCTTTGCCTTCACCGGCACGCTGGTCACCATCGGTTACGGTGTCGTGGGCGGCGTGGCGGGCCATGTCATCGGCAAGCGGTTGGGGCTGGTCAACAAGATCGCCGCCGTGATGTTCGCGGGCCTGGCGATCCGTCTTGTGGCGAAATGACGGCGGACCGTTTCATCTATTACCCGCCGCCCGATGATCCGGTCGTCCTGCATGCCGACCATGAAATCCTGGTGGTGGACAAGCAGGCGGGGCTGTTGTCGGTGCCGGGGCGGGGGGATGACCGCGCCGATTGCCTGATCGCCCGCCTGCGCCGCGCCTTTCCCACGGTCCTGCTGGTCCACCGGCTGGATCTGGACACGTCCGGGGTGATGGTCTTCGGCCTGACGCCCCATGCGCAGCGCCATCTGTCCAAGCAGTTCGAGGATCGCCAGACCAAGAAATCCTATGTCGCGCGGGTCTGGGGCCGGTTGCAGCCCAAGACAGGCCGCGTCGACCTGCCGCTGATGGTCGATTGGCCGAACCGCCCGCGCCAGAAGGTGGACCATGGCGAAGGGCGCCCCTCGCAGACCGATTGGCGGGTGATGAAGACCCTGGCGGATGAAACGCGGGTGCGGCTGATGCCGGTGACGGGGCGCAGCCACCAGCTGCGGGTGCACATGGCCGAAAGCGGTCATCCGATCCTGGGCGATCCGCTTTATGCCACCGGGCCTGCCGCCGATTTTCCGCGCCTGATGCTGCATGCCGAAACGCTGCGCTTTCGTCACCCCGATGGCGGGGTGCATCACAGCTTCAGCGCGCCGGTCCCCTTCTGAGGCGCTTGGCGCGCAGCTGCTCCAGCATCCAGCGCGTGACCCAGGGCAGAATCGCCAGCGCCGCGATCAGTGCGATGACCCGCGGCCCGAAAATATCCGAGACGCGCTGGACCTCGGACAACTGGGTGCCGGCGGCGGTCAGGATGATCTTGTTGGGCAGCACGCCGATCGCCGTCACCAGCGCAAATCGCTGCGCCGACATGATGCTGAGCCCCGAGACGATGTTGACCAGAAAGAACGGCAGCGCGGGGGTCAGGCGCAGGCTCAGCAGCGCCAGCGCTCCGTCGCGTTCGACCCGGCTGTCCATCTGCCGGATGCGGTGCCCGAATGTCCGCCGCATCACCCCCGTCAGCAGGTGACGGGCGACCAGGAAGCTGACCAGGGCCGACAGCACGGTCGCCAGCAGCGACAACGCCAGCCCCAACCAGAAGCCGAAGAAGGTGCCGCCCGCCAGGGTCAGCGCCACGACCACCGGCAGGGGCAGGCTGGCCGCCCCCACGAAGATCGCCAGATAGGACAGGACCGCCAGCGCCGGATTGCGCTGCCTCCAACCTTCGCCATGCTGCAGCAGGTCATGCAGCCGCGTCAGGTCGGATTGCAGCGCGGGCAGGGATGGCCACAGCCAGAAGGCCGCGGCCAGCAGGATGACGACCCATCCCAGCACGAAGGTGATGCGCAGGATGCGGGCCGGCATGGCGGCGATCCCTCAGCTGGCGGCGTGATACCAATCCGCGATCACGACTTCGGTTTCCGCGTCACCCTCCGAGACCAGCCGGGCGAATTCCTCGACGTCGCTGTCGCGGAAATGATAGGGATAGACGGTCTGCGGCTGGAAGGCTGCCACCGCATCGGCCGCCTGTTCGACGGTCATCGTATAGGGCAGGTTCATCGGCAGGAAGGCGACGTGGATGTCCTTCAGCGCCCGCAGTTCCGGCGTGTCCTCGGTATCGCCCGCGATCAGGAACCGCTTGCCGCCGATGGACAGGATATAGCCGTTGTCGCGGCCCTGAGGGTGATATTGCAGGCGGTCTTCGGTGATGTTGTAGGCGGGGATCGCTTCCAGGTCGTAATCCAGCGCGGTGCCGGTATCGCCGTTCGCCATTGCCGTGGCGCGGCCCTGCATGGCCTCGGGCAGCATGTCGAAGACCGCCTGGTTGGTGATAAGCGGGACCTCGGCCAGGGCATCCAGCGTCGGCTGGTCGAAATGGTCGCCATGTTCATGGGTGATCAGGATCAGATCGGGGGCGGGCAGGTCGGCATAGGCTTCGGCCCCGCCCACCGGATCGACATAGATGACGCCCGCCGGAGTTTCCCACACCATGCTGGCGTGATCGACGGGATGGATGACCACGTCGCCCGCATCGGTCGCATGGGTCAGCACCTTGGGCATGTCCATCGAGGCGTCCTGGGGGGCATCCTGCCCCATGGCGAATGCGGGGATCAGCGCGCTTCCCAGCAGGGCTGCGGCCAGTTTCAGTCCGGTGCGGCGGCTTATCAGCATGATCGTTCCTTCATCGGATGGATTTACGGGGACTGACCAGCAAACCCCTTGGGACCGCGACCGGTTCCAGTGGCTTGCGGGCGTGCGGCATCGTGACCTAACCTTGGCGGCAAGGATACAGGCGATGGGACAAATCCGTATGACACATCTGTGGGTCAGGGCCGAAAGCCGCCCGAACGAAGACCGCACCGGCATCACCCCCGAGGGCGTCGCGCAGCTGATCGCGCAGGGCATGCGCGTCACCGTCGAGGATAGTCCGCGCCGCATCATCCCGACCGATGCCTATGCCCGCGCAGGCGCCGCCATCGCCCCCGAGGGGTCCTGGCATGCCGCCCCGGACGACGCGATCGTCTTCGGCCTGAAGGAACTGCCCGAGGACGGATCGCCCCTGCGCCACCGCCACATCATGTTCGGCCATGCCTTCAAGGGCCAGCCCGCGGGGCAGGTGCTGCTGGACCGGTTCCGGGCCGGGGGCGGGGCGCTCTATGACCTGGAATACCTGACCGACGACGACGGGCGGCGGCTGGCGGCCTTCGGCTATTGGGCCGGCTATGCGGGGGCGGCGGTGGCGCTGAAATGCTGGATCGCGCAAAGGCGGGGCACGGTCTGCGGGCCGGTCGGCGCCTATCCCGACAAGGATCATCTGCTGCAGGAGCTGCGCGCCCAGCTGGATGCCACGCAGACAGCCCGCCCAAGCGCCATCGTCATCGGTGCCAAAGGCCGCGTCGGCAGCGGCGCCTGCGACCTGCTGACGGGGATGGGCATCGGCGTCACGGCCTGGGACATGGCCGAGACCGCATCGGGCGGGCCTTTCCCTCAGATCATGATGCACCAGATCTTCATCAACGCCATCCTGGCCCAGCCCGGCGTGCCGGTCTTCGTGCCCGAAAGCGCCAGGGGGCCGGGGCGCGAATTGCGAGTCATCGGGGATGTGGCCTGCGATCCGACCAGCGACTTTTCCCCCATCAAGGTCTATGACCGCACCACGACCTGGGATCGCCCGGCCCTGCGCGTGGCCGAGGAACCGCCCCTGGACGTGATGGCGATCGACAACCTGCCCTCGATGTTGCCGCGCGAATCGTCGCAGGATTACGCGGCCCAGCTGCTGCCGGTGCTGGCGCGGCTGGACGATATCGGGACGGGCCCTTGGGAACGGGCGCGCGGGATCTTTGACGGGCATATCAACGGGCACATGGTCGCAGGTCAGGAACGGCGCTGAACCGGGCGGCGTTCCTGAGGCAACCCAAGACCGCATCGGAGGAAATGATCATGAACCGCATCGGACGCACGACCACGCTGCTGGCCACGCTGCTGGGGGCCGGCTGTGCCCTGGCCCAGGGCTTCAACGACACGCCACCGAACGGTGCGGCCTATGACCAGTCGCCCGCCTTTGCGGGTCAGACCCGCGCCCCCGCCCTGCTGAGCGACATGCCTCTGCAGCAGACGGTTCTGGCCGCAGGGCTGGAGCATCCTTGGGGTCTGGCGATGCTGCCCGATGGCGCTTGGCTGGTCACCGAACGGCCGGGCCGGATGCGGGTGATCGGCGCGGATGGCGCGATGGGCGATCCGATCGGCGGGCTGCCGCAGGTGGATGCGCGCGATCAGGGCGGGCTGCACGACGTGGCGGTGGCCGACGACTTTGCCCAGACCCGCCGTGTCTGGTGGACCTATGCCGAACCGCGGGGCGAGGGGCGCAATGCCACCGCCGTCGCAACCGGCGTGCTGTCGGATGACGGCGCGCAGATGCAGGATGTGACCCGCATCTGGCAACAGAACCCGGCCTGGGCCTCGACCAAGCATTTCGGCGCGCGGATCGTCCATGACGGGCAGGGGCGCATCCATGTGGGCGTCGGCGAACGATCCAACCCCGAACCACGCCAGCTGGCGCAGGACCCGCAGGCGACCCTGGGCAAGACCATCCGCATCGACGCGATGGATGGCAGCCCGGCAGGGGCGGGCATCGACGGCGCCCTGCCCGAGATCTGGACCATGGGCCACCGCAACATCCAGGGCGCGGCGATGGGTCCCGATGGGCGCATCTGGATGAACGAACACGGTCCGAAGGGAGGGGACGAGTTGAACCTGATCCGTCAGGGCGACAATTACGGCTGGCCGCTGGCCACCTATGGCACCAATTACGACGGCGCGCAGATGGGCCAGACCCAGGTCGAGGGCACCGTTCAGCCGGTCTATTACTGGGACCCGTCGCCCGCGCTCAGCGGGATGGTGTTCTATGACGGCCCGATGTTCCCCGAATGGCAGGGGGACGCCCTGCTGGGCGGGCTGCAATCCGGTTCGGTGATCCGTCTGGACATCGAAGGCGAAAAGGTCACCGGTGAGGCCCGCCATCTGCAAGGCATCGGCCGGGTCCGCGACATCGAGGTGGCAGAGGACGGCGCGATCGTGCTGATCACTGACGAGGATGACGGCCAGCTGATCCGCGTGACCCGCGGCGATTAATCGGAACGCCCGAACAGGCGCTCGATATCGGTCAGGCGCAGCTTGACCCAGGTCGGGCGCCCGTGATTGCACTGGCCTGACCTTGGCGTGCGTTCCATTTCCCGCAGAAGGGCGTTCATTTCATCGGCCGACATGCGGCGGCCCGACCGGATCGACCCGTGGCAGGCCATCGAGGACAGGACCGCGTCGATCCGCGCCCGCAGCCGGTCCGAACTGCCCTGATCGGCCAGATCGTCCAGGATGTCGTTGACCAGCGCCTTGGTGTTCAGCCGCGTCAGCATGGCGGGGGTTTCGCGGATGGCGATGGCCCCGCCCCCGAAGGCCTCGATCACCAGGCCCAGTTCCGCCAGGTCATCCGCGACCGACAGGATGCGGGCGGCATCGGGCTCGGGCAGGTCGACGATGTCGGGGATCAGCATGGCCTGCGCGGGAATGGCGCAGGTCCCGGCCTGCGCCTTCAGCCGCTCATAG
This sequence comes from Paracoccus sp. SM22M-07, assembly GCF_001887735.1. Taxonomy (NCBI): domain Bacteria; kingdom Pseudomonadati; phylum Pseudomonadota; class Alphaproteobacteria; order Rhodobacterales; family Paracoccaceae; genus Paracoccus; species Paracoccus sp. SM22M-07. Next base: position 99,319 of record NZ_JPKW01000008.1, read on the forward strand.
ACCAGCCGCTCATGGGCCGCATGCTGATCGACCAGGATCATCCCGTCCTCGGTCTGGGCGATGATATAGTTTTCGTGGATCTGCGCGCGGGCGGCGCCCAGGGGTGCGCTGACCGGCGTGTCGTCATGGACGGGTTCGTAACGCGCCGAAGGCCCTTCGGCAAAGCCCGCGTCCAGAACGGGCGCCTGCATGTCCAACCCCGCGCGGATCGCCGCGCCTGACGGCCTGTCCGCACGCCATGCCTGATGGTCGTGGTGCGGGGCGGGCATGGCGGAGGGGGCCGGTTCGGGGCGGAAGGCCCGAAGGGTCGCGTCGCCCACGGTGGATGAGGCCCGGTGCCCGGCATGGGCCAGCGCATGGCGCAGGGCGCTGACGACCAGACCGCGCGCGGCCTGCGGGTCGCGAAAGCGCACCTCGGCCTTGGCGGGGTGGACGTTCACGTCGACCAGCTGCGGGTCGCAGGCCAGATACAGCACCGCCGCCGGATGCCGCCCCGGCGCCAGCACGTCCACGTACCCCGCCTTCAGCGCCCCGGTCAGCAGCTTGTCCCGGACGGGCCGGCCATTCACGTAGACATGCTGGGCCACCGCCGCGCCGCGCGAGAATGTCGGCAGGGCGGCAAAGCCCGTCAGGGTCAGCCCGTCGCGTTCGGCATCGACCGGCAGGGTGTTGTCGATGAAATCGGCCCCCATCACCCGCGACAGGCGGGTCTGCAGCGCCCCGAACAGTTCGCCCTGTTCGGCATCGGCACGAAAGATGTCGCGGCCATCGGCGGTCAGGTGGAAGGCGACGTAGGGTTCGGCCATCGCCAGACGGCGGACCACGTCGGCCACGGCCTGCGCCTCGGCCCGGTCGGTGCGCAGGAATTTCAGCCGCGCGGGCGTGGCAAAGAACAGGTCGCGCAGTTCGACGACGGTGCCCCGGTTCGCGGCGGCGGGACGCGGGGGCGTGATCCGCCCGCCCGCGACGGCGATGACCGCGCCCTCGGACCCGTCGCTGCGCGAGGTGATGGTCAGCCGCCCCACCGCCCCAAGCGAGGGCAGCGCCTCGCCCCGAAAGCCGAAGCTGGTGATGGCCAGCAGGTCGGTGCCGTCGATCTTGCTGGTCGCATGGCGCGACAGGGCCAGCGGCAGGTCGTCGGGCGTCATGCCCCAGCCATCGTCGGTGACGCGGATCAGGCGCTTGCCGCCTTGCTCGATCTCGATGGTGATGCGGGTGGCGCCTGCGTCCAGCGCGTTTTCCACCAGCTCCTTGACGGCGGAGGCGGGACGTTCCACGACCTCGCCCGCCGCGATGCGGTTGGCGGTGGTCTCGTCCAGCTGACGGATCGTCGGGCGCGTATGGGGGCTTGGGGCGTTCATCGGCGCGAAACTAGCACCGGGGGGGCATCGCCGCCAGAGGGTCGCCGCGCCCCGGCAAGGGCGCGGCGCAGGACATCAATCGGTGGATTCGACGCCTTCGGGGCGACCGACCAGCACAAAGCGCAGCTGCGCGGGGTCCAGCAGACGCTTGGACACGCGGGCCACGTCCTCGGCGGTGACGGCCTCGACCTTGTCGTTGCGGGTGTTGATATAATCGATCGGGAAACCGATCAGCTGCATCCCCGCCAGGATCGCGGCGATGCGCCCGTTCCCGTCAAAGCGCAGCGGGTATTCCCCGGTCAGATAGGTCTTGGCGTCGGTCAGTTCCTTTTGGGTCACGCCTTCGGCCATGCCGGCCCATTCCTGCCGGATCAGGTCCACGGCCTGGCCGGTGGTGTCATTGCCACCCGCCATGCCGCCCTGCCAGGACTGGCCGAACAGGCCCGTCGCCAAGGCCGTGCCGACGCCATAGGTCAGGCCGCGCTTCTCGCGCACCTCGGTCATCAGGCGCGAACTGAAGCCGCCGCCGCCCAGGATGTGATTGGCCACGAAGGCCGCGAAGTAATCGGGATCGTCGATGGCGATGCCCGGCCCCGCAAAGGACACCACCGTCTGCGGGCTGTCCCAATCGATGACGGTCGTCCCGCCGGTCAGCTGCAGTTCCGCCTTGTCGGGCAGGGGCGCGGTCGCGGCTTCGGGCAGGCCGCCCAGGATGCGGTCCAGAAGCGGCCCCAGCTCCTCGGGCGAGATGTCGCCTGCCGCACCCACCACCACGCGGTCGCGGGCCAGGATGCGGTTCTTGGCCGCGACCAGATCCTGGCGGGTCAGCTTGGCGACGCTCTCCTCGGTGCCGTTCAGGGACGTGGCATAGGGGTGGTCGCCCCAGGCCTGACGCGCCAGTTCCTTGGCGGCGATGCTGTTGGGGTCGGTCGCCTCGGACCGGATGACGGCCTGGACCTGCGCGCGGACGCGCTGGACGGCGCTATCGTCAAAGCGTGGCTGGGTCAGCGCCAGGGCCAGCAGATCCGCCGCCTCGTCGCGGTTCTCCGACAGGGCGCGAAAGCCGACGCTCAGCGTGTCGTCATCGGCATCAAAGGAAATCCGCGCCCCCAGATCCTCGACCGCCTGGGCGAACTGGGTGCTGTCGCGCTTGCCCGCGCCTTCTTCCAGCAGGGCGGTCATCAGGTTGATGGCGCCGCGCTTTTCCGGCGCATCCATGCTGGCGCCGCCCTTGAACTGGATATCCAGCGCGACAAAGGGGATGCTGTCATCCTGGACCAGCCAGGCCTTGATCCCCTTGGGCGAGGTGACGTCCTGGATCTCGATCGCATGGGCGGGCAGGGCCAGCAGCGTCAGGACGGTGGCGATTGCGGCACGGATCATCCTTGCACCTCGGCTTTTGCAGGTTCGGGGTCGGATTTCGGAGGTGCGGCCTTGGCGGCGGGTTCGGCAGGCGGTTCGGGCGTCAGCCAGCCGGTGACGCCACCCCCGTCGGCCAACACGTCGCGGGCCGCGTCCATCACGTCATCGGCGGTGACGGCGGCCAGGATGTCGGGCCAGTCGTTCACGTCCTCGACGCTCAGCCCGGTGGCCAGGCCCTGCCCGTAATCATAGGCGCGGGCATGGGCGCTGTCCTGGGCATAGACCTGCGTGGCCCGGATGCGCGTCTTGACGCGTTCCAGATCGCCGGGATCGACGCCGTCCTTCAGGAATTTGGCGATCACCTCGTCCAAGGCGGCTTCGGCCTTGGCGGGCTCGGTGCCTTGCGGGGGCACCAGCGACAGGGTGAATTCGGTCGGGTCCAGCGACAGCCCGTCATAGGAGGCCCCGGCCCACAGCGCCTTGCCCGTCAGCATCAGCTCTCGGGCCAGCACGGATGTCTGGGGCGAACCGCCCAGCAGATCGGCCAGCACCGTCAGCGCCGCCGCCCGTTCCTGGTCGCCGGGATTGCGTTCGGTCGCCAGCACGCTGCGGGTCATGCGGGGCTGGGCCACGCGCGGGTCCGACATGCTGATGCGGCGCGCCGTCTGCTTGGGCGGTTCCTGGGGGCGGATACGGGGTTCGGCCTCGCCCTTGGCGGGGATGGGGCCATAGTTTTCCTCGGCCAGGCGACGGGCCTCTTCGGGGGTGACGTCGCCCGCGATGACCAGGATCGCCTCGTTCGGGGAATAATGCGTGTCGTACCAGTCGATGGCATCCTGGCGGGTCAGGTCGGCGATCTCGTTCCGCCACCCGATGATCGGGCGTCCGTAAGGGTGGTTGTCATAGACGATGGCGTTCATCTCCTCGGCGAAAAGCGCGGCCGGGTCGCTGTCGACCCGCTGCGCGCGTTCGGCCAGCACGACCTGCCGTTCCGCCATCCAGTCGTCATCCGAGATCTTCAGGTTCGCCATCCGGTCGGCCTCCATCTCCATCACTAGGGGCAGGCGATCGCTGGCGATGCGCTGGAAATAGGCGGTGTAGTCCCAGCTGGTGAAGGCATTGTCGCTGCCGCCATTGGCGGTCACGGTCTTGGACAATTCGCCCGGGGCCAGCTTGTCGGTGCCCTTGAACATCAGATGTTCCAGGTAATGGGCGATGCCGGACTTGCCCGGCACCTCGTCGGCGGCTCCGATCCTGTACCAGACCATCTGCACCACGACCGGGGCGCGGTCATCCTGGATGACGACGGTTTCCAGGCCGTTGGGAAGGGTAAAATGGGTCACGTCCTGGGGCATCTGGGCCAAGGCGGACAAGGCGGAACCCAGCACCAATGCCGAGGACAGCATCAGGGTGGGACGAATGGTCGGGCGACGCATGGGCTGTGCAACCTCCTCTTGCTGCTTGGAAACTTGGACCGGAGAGGATGGCTGCACAAGAGACCCTCGCGGGATTGTGCGGGGTCGGCCCTATCGGTCCAGAACCAGCGGCAGGCAGGTCGGGCCATGCGCCTGCAGGCCGGATTTCCACCGCACCGGCCCGTCCAGCGCCAGGGCGGGCGCGCGGTCCAGAAGGGCGGTGAACAGGATTTCCATGTTCAGCCGCGCCAGGTTGTTGCCCAGGCAGACATGCGGACCGGCGCCAAAGGCCAGATGCACGTTCGGACGCCGCGTGATGTCCAGCCGATGGGCGTCGGCAAAGGCCGCCGAATCGCGGTTCGCGCTGGCGTAAAGCAGCCCGAACTTCGTCCCCTTGGGCCAGTCCTGTCCACAGATCGTCAGGTCCTGGGATGCAAAGCGGTGAAAGAAGGGCAGGGGGGCGGCAAAGCGGAACATTTCTTGCACGGCCAAGGGCATCAGCGACGGATCGGCGCGCAGCAGGGCCAGTTGGTCCGGATGGGTCAACAGCGCGTGCAGCCCGCTGCCCATCACGTCGATGGTCGATCCGTGGCCCGCATGCAGGATCTGCATGATCGTGGCGATCACCTCGTCATGGGTCATCAGCCCGGCCTGTTCCGTCTGGATCATCTGCGACATCAGGTCGTCGCGGGGCGCGGCGCTGCGGGCGGCGTGCAGATCCTCCAGCAGTTCGGCGAACAGGCGGGTCGATTCCTCGGCGCGGGCCTTTTTGGCCGCCGTCCGGTCGATGTCGAAATAGCTGACGACATCTTCGGACCAGAGGGTCATCTGCGGGGCCAGTTCGGGGGCCGTGCCGATCAGGTGCCCGATGACCTGACCGGGCAGATGGGCCGCCAGATCGGCGATAAAGTCGATGCGGCCCCGCGCGATCAGCCGGTCCAGCGCCCGGTCGACCCAATCCGTGACAAAGCCGCGCAGGCTTTCCAGCCGCGTCTTGGTGAAGAACGGAAAGACCGCGCGGCGCAGCTTGTCATGGGCGGGGCCGTCGATCTCCAGCATGGATGTCTGCACGAAGCGTTCGTGGAACGGCATGTCGTGGAAATTCGCGGCGATCTGGATGCGGCGCAGTTCCCGGGCGTCGGCAAAGGCCGCGGCGCCCCGCACCATCCGGCGGTCCAGGGCGATGGCGCGGACATCCTCCATCCGGCTGGCCAGATATCCGCCGAAACTGTCCCAATGGGGCAGGCCGGGCCTGTCGCGCAGCGCGGCATAGGCGGGCCAGGGATCGGCCCCGAAACCGGGGGCCGAAGGGTCGAAGACCGCCGCCAAGACCTATTGGTCCCTAGGCGCCGGAGAGGTCGAGGTGATCGCGCCAGCCCGCTGCCAGCGCAGCTGTTCATCGGTCCCGTCCAGTGCCATCGGCGCATAGGCGCGCTGATAGACCGAGGTGCCGAAGACGCGTTCCAGCAGGCGCCGGCCGTTCCGGGACCGCCATCTGGCATCTTCGGTCGCCAGCGTCTGGCGGATGGCCGGATCGGTGCCGGTGCGCGTGGCTTGGGCCACCAGCGCCTGGTCGGCCGCGCCGATGCCCTGGTCGCGCAGGCGGTCGGGATTGCCGCCCAGGGCCGCCACCGCGTCGCCCTGCGGGTTCGGATCGGTGATGTTGGCCCCCCCCGGCGTCGGCGCGGGCAGCACCGCCAGATCGGGCGGCATCGACAGCGACCGCGTCGGCAGGATCGAGAATTCGTCCGGTCCCGCCTGTCCGGCCTTGAGGTTGTTCAGCCGTGGTTCGCCCGAACAGGCCCCCAGGGCCGTCACAGCCGCCATTCCGATCATCAGCGCGATTGTCCGCATGTCCTGCCCCTTCGTCCTTTGGGCCGTTCTAGCCCGATTTTCCATCGCCGTCACGCGTGCTGTCGCGCGGGGTGCCGTCCCTGAACAGGTCGCCCTGCCTGTGCTGGGCCGGGGCCGGCTTGACGGTCTTTGGTGCGGTTTTCGGTTTCGCCGCGGGCCTTGCCACCGGCTTGGCGGCATCGGCGGGCTTTTGCGGCATCAGCACCAGGCCGATGGCGCCCGCAAAGATGGCGATGTCGGCGACGTTGAAGCTGTAGGGGTTCTGCCATCCCGGCAACGACATGTTCAGGAAGTCGGCCACAGCGCCATAAAGGATGCGGTCGACCACGTTCCCCAGGGCCCCCCCGATCAGGAACCCTGCCGAGATCCTGGCGATGCGCCCGAAATTGCCACGCCAGACCCAGATCCAGACCCAGATGCAGATCGCCACCGCGATGCCCACCAGGATCCAACGCATCAGGAACTGTTCGGAGGACATCAGGCCGAAATTCACGCCCTGGTTCCAGGCCATGCGCAGGTTCAGCCAAGGCGGCAACACGTCGATGGACCGTTTGACGTCCAGCTGCATCATGTGGACGACCAGGTATTTCAGCGCCTGGTCCAGCACGAAGATGGCACCCGCGACCCAGGCGACCAGCCGCATGTCGCCGCGCGGCAGGGGTTTCCCCCTGCCGCGCATGGACCCGGCCCCGCCCGTCTTGGAAGGGCCGCCCATCAGTGACGGAAGTGGCGCTGGCCGGTCAGCACCATGGCCAGACCAAGGCGGTTGGCGGCGGCGATGACCTCGTCGTCGCGCATCGATCCGCCCGGCTGGATGACGGCGCGGGCGCCGGCCTCGGCCAGGGCTTCGATGCCGTCGGCGAAGGGGAAGAAGGCGTCGGAGGCCACGGCGGACCCGATGGTCAGGGGCTGGGACAGGCCCATCGCCTGGGCCATGTCCTCGGATTTGCGGCGGCCGATGCGGGTGCTGTCGACGCGGCTCATCTGACCCGCGCCGATGCCGACGGTGGCCATGTCCTTGGCATAGACGATGGCGTTCGACTTGACGTGCTTGGCGACGTTCCAGGCGAACAGCAGATCGGCCAGTTCATCCTCGGAGGGCTGGCGTTCGCTGACGATCGTCAGGTCGTCGCGGGTGATGCGGCCGTTGTCGCGGCCCTGCACCAGGAAACCGCCCGCGACCTGGCGGAAGGTGGTGGCCGCCGCCGTCACGTCGGGCAGACCGCCGGTGGTCAGCAGGCGCAGGTTCTTCTTGGCGGCGAAGATGCGCTTGGCATCCTCGTCGGCATCGGGGGCGATGACGACCTCGGTGAAGATCTTGACGATTTCTTCCGCCGTCGCGCCGTCCAGCGGCTGGTTCAGCGCGATGATGCCGCCGAAGGCCGAGGTGCGGTCGCAGTCGAAGGCCCGCTTGTAGGCCTCGAGCGCCGTCTTGCCGCGCGCCACGCCGCAGGGGTTGGCGTGCTTGATGATGGCGCAGGCGGGGCCCTGGGCCGGGTCGAATTCGGCCACCAGTTCAAAGGCCGCGTCGGTGTCGTTGATGTTATTGTAGGACAGTTCCTTGCCCTGATGCTGGGTCGCGGTGGCGACACCGGGGCGGGATTCGTCGTTGCGATAGAAGGCGGCCTGCTGATGCGGGTTTTCGCCATAGCGCAGCCCTTGGGCCAGCGTGCCAGCAAAGGCGCGGCGGCGCGGCTGGTCCATCCCGATGGCGCCGGCCATCCAGGTGCTGACGGCCGCGTCATAGGCGGCGGTGCGGGCATAGGCGATCTGGGCCTGGCGCTGGCGGAATTCCAGCGTGGTCGCGCCGTCATTGTCGTTCAGTTCGGCCAGCAGGGCGTCGTAATCCTGCACGTCGACGATGACGTTGACGAAACCGTGGTTCTTGGCGCCCGCACGGATCATGGCGGGGCCGCCGATGTCGATATTCTCGATGCAGTCGTCGTAATCGCCGCCCTTGGCGACGGTTTCCTCGAACGGATAGAGGTTCACGACCAGCAGGTCGATCGGACCGATGCCATGGGCCTCCATCGCGGCCAGATGTTCGTCATTGTCGCGCAGCGCCAGCAGCCCGCCGTGAACGACCGGGTGCAGCGTCTTGACGCGGCCATCCATCATTTCGGGGAAACCGGTCACATCGGCCACGTCGATGACGGTCAGCCCCGCCTCGCGCATGGCCTTGGCGCTGCCGCCGGTGGACAGGATCTCGACGCCCCGGGCGTCGAGCGCCCGTGCAAAATCGATCAGGCCGGTCTTGTCGGATACCGAGATCAGGGCGCGTTTCAGGGCGACGGGACGGGTCATGTGGGCCTCGTTTATCTGGTCAGGCGTCAGTTACCCCTGCTGGGCCCCAAGGTCCAGCAGGGATCGGGATCAGGCGGGCTTTCGCAGGCAGGCCATGTAAAAGCCGTCCATGCCGCCCAGATCTGCCCAGTAATCGGGCCGCAGGCGCAAGCCGCCTTCGGGCGTGATCCAGGCCGGGTCGATGCCGTCCAGGACCGGGCGTTCGACCATCAGGCCGGGATGGCGCAGCAGCGCTTCGTCGATCTGGACCTCGCCCTCGTCGGGGATCAGCGAACAGGTGGCATAGACCAGCCGCCCGCCGGGGCGCAGCAGGCTCAGGGCGTGATCCAGCATCGCGGCCTGCAATTCGATCAGTTCGGCCACGCCATAGCCGTCGCGGACAAAGGGCATGTCGGGGTGGCGGCGGATGGTGCCCGTGGCCGAACAGGGCGCATCCAGCAGAACCGCGTCCAAAGGCGCGTCGGGGCGCCATTCCAGCGCGTCGGCGGCGACGATGGTGGCGGTCAGCCCGCAGCGGGACAGGTTCTCGGACACGCGCTTCAGGCGGTGTTCGCTGATGTCAATGGCGATGACATCCGCGCCGGTCGCAGCCAGCTGCATGGTCTTGCCGCCGGGGGCCGCGCAAAGATCGGCCACGCGTTCGCCGGGGCGCGCATCCAGCATGCGCGCGGGCAGGGCGGCGGCGGCGTCCTGGACCCACCAGTCGCCCGCATCAAAGCCCGGCAGCGCCGAAACCTGGACCGGCCCCTGCATGCGCAGCGATCCGGTGGGCAGCAGGACGCCGCCCTCGATCGGGGCGACGCCCGGCTTCAGCGTCAGGTCGATGGGCGCGCCCTGCTGATGGGCGGCCTCCATCGCGGTCATGGCGGCATCGTCATAGGCGTCCAGCAGCGGCTCGCGCAGCCATTCGGGCAATTCCTGGGGCGGCAGATCGGCCCATCCATCAAAGCCCGAGGCCTTGCGCAGCACCGCGTTGACCATCCCCGCCGCCGCCTGACCGCGTTGGCCAAGCGTGCGGGTCAGATCGACCGCGGCGCCGACGACGCCATGGGCGGGGGCGCCCAGCTCCAGCATCTCGACCACGGCAAGGCGCAGCACGTCGGCCACCTGCGGGGGCGGGGTGCGGTTCACGAAAGCCTCGATCACGCGATCGGCACGGCCCTGGTGGCGCAGCGTTTCTGCCGCCAGCCGCGCCGCGCGGGCCTGGTCTGCCACGGGCAGCGCACGCAGCGCCCCCGACTGGTCGGACAGGGAACGGCCCTCGCGCACCCCCTGGATCAATCGCAATGCGCCCTTTCGCGCCATATCGCCGCCCGGCTTTGCCAAAACGCTTTCCTTCACCTAGATGTTGTTCAAGACTGAACGCGACCCATACGCCCATTCGGGGGATGTTTCCATGAGTGATACGACCAACCCAGACCGCGACGACCTGCCGCCCGCCGCCCTGCGCGCCCTGGCCGAGGCCGAGGCCCGCCGCAAGGCCGCCAAGGACCAGGAACTGCCCGTCGAATATGGCGGTCGCGACGGCCCCGAGGCCGTGCGTTTCGGCGATTACGAAAAGAACGGCATCGCGGTGGATTTCTGAATGGAGTGGCGTTTCCAGTCCGCCACCCAGCAGGGCCGCGCGATTCTTGCGGGCCTTCTTGACCCCATCGACCAGACCGAGGCCTATCTGGCCGCCGCCAAGGACCATCCGGACTGCGCGCGCATCTATGCCCGCCTGACGCCCGCGCGCGCGCGGTCCGAGGCCGTCGCCGCCCATGATCGCGCGAAACAGGAACGCCGCCACAGCCTGCTGGACGGGGTGGCGATCAGCTGGAAGGACAATATCGACAGCGGCGGCACCGTGACCGAGGCGGGGTCCAAGCTGCTGGAAGGCCGCGTGCCCCGCAAGGATGGCAACATCCTGGCCCGCGCCGCCCGTCGCGGCACCGTCTGCCTTGGCAAGACCCACATGACCGAACTGGCCTTTTCGGGGCTGGGGTTGAACCCCGTCACCGCGACGCCGCCCAATGCGCTGGACCCGGACCTTGCGCCGGGCGGGTCGTCCTCGGGGGCGGCGGTGTCGGTGGCCCTGGGGCTGGCGGCGGCGGCGATCGGCACCGATACGGGCGGTTCGGTCCGCGTGCCGGCCGCGTGGAACGGGCTGGTAGGCTTCAAGCCGACTCATGGCGCGCTGCCGGAAAAGGGCATCGTGCCGCTGGCGCGCAAGTTCGACATTCCCGGCCCCATCGCCCGCACGGTCGAAGACTGCGCCGAGCTGTTCGCCATCATGGCCGACCAGCCCGCACCGGATTTGCAGGATGCGTCGGTCCGCGGGCTGCGGCTGATGGTGCTGGAGGGGTTGCCCTTCGACGATGCCGAATCCGGCGTGGTCACCGCCTTTCAGGACGCGGTCGATCGGCTGGCGCGGGCCGGGGCACAGATCGCCCATGTCTCGACCGATTGGCTGGACAAGGCGATGGCCCTGTCCCCGCAGGTCTTCGCCCCCGAGGCCTATGGCATCTGGCGCGCGCAGATCGAGGATGCACCCGAACTGATGTGGGCGCCGATCCTGGAACGTTTTCGCGGGGGCGCCGATGTCAGCGGTCCCGATTACGTCGCCGCCTGGGAAAGCCTGACCCGGATCCGCCGCAAGTGGATCAAGGAGGTGGTGGGCGGTTACGACGCCGTGCTGGTCCCGACCGTGCCGATCCTGCCCCCCGTCACGCATCGCCTGATGGAGGATCAGGCCGAATTCGTCCGCGCCAACCTGCTGACGCTGCGCAACACCCGCATCGCGAACCTGCTGGGCCTTCCTTCGGTCACCCTGCCGACGGGATTGCCGGCCTGCGGGATCTCGCTGATGGGGCATGCGGGGCTGGACCGGCATCTGCTGCGGGTCGCGGCGGGGGCCGAAACCGCGCTGGGCGTGGCCTGAGGCGACGGGCCGCGACAATCGGGTGTTTCGCTGGACGCAAGACGGTGTTCACGCTAATGTTTCTGCCAAGGAACGGGGCGCAGACCCCGAAAGCGAGGCAGAGATGACATTCCCCCAGCGGTTCGCGAACCTGCCGGAATACGCGTTCCCGCGGCTGCGGGCGCTGTTGTCCGACATTCAACCGGGGCTTGCGCCGGGCGAATCCCCCATGGTCCTGACCATCGGCGAACCCCGCCACCCCATGCCCGATTTCGTCGGGCCGGTGATGGCCGACAGCATCGCGCAATTCGCCAAATACCCCCCGAACGAAGGCGCCCCCGAACTGCTGGCCGCCATCGCGGGCTGGTTGCAGCGCCGTCATGCCCTGGACGTGACGCCGGACCGGCTGATGGTGCTGAACGGCACGCGCGAAGGGCTGTTCAATGCGGCGCTGGCACTGTGTCCGGAAAACAAGAACGGCCAGCGGCCCGCGATCCTGGTGCCCAATCCGTTCTATCAGGTCTATGCCGTGGCCGCGGCGGCGGTGAATGCCGATCCGGTCTTTCTGCCCGCCACGCCCGAAACCGGCAACCTGCCCGATTACGCCGCGCTGGACCCCGATCTGCTGGACCGCGTGGCCATCGCCTATCTGTGTTCGCCCGCCAACCCGCAGGGCGCGATGGCAGATCGCGACTATCTGGAGCGGCTGGTCGCGCTGGCCGAACGCCATGATTTCCTGATCTTCTCGGATGAGTGCTACTCCGAGATCTATCGCGACACGCCGCCGCCCGGCGCGCTGGCCGTCGCCACGCAGATGGGCCTGCCCGACCGGGTGGTGATGTTCAATTCGCTGTCCAAGCGGTCGAACCTGCCGGGGCTGCGGTCCGGTTTCGCCGCCGGGGGCCGCGCGCAGATCGCGAAGATGCGTCAGCTGCGCAGTTTCGCGGGCGCGCCGCTGCCTTTGCCGGTGCAGCGCGTGTCGCAGGCGGCCTGGTCCGACGATGCGCATGCGGATGCGAACCGCGCGCTTTATCAGGTGAAATACCGGATCGCCGACCGGATCTTCGGCAACATTCCCGGATACCTGCCCATCGATGGCGGGTTCTTCCTGTGGCTGCCCGTCGAGGACGGCGAGGCTGCCGCGCGCAAGCTGTGGGAACAGGCAGGCATCCAGGTGCTGCCCGGTGCCTATCTCTCGCGCGCAGTGGATGGCAACAATCCGGGGCGCGGGTTCATCCGCGTGGCGCTGGTCGCGGATGCGGACCAGACCGAAACGGCACTGACGCGGCTGCGCGCGGTGATTTATGATGACATGACCGACGCGAGGGGATGAGCAGATGGCAAGTTGGCAGGCGAAACACCGCGATCCGCTGTTCGACCAGACCACCCAGGCGGCCCTTGAACGGCGCGGCAAGGAATTGCTGGGCGCTGGCCTGATCCTGCTGGCGCTGCTGGTGGGCATGATGCTGGGCAGTTGGTCGGCGGACGATCCCAGCTTCCTGTCGGCGACCGATGCGCCCGCGCAGAACATGCTGGGCAGCTTTGGTGCATACATCGCCGCACCCCTGATGATGATCGCGGGCTATGGGTCGTGGATGCTGGTGACCGCCGCCGCCGTCTGGGGCTTGCGCCTGATGCTGCACAAGGGCGAGGAACGCCTGATGCGCGGCATCTTCACGCCCATCGCCGTGGCGCTGGTGTCGATCTATTGCAGCACGCTGACGCCGGGTCCCGAATGGCAGCAGAATTACGGCATGGGCGGCCATTTCGGCGACATGATCATGGGCGCGTTCCTGAACCTGTTGCCGATGAAGGCACAGCTGGGCATCCGCCTGGCCGCGCTGATCGTCGCGGTGGCCACGGTCAGTGCCGGGGCCTTCGTCCTGGGCTTCAGCAAGGCCGAGCTGACGGCCCTGAAGACGCGCTTCTTCCGCGGCCTTGCCACGGCGCTGCATGTGACAATGCGGGCGGTCGATGCGGGCGGGGCGCTGGTCCAGCGCCTGCGCAAGCCCCGCGCCCCTGACGACCGTCAGTCCCGCGTCGAACCAAGCCCCGCCCGTGCGCGTCCTGCCCCCCAGCCCTTCCAGCTGGAGGAGGAGATGCCCGAGCCCGAGCTGATCGAGCGTGATTCCGATTACGAGGGCGATGCCCCCACCGACGAGGAGGTGCGCGGCCGCATCAGCGACGCGATCCGCAGCCATGCGGCCAAATCCTCGGTCCTGAAGGCGGTGACATCGAAGCTGGCGCGCGACGGCGTGCCCGCGCCCGCGCCTGCCGAGGATGCGCCGATGCGCCTGGACGCGCCCGCGCCCAAGGTCATGCCCAAGGCAACGCCCAAGCCCGCGGCCCCGCGCGCCATGCCGGATGTCGAGGAGGACGCGAACGGCTACGAACGTCCGCCCTTGGACCTGCTGTCGCTGCCCGACGAGGCTGATCAGGCCCCCATCTCGGAAGAGATGCTGATGGAAAACGCCCGCGCGCTGGAGGCGGTGCTGGACGATTACGGCGTAAAGGGCCAGATCACCGAGGTCCGCCCCGGCCCCGTCGTCACGCTTTACGAGCTGGAACCCGCGCCGGGCCTGAAGGCCAGCCGGGTGATCGGGCTGGCCGATGACATCGCGCGGTCCATGTCCGCCCTGTCGGCGCGGGTCAGCACCGTGCCCGGTCGCAGCGTCATCGGGATCGAATTGCCCAACGCCAGGCGTGAAAAGGTCGCTTTCCGCGAAATCCTGGCCAGCCGCGCCTTCAGCGATGGCAAGCAACCGCTGCCCCTGGCGCTGGGCAAGGATATCGGCGGCGATCCGATCGTGGCCAACCTGGCCAAGATGCCCCACCTGCTGATCGCCGGGACCACCGGGTCGGGCAAGTCGGTGGCCATCAACACGATGATCCTCAGCCTGCTCTACAAGCTGACGCCGGATGAATGCCGGCTGATCATGATCGACCCCAAGATGCTGGAACTGTCGGTCTATGACGGCATCCCGCATCTGCTGTCCCCGGTCGTCACCGACCCAAAGAAGGCGGTCGTCGCCCTGAAATGGGTCGTGGGCGAAATGGAGGACCGCTATCGCAAGATGTCCAAGATGGGCGTGCGCAACATCGAAGGGTATAACGGCCGCGTGGCCGAGGCCCTGTCCAAGGGCGAAATGTTCAAGCGCACCGTCCAGACCGGTTTCGACGAGGATACCGGCGACGCCATCTGGGAGACCGAGGAATTCCAGCCCGAGGCCTTCCCCTATATCGTCGTGGTCGTCGACGAGATGGCCGACCTGATGATGGTCGCGGGCAAGGAGATCGAGGCCTGCATCCAGCGCCTGGCGCAGATGGCGCGGGCATCGGGCATCCACCTGATCATGGCGACGCAGCGCCCATCCGTCGATGTCATCACCGGTACGATCAAGGCGAACTTCCCGACGCGCGTCAGCTTCCAGGTGACCTCGAAGATCGACAGCCGCACCATCCTGGGCGAGCAGGGGGCCGAGCAGCTGCTGGGTCAGGGCGACATGCTGTATATGGGCAACGGCGCGCGCATCACCCGCATCCACGGTCCCTTCGTTTCCGACGAGGAGGTCGAGGAGATCGTGAACCACCTGAAATCCTTCGGTCCTCCCAGCTATAAATCCGGCGTGGTCGAAGGCCCCGAGGATGACAAGGCCGACAATATCGACGCGGTTCTGGGTCTGGGTGGCGGCGACAATGGCGACGACGCGCTTTACGACCAGGCCGTGATGATCGTGGCCAAGGATCGCAAATGCTCGACCAGCTATATCCAGCGCAAGCTGGCGATCGGCTACAACAAGGCCGCGCGTCTTGTCGAACAGATGGAAGACCAGGGCGTCGTGTCCCCGGCCAACCATGTCGGCAAGCGCGAGGTTCTGGTGCCCGAAGTCTGAGGCACCGTCAGGAACGACATGACATTCTGGACCATGCATTTTCTGAACGCGCGTCATGCGGTGACGCGCCACATGGCCGATATCCGCGCCGCGGCAAAGCAGGCCGTGGCCCTGGCCGGCGGTCATGCCGATCTGCCGGATTTCGACCTGGTGATCCGGGTCCTGCCGGGGGGCGGAATGCCCGATTGGGGCGTGGCGGGCCATGCGCCGTCGCCGGGCATCATCGAGCTGACGCTGAACCCCGACCGCTTTTCCGAAAGCCACCTGATGCGCACGCTGGTTCATGAACTGCATCACCTGATGCGGTGGGACGGCCCCGGCTATGGCAAGTCGTTGGGGGCGGCCCTGGTCAGCGAAGGGTTGGCGGGGCATTTCGTGTTGCAGGTTCTGGGCGGCCAGCCCGACCCATGGGATGCGGTGCGTCCGGCATCGGGCGTCGCGCGGCAGGCGATGAACGAATGGGCACGGCTGGATTACGACCACGCGCGCTGGTTCCTGGGCAAGGGCGATCTGCGCAAATGGACCGGTTATGGCCTGGGCCACAGGCTGATCGCCGAGCATCTGGCGGCCGCGCCCCTGGATGATGCGGCGACGCTGGCCCACACACCCGCCGACGCGTTCCGGCCCGTGATGCGCCGCCTGCTGGCTGCCGAGGGCGAGGGCGAAGCGGAGATGCCGGAAGCCGAGGATGCGGGCAAGGACGCCGGCGAGACCTGATTGCGCCCCGCCCAAGCCGGGGGCTTTGCGCCCCCGGACCCCCGCAGGGTATTGGTGCAAAGGAGAAGCCCGGTCAGGACCTGCGCATGCCCAGGGCAAGGCCGATGATCAAGCCTGCCGCGGCGCCGCCCAGATGGGCCTGCCACGCGATCGAGGGCATCATCACCGTCAGGGCGACGTTCAGCAGCAGGATCAGCCCCACGGACCGGAAAAGCGGCGTCAGGGCCTTGCGGCGGCGCGTCAGGTTGATGGCGGCATAGCCGACCAGCGCGCCCGCAAGACCGAAGACCGCGCCCGACGCACCGATCATCGGGCCCGCCTGCGGCTGCATCACGGCGAACAGCAGCGCCGCCGCGATCTGGCTGACCAGATAGGTCAGGGCCATCGCCCCCGGTCCGATCATGCGGGTCAGTTCGCGCGCGATGGCGGCCAGCGACACCATGTTCATCGCCACATGCAGCAGGCCGCCATGCAGCAGGCCATAGGTCAGGAACATCGCCACGCCCTGACCGGGATAGAGGCCGACCCCCTGCATCAGCAGCGGCGACCAGAAGGCCCCCAGCATGAAGGTGGCCGGGCGCAGCGCCGGATAGCCCGCCAGATCGGCGACGCTCAGGATCCCTTCGGCCAACAGACAGACCAGGATCAGCGCCCGCACCCACAGGGGCAGGCGGCGTTCGCGGTCAATCATCGGCGCGGATCTGGCGCGCCTCGTCGATCAGCATGATCGGGATGCCGGCGCGGATCGGAAAGGCCAGGCCGGCGGCCGAGGAGACCAGTTCCTGCTTGTCGGCATCGTAATGCAGCGTGGTGTGGGTCACCGGGCAGACCAGCGCCTCGAGCATGTGGCGGTCATGGGCGGGTTCGGTCATTGCAGTCGTTCCTCGGGTTCGTCGCCGCGCAGGGCGAATTCGATCAGGCCGACCAGCAATTCGCGGCGATCGACCAATGTGGGGGATTCCAGCAAGGCCTGCTTGTCACCATGGGACAGTGGCAGCATCATCGACAGGGAATTGATCAACATCTCGTCCTCGGCCTGGGCGGCGGCGTCCCAATCGGTCGAGAGGTCCCGGCTTTCCATATAGCGCGCCAGCAGGTCGAACAGCGCCTTGCGGTCCATCGCGGGATCATGTTCCGGCTTGCCCCGGTCGCGCGCGAACGAGGACCAGTCCACCTTTGCCTGAAGATAGGGGGCAAAGCTGTCCTGCACGTCCAGAAGCCGGAACCGCGATATGGCCCCCAGAGAGATCATCATCCGCCCATCGTCGTTTTCGTTGAACGACACGATGCGTCCGGCGCATCCGATGGCCGAAAGCCCGTCCGCCTCGGGCTGGACCATGCCGATCAGGCGGTGGCCGGTCTTCAGCGTATCCTCGATCATCTGCAGATAGCGGGGTTCGAAGATATGCAGCGGCAGGCGCGCGCGGGGCATCAGCACCGCCCCCGACAGGGGAAACAGCGCGATGCGTTCGGGCAGGTCCAGACGCAATGCCATGGATCAGGCGAAGATCATCGAGGACAGGCGGCGCCGGCCCTTTTGTGCCAGCGGGTCCTTGCCGGGCAGGCTGTCGAAGATGGTGATCAGCTGGGCCTTGGCCGCGCCCTCGTTCCAGTCGCGATCCAGGCGGAAGCTCTCCAGCAGGATGTCGATCGCCTGTTCGACCTGTCCGGCGGCATGCAGCGCGCGGGCCAGTTCCAGCCGGGCCTGCTGATCGGTCGGATCGGCATCGACGCGCGCCTGCAGGTCGTCCAGCGGACCCGCGCTTTCGGCCTGCTGGGCCAGTTGCAGCTGGGCGCGGGCGGCCTCGACGGGGTTCGACCCGGCGATGGCGGGGGGGACCTGCGTCAGGGTGGCGGCAGCGGCGGCATGGTCGCCGGCGGCCAGATGGGCACGGATCAAGCCGCCCCAAGCTTCGGCACTGTCGGGCATCTCGCCGATGATGGCGGTGAAGGTCTCGATGGCGTCGGCGGCTTCGTTGTCGAGGATCATCTGTTCGGCCGCGGCGATGGCATCGGCCAGGCCGCCGTCATCGCCGCCCATCTCGGCCAGCTTGTCGACGAATTGCTTGATCTGGCTTTGCGGCAGCGCGCCTTGGAAGGCGTCGACCGGCTGACCCTTGAAGAAGGCATAGACGGTCGGCAGCGACTGGATCTGCAGCTGGCCCAGAATGGCCTGGTTTTCGTCGGCATTGACCTTGGCCATGCGCACCCGGCCCTTGTGACGGGCGACCTCGGATTCCAGCATCGGGCCCAGGGTCTTGCACGGACCGCACCAGGGTGCCCAGAAATCGACGATGACCGGCACCTCCATCGAGGCCTCGACGACCTCTTTCATGAAGTCGGCCTGCGACACGTCCTTGATAAATTCGTCCGTCTTGGGTGCGTTGCCCGCACCATCGAAAAGCATTGTCATCTTGTCCCCGGATCATTCGGTTCGCATGGTCCCGCCCAATATGGGGGGTGAAGGCGTTGAACAAAAGGGCGGATTGCGCGTTACCGCCGCATCACGCCCTCACGGGCATGTGACGACAACGTTGAGAGAGAATGGGGAACCGGATGAGCGAAACCACAGAAACGACGCGGGACCTGCCGCCGCTGCACCTGGCCTTGCTGCCCATCGTGCTGACGCTGGGGCTGCTGGCGATCCAGCTTTTTTACTATGGCGATTTCACACCGCATATCCCGCTGGTGCTGGGGCTTGCGATCACCGGTCTGCTGGGCGTGCTGCGCGGTCAGAAATGGTTGGATATCCGCGAGGGGGTCTTTCACGTCATCCACGTGTCCATGCCGTCGCTGTCGGTGCTGATCGTCGTGGGGATGATCATCGGGGTCTGGATCGCATCCGGAACGGTTCCGACGCTGATCTATTACGGGCTGACGCTGCTGAACCCGCAGATCTTCCTGGCGGCGGCGATGATCCTGTGTGCGGTGGTGTCGCTGTCGCTGGGGACCAGCTGGGGCACGGTCGGGACCATCGGCGTTGCGCTGATGGGGATCGGCGCGGGCTTCGGCATCCCGCCCTATTGGACCGCGGGGGCGATCGTGTCGGGCGCCTTCTTCGGCGACAAGGTCTCGCCCCTGTCGGACACGACGAACCTGGCCCCGGCGGTGACGGGGGTCAACATCTTCGACCACATCAAGAACATGCTGCCGACCACGGTGCCCGCCATGCTGATCGCGCTGACGGTCTATCTGGTGGCCGGCTATGCGCTGATCACCCCGGCCGCGACCAGCTTCGAACGGATCGATGCCATCACCGACACCTTGTCGGCGCAGTTCACGCTGGGCATCATTCCCCTGATCCCGGCGCTGGTCGTGATCGTTCTGGCCATCGCCAAGCGTCCGCCGCTGCCGTCGCTGTTCACCGGTGTGCTGCTGGGGGCCGTCGTCGCGATCTTCTGGCAGGGCGCGGGGCTGCATGACGTCTTCAGCTATGCGCAGTCGGGCTATGCCATCGAGACCGGGGTCGAGGATATCGACAGCCTGCTGAACGCGGGCGGCATCCAGTCGATGATGTGGACCATCTCGCTGATGCTGATCGCGCTGGGCTTTGGCGGTGCGCTGGAACGCACCGGGTGCCTCGAATCGATCATCAACGCCATCATCAGCCGTGTCAAAAGCTTCTCGGCGGTTCAGAGCAGCGCCATCGCGACCGCCTTCGCCACCAACGTCGTGGCGGGCGATCCCTATATCTCGATCGCGCTGCCGGGGCGGATGTATGCGCCGCTGTACCGCGGCATGGGCTATTCGACGCTGAACCTGTCGCGTGCCGTCGAGGAGGGCGGGACGATGATGTCGCCGCTGATCCCGTGGAATGCGGGCGGTGCCTTCGTCATCACGGCCCTGTCGTTGAACATCATGGGCGGCGATTTGACGAACCTGCTCTATATCCCGCTGGCCTTCGCCTGCTGGACCGCGCCGCTGATCGGCATCCTTTATGCGCTGACGGGCTGGTTCTCGCCCCGCGCGACCGAGGATGAGCGCCGTGACTGGGACCGCCAGGACGAGGATATCCTGGACCTGGACGGTCACGCGCTGGGCGACGAAAGCTCGGCCTGATCCCGAAGCCGCCCCCTTGCAGGGGCGGCTTTTCCTTTACAGGTCGAAGCGGGCCATGACCGGAACGTGGTCGCTGGGCTTTTCCCAGCCCCGCAGCGGACGCAGCACCCGGCTGCCATGGGCCGCCTGCGCGATGTCGCGCGTCGCCCAGATATGGTCCAGGCGCCGCCCCTTGTCGGCACCGTCCCAATCCTTCGCGCGATAGCTCCACCACGAATAGAGCAGACCTTCGGGGATGTCCTGCCGGGTCACGTCCACCCAATCGCCCGCCTCCTGGGCGGTCAGCAGATGGTCGACCTCGATCGGCGTGTGGCTGACGACCTTCAGCAGCTGCTTGTGCGACCAGACGTCATCCTCGCGCGGGGCGATGTTGAAATCGCCGACCATGATGGATTTCGTGGGGCGGTCGGCGTGGAAGACGTCGCGCATCTCGGTCAGGAAATCCAGCTTCTGGCCGAATTTCTCGTTCACCTCGCGATCGGCGATGTCGCCGCCGGCGGGGATGTACATGTTGTGGATGGTGACGCCGTTTTCCATCCGCGCGGCGACATGGCGGGCATGGCCCAGCTGTGCGTAATCGCGGTCGCCCGCATCGGTGATGGGCAGGCGCGACAGGATCGCCACGCCGTTATAGCCCTTCTGCCCGCGCGCGACCATGTGATGGTATCCAAGCGCGCGGAACTGTTCGACCGGGATCAGGTCGACGGGCGACTTGCATTCCTGCAGGCACAGCACGTCGGGGCCTTCCTCGGCCAGAAAGCGGGCGACCAGCCCCTCGCGCAGGCGGACCGAGTTGATGTTCCAGGTGGCGATGGTGAACATGGCGGCACTCCTTGGCGGGTTTCGCGCGGACCCTAGCGGCGGGTCTTCGGCCTGTCGAGGTCAAGGCTTGCCATGTGCGCCGCCCGCGCTATGCAAGGGTGACGCAGGATGTATCGGGGGACATCACCATGAAACTGACCATCGACGAGGCCTTGACCCGCGGCGGCACCGGGCTTTTCCAATGGCGGCTCTTGTGCATCTTCGGGCTGGTCTGGGCGGCGGATGCGATGCAGGTCATCGCGGTGGGCTTTGCCTGGCCCTCGATCGCCACGACCTTTGGGCTGGACCGTGTCACGGCGCTGAACATCGGGACGGTCTTCTTCCTGGGCATGTTCGTGGGCGCCTTCGCCTTCGGGCGGCTGGCCGACCGGGTGGGGCGCAAATGGGTGCTGATCGCCACCGTCGCGATGGATGCGGTCTTTGGGCTGGCCTCGGTCATGGCGGGGGATTTCACGCTGCTGCTGGTGCTGCGTTTCCTGACGGGCGTGGCGGTGGGCGGCACGCTGCCCGTCGATTACGCGATGATGGCCGAATTCCTGCCGCCACGGTCGCGGGGCCGCTGGCTGGTCTGGCTGGAGGGTTTCTGGGCGGTGGGCACCATCGTCGTGGCCCTGACCGCATGGGCCGCCGCCAGCATGGGCGCCGAGGCACCGTGGCGCTGGATCTTCTTCGTGGCGGCGCTGCCTGCGCTGATCGGCTTCGGCCTGCGCTTCTGGGTGCCCGAATCGCCGATGTACCTGGTCCGCAAGGGCCGCCAGGCCGAGGCGCGCACCGTCATCAACCGCATCCTGCACATCAACGGCGCATCGCCCCTGCCGCCCGACGCGCATCTTCAGGCGGCCCATGTGCCGTCGGGCGTCGCCACCTCGATCTTCTCGGAACCGCTGCGCCGTTCCACGATCGGCGTGATGGCCGTGTGGTTTCTGGTGTCGCTGTCCTATTACGGCGTCTTCATCTGGGTGCCGGGGCAGCTGGCCAGCGAAGGCTTCGGCTTCGTGCGCGGCTATGGCTTCCTGGTGATCCTGGCCCTGGCGCAGATCCCCGGATACGCGCTGGCCGCGTGGGGGGTCGAGGCTCTGGGCCGGCGTCCGACCCTTGCGGGTTTCCTGCTGCTCAGCGCGGCGGGCTGTTTCCTGTTCACCATGGCCAGCGGCACCGCCATGGTCGCCACCGCGCTGATCCTGATGAGCTTTGCGCTGCTGGGGACCTGGGGCGCGCTTTACGCCTTCACGCCCGAACTTTATCCGACCCATCTGCGCGGCACGGGCATGGGCACGGCCAGCGCGGTCGCGCGGCTTGGCGGCATCCTGGCGCCCAGCCTGCTGGCCGTGGTCTTCACCCGCAGCTTCACCCTGGCCATCGGCATCTTTGCCCTGCTGCTGGTGCTGGCGGCGGCGGCGCTGATGCTGATCCGCACCGAAACCCGCGACCGCGCCATCGGCTGATCGCCGGAACGGATCGGCCTGCCATCCGTTGGCGCAACGGATCACGAAAGGAATGAAAGATGGGCCAGCTGGTGAACGGGGTCTGGAAGGACCAATGGTACGATACCGACAGCAATGGCGGTGAATTCAAGCGCGACGCCGCCAAGTTCCGCGATTGGGTGACGGCGGATGGCAGTCCCGGCCCCTCGGGGCAGGGCGGGCATCAGGCCGAAAGCGGGCGCTATCATCTCTATGTCAGCCATGCCTGCCCTTGGGCGCATCGCACGATGATCTTCCGCGCCATCAAGGGGCTGGAGGACCATATCGACATTTCCGTCGTCCACCCCGAGATGCTGTCCGAGGGCTGGGAATTCCGCACCGATTTCGAAGGCGCGACGGGCGACCGCCAGTTCGGGCTGGATTACCTGCGCCAGGTCTATCTGAAGGTCCAGCCCGACATGACCGGGCGCGTCACGGTCCCCGTGCTGTGGGATCGCCAGACCGGCAGCATCGTGTCGAATGAAAGCGCCGACATCATCCGCATGTTCAATTCCGCCTTTGACGGCATCACCGGCAATCACGACGATTACTATCCGGCCGATCTGCGCGACCGGATCGACCAGGTGAACGACCGGGTCTATGACACGGTCAACAACGGCGTCTACAAGGCGGGCTTCGCCACATCCCAGCAGGCCTATGACAAGGCGGTGGGGCCGCTTTTCGACAGCCTCGACTGGATCGAGGGGCTGCTTTCGGAAAACCGCTATCTGGCAGGCGACCGCCTGACCGAGGCCGATTGGCGGCTGCTGACGACGGTCTTCCGCTTTGACGGGGTCTATCACACCCACTTCAAATGCAACCGCCGCCGCATCGGCGATTACCCCAATCTGTGGGCTTGGGCGCGCGAGCTGTATCAACGGCCCGGCGTGGCCGGAACCGTCCATCCCGACCATTTCATGCGGCACTATTACTACAGCCACGACATGATCAATCCGCACCGGATCGTCCCCGTCGGACCTGATGCCGATTGGAACGAACCCCACGGGCGGGGCTGAAAAAAAAGGCCCGGTGCAAGGCACCGGGCAGTCCAACAGGGAGGGAGGGTGTGGCCGCATCCACCGGCCACTGGGCTTCATGGGTTCAACGTCGAAATCCCGACCGGGTTCCCGCCCTGATTGCATTGGCGGAAAGCTGCCGATGGGCAGGCGGAACCGTTGGAAAGGCCCGCCGAAGCGGGCCTTTCGTCGTCTTATGCAACCAGTCGATAGCCGCCCGATTCCGTCACCAGCAGACGCGCCGCCGAGGGGTCCGGCTCGATCTTCTGGCGCAGCCGATAGATGTGGGTTTCCAGCGTGTGCGTGGTGACGCCGGCATTATATCCCCAGACCTCGTGCAGCAGCACGTCGCGCGGCACGACGCCGTCCTGGGCACGATACAGGAACTTGAGGATGTTGGTTTCCTTTTCGGTCAGGCGGATCTTGCGGTCCTTCTGATCGATCAGCATCTTCATCGCTGGCTTGAACGTGTACGGCCCCAACTGGAAGATCGCGTCCTCGGACTGTTCATGCGTGCGCAGCTGGGCGCGCAGGCGGGCCAGCAGGACGGGGAACTTGAACGGCTTGGTGACATAGTCGTTGGCACCCGCGTCCAGACCCAGAATCGTGTCGGCATCGGTGTCATGGCCGGTCAGCATCACGATGGGGCATTTGACGTTCAGCTTGCGCAGCTTCTTGCACAATTCGCGCCCGTCGGTGTCGGGCAGGCCGACATCCAGCACCACCAGATCGAAGATGGCGTTTTTCGTGGCCTCGACGGCTTCGGCACCGGTTCCGGCCTCGGTCACGTCGAAATCATCGGTGGCCACCAGCTGTTCGGCCAGGGCTTCGCGCAGGTCTTCTTCGTCATCCACCAGCAGGATTTTTTTAAGTCCGGGCATGTTGCCTCCTATGGCTTGTTGATACTTGAGTGGGGTGCGTGACCCCATCCGTCCAGCAACATGTCGGAATTCTCACATGGAGTTGTCGGAATCGCGCGTTATGTTTCACTATGTTTCAAGAATGCGTGGCCCGATGAGCCTGATCCCGACCCTTTCCGAAACCATCGCCCGTGCCCGCGCCGACCTGCGGATGGGGCTGCCCGTGGTGATGGGCGACCATATCGCGGCGGCGGTCGAGACTCTGTCGCCCGCCCGGCTGGCCGACCTGCGGGCGCTGGCGCGGCCGGTTCTGGCGCTGACCGACCGCCGCGCGCTGACGCTGAAGGCGCGGGCCTATGATCCGGGCGTCGCGCGGGTGATCGTGCCGCAAGGCGCTGATCTGGCGTGGCTGCAGGCGCTGGCGGACCCGTCAGGCGACCTGATGACGCCCATGAAGGGCCCGCTGGCGACGGAACGGGGGGGCGACGTGACCGCGCATCGGGCGGCGCTGGCGCTGGCGAAATCGGCGCAGCTGCTTCCCGCGATGCTGCTGGTGACCGCCCCCGCGCCCCCCGGGCTGACCCGGTTGCAGCCCGGCCCGGTGATTGCCCAGCTTGCGGCCGAAACCGCGATGGCGCCCGTCACCGCCGCCCGTCTGCCGCTGCAATCGGCCGAACGATCGCGCCTGCATGTCTTTCGCCCCGACGATGGCGGGGCCGAACATTACGCGGTGGAAATAGGCGATCCGCCCCGCGATGCCCCCGTCCTGGCGCGGCTGCATTCGGCCTGTTTCACCGGCGACGTGCTGGGCAGCCTGAAATGCGATTGCGGGCCGCAGCTGAGCGCGGCGCTGGATGCGATGGGGCAGGCGGGGGCGGGCGTTCTGCTTTATCTGAACCAGGAAGGTCGGGGCATCGGGCTGGCCAACAAGATGCGCGCCTATGACCTGCAGAACCAGGGCTTCGACACGGTCGAGGCGAACCACCGCCTTGGCTTCGAGGATGACGAGCGCGACTTTCGCATCGGCGCCGCGCTGCTGCGGGGCCTGGGTTTCAACGCGACACGGCTGATGACCAACAACCCGCGCAAGGTGGCGATGATGGAAAGCCACGGCATCGCGGTGCCCGAACGGGTGGCGCTGATCACGCCGCGCAACCGCCACAACACGGACTACCTGGACACCAAGGCCGAAAAATCGGGGCATCTGCTGTGACCCCCGGCGATATGGTCCTGACGCCCGCGGGCCTGCGCTTTCACGGGCGAACCACCCCCTGCGCCATCGGCAAGGCGGGCCTGACCGCCGCCAAGCGCGAAGGCGACGGCGCCACCCCCATCGGCGTTCACCGCATCACCGGTCTGTGGTACCGCCCCGACCGCCTGCAACGCCCCACCGCATGGGCGCGGCCCATCGGGCCCCCAGATCTGTGGTGCGACGCCAGCGGGCACGCGGATTACAACCACCATGTCCGCGCGCCCTTTGCCCACAGCCATGAACGGATGCGCCGTGCCGATCCGCTTTACGATTTGGTGCTGACCACCGACTGGAACTGGCCGGAGGCCAGGGGTGGGCGCGGATCGGCCATTTTCCTGCACCAATGGCGCCGCCCGCATTTCGGGACCGAGGGCTGCATCGCCTTCGCCCGCCGCGACCTGTGCTGGATCGCGGAACGTGCGGTCCCCGGCACGACGCTGATCGTCCCGCCGGTTTCTTCTTTGTTCAAATACCCCTGACGGGTCAGCCGTAATCGCGCGCGCCGAAGATGGCCGATCCCACGCGGATATGGGTCGCACCCTCGGCCACGGCGGTCTCGAAATCGGCGCTCATGCCCATCGACAGATGGGGCAGGCCGTGATCGGCGGCCAGCTTGCGCAGCAAGGCGAAATGCGGCTGCGGGTCCAGCCCTTCGGGGGGGATGCACATCAGGCCGGTGGGGCTCAGGTCCAGCTGCGCGCAGGATGACAGAAAGCCCGGCAGCTCATCCACAAGGATGCCCGCCTTTTGCGGTTCGTCCCCGGTATTGACCTGCACGAACAGCTGCGGATGGCGGCCCAGTTCCTGGATCTGTGCGGCCAGCTTGCGGGCCAGCGTCATGCGGTCCAGCGTGTGGATCGCGTCGAACAGCTGGACGGCCTGCTTGGCCTTGTTGGACTGCAACGGCCCGATCATGTGCAGGTCGATGCCGTCGAAATCCCGGCGCCAGTCGGGCCATTTGGCCTGCGCCTCCTGGACATAGTTTTCACCGAACACGCGGTGGCCCGCATCCAGCACGGCCCGGACGCGTTCGTTCGGCTGGACCTTGCTGACGGCGATCAGCGTGACGCTGCCTGGGGCGCGTCCTGCGGCGGCTTCGGCCGCGGCAAGGCGGCTGGTGATATCTGTCAAACCCATGAAGCCACTGAACATAAAGAAAAGAGCGGGCGCAAGGCCCGCTCTTTCCGCAACTGCGTGATCTGGATCAGATCAGAAGTTGAACTGGACGCCCATGTCGGCGGTGACGCGCTCGTCATAGCCGCGCTGGACCGAACCGGCCAGCATTGCGCCGCCCAGGTCGTAGGAAGCACCCAGACCGTAAGCATTGTCGGTCTCGTTGACTTCTGCGTCGTTGTTGGTGACGTAGGCGCTGACGGTGGTCAGCGGTGCGACTTCGTAGCTGCCGTACAGGGTGAAGGTCTTGCCCAGTTCCGAATCGTCGTTTTCGACTTCGCCGTTGTCGAAGTACAGCATGCCGATGTCGGTCTTGTCGTTGAAGGCGTATTCACCACCGACGAAGAACTGGTCGTTGTCGTCGATGCCGGCGCCGTTCTTCACGTAGGCAGCCGACAGGGTCAGCATGTCGTTCCAGACGTAGTCGGCCGAGATGCTGTATTCTTTTTCGTCGTCGCCACCCAGGTCGTCATAGACCTGATCGGGATCGACGACCGATGCACGCAGGTTCACGCCGGCGATGGCATACTTGACCATGACGCCCATGTAATCGGCGCGACGCTGGTTGGTAGCGTCGATGACGTTGGAGTAGGTCGGGTAGCCGTCGGTGTTGTAGGCGAAGAAATCGCCGCGCGAGTTGCCGAACGAGCGCGAGTAGACGCCGATTTCCGAGTTGTACATCAGAGCGGCCGAGTCGTAGGCGGTGTTCGAGTTACCGACTTCGACGGTCAGACCGTTCGAGGTCACGTAGACGTAGCCGGGTGCAACGGTGGTTTCGTCGTCGCCCTGGTCCCACTGGATGCGGATGCGGCCACCGAATTCGACGTCCTGGTCGGTCGAGGTCGTCGCGTCGATGTTCATGCGCAGGCGCGACTGAACGATCGCGTCGCTGGCGGTGTAGACGTTGCCATCAGCGTCGACGCGGTCGCCGCGAACGCCATCTTCCTGATACAGCACGCCGGTGCGGCCGTAGCCCGAGATGGTGACGTCTGCCGCAGCGATGCCGGCCGTCAGGACCAACGCGGTCGTCGCGAAAAGAACCTTTTTCATGGTCGTGTTCCCTCTTGTCTCTCTGTTGCCCAAACCGGCCTCCCGCCTTGGGTATGTCTAGTTGTTTCCCTCTTTCGAAATCGTGATGCAACGGAATCACCGGACCCCCCGGGGTTTCCCCAACCCTGTGATGCACAACCGCCACACCTTTCCGTGATCGCGGAACCCCGCGATTTGCGGGGCTTAGGCGTCGCCGGGGGTGGCGGCGGCGACCCGTGGCCAAGGCGCTTGTCGCGGGCGGTCGTTCCGCGTTAAAGCTGGCCCACGCGAAATACGCCCGGGGGACAGCATGAAGACCGCACGCGCCGCACGCCTGATGATCGTCACGACGCTTTGCGCGGGACTGGCCGCCTGTGGCGGGACGGCCGAACGCGCCTCGCCGCAGGAGCCCGAGCGCGTGACCCGCATCCAGGACCTGTTCCGCCAGTCCGAAAACCCCAGCGCGACGGTCGGCGTGAACAAATACCTGTGGAACGCCAGCCTTCAGGTGCTGAACTTCCTGCCGGTGCAGACGGTCGATCCTTTCACCGGCGTGATCCAGACGGGTTACGGCACGCCTCCCGGCGGTGGCCGGTCCTATCGCGCGACGATCCAGGTCAGCGACCCGGCGCTGGACGCGCGCAGCTTGCGCCTGTCGCTGCAGGGGCCGGGCGGGGCGGCGGTCGAACCCGGCACCGTGCGCGCGGTCGAGGACGCGATCCTGACCCGCGCCCGCCAGCTGCGCATCCAGGACGGCCGTCTTTAAGGGCAGGCGCCTTTTGGTCGCCCGCCTTTGGATCGGCGGGTCGGTCTGGACACTGGACCCGCCCATGTCTGGGGTATAAACCGCGTGGCAACGCAAATGCCCGAAGGTTGACCCATGCCCTATACCCCGTCCGAAAGCGAAGCCAACTGGCAGAAGGCCTGGGCCGAGGCCGGCACCTTTACCGCCATCCGCGACGAACGCCCCAAATATTACGTGCTGGAGATGTTCCCCTATCCTTCGGGGCGCATCCACATGGGCCATGTGCGCAACTATACGATGGGCGACGTGGTGGCGCGGTTCAAGCGCGCGCAGGGGTTTTCGGTGCTGCACCCGATGGGCTGGGACGCCTTCGGCATGCCCGCGGAAAACGCCGCGATGGAACAGGGCGGCCATCCCCGCGACTGGACCTATGCCAACATCGCCACCATGCGCGAACAGCTGAAGCCCCTGGGCCTGTCCATCGACTGGAGCCGCGAATTCGCGACCTGTGACGACGCCTATGTGGCCCAGCAGCAGGCGATGTTCCTGGACATGCTGGAGGCGGGCCTGATCACGCGCAAGTCGGCGCAGGTGAACTGGGACCCCGAGGACATGACCGTCCTGGCCAACGAACAGGTCATCGACGGCAAGGGCTGGCGGTCGGGTGCTGTCGTCGAGCGGCGCGAGCTGACGCAGTGGTTCTTCAAGATCAGCGATTATTCGGACGAATTGCTGGGGGCGCTGGACGGTTTGTCGGGCTGGCCGGAAAAGGTTCGCCTGATGCAGGCCAACTGGATCGGCAAGTCGCGCGGGCTGCAGTTCGAATTCGCGACCGTCGATGCGCCCGCGGGCTTTGACCGGATCGAGGTCTATACCACCCGTCCGGACACGTTGATGGGGGCCAGCTTTGTTGCGCTGTCGCCCGACCATCCGCTGGTCAAGGAACTGGCCGCAAACGACCCCAAGGTCGAGGCCTTCCGCGAGGAGTGCCGCCGCATCGGCACCACCGAGGAGGCGATCGAGACCGCGCCCAAGCTGGGCTTCGATACCGGCCTGACCGTCGCCCATCCGCTAGATGCCGATTGGCATCTGCCGATCTGGATCGCGAATTTCGTGCTGATGGATTACGGCACCGGTGCCATTTTTGGCAGCCCGGCGCATGACGAACGCGACCACGAATTCGCCACGAAATACGGGCTGCCGATCCGCGCGACCTTCGGCCAGCCGGGGATGACGCAGGAACAGGCCGACGATCTGGTCGCCAAGGCGCCCTTCGTGCCCACCAAGACGGAAGCCGTGACCTATGTCCGCGGTTTCGCGGGCGATGCCGACCAGACCGGAGAGGCCGCGGTGGACGCCGCCATCGCCCATGCGGAAGGCGCGGGTTACGGTCAGGGCGTCACCAAGTTCCGGCTGCGCGACTGGGGCATCTCGCGCCAGCGCTATTGGGGCTGTCCGATCCCGGTCGTCCATTGCGACAGCTGCGGCACCGTCCCCGAAGCGAAGGCGAACCTGCCCGTGCTGCTGCCGCAGGACGTGACCTTCGACGTGCCGGGCAACCCGCTGGACCGCCATCCGACTTGGCGTCAGGCCACCTGCCCCAAATGCGGCGGGGCCGCGCGGCGCGAGACCGACACGATGGACACATTCGTGGACAGCAGCTGGTATTACGCCCGTTTCACCAGCCCGCATGCCGCGACGCCGACCGACCGGGCCGATGCGGATTACTGGATGAATGTCGACCAGTATATCGGCGGCATCGAACATGCGATCCTGCACCTGCTCTATTCGCGCTTCTTCGCCCGCGCGATGGTCAAGACCGGCCACCTGCCCGACAAGGCGCGCGAGCCCTTCGACGCGCTGTTCACGCAAGGCATGGTCACGCATGAAATCTACATGACGCGCGACGACCGCGACCGGCCCGTCTATCACCTGCCCGAGGATGTGACGGACGGCAGGCTGGCCGATGGGCGGGCGGTGACGGTGATCCCTTCGGCCAAGATGTCGAAATCGAAGAAGAACGTCGTCGATCCTGTGAACATCGTCGAAAGCTTTGGCGCCGATACCGCGCGCTGGTTCATGCTGTCCGACAGCCCCCCCGAGCGTGATGTCGAATGGACCGCCGCCGGGGCCGAGGCCGCCTACAAGTTCCTGTCCCGCGTTTGGCGTCTGGCCGACGAGGCCCCTGCCGAGGGGGGCGAGGATCTGGAACTGACCCGCGCCGCCCATCGCGCCATCGCCGACGTGACCCGCGCGATCGAGGGCTTTGCCTTCAACAAGGCCGTCGCAAAGCTTTACGAACTGGCCAATGCCGTCGGCAAGTCGGGCGCGGGCGGCGAGGCCCGTCGCGCGGCGCTGCGCATCATCGCCCAACTGATGGCGCCGATGGTACCGCACCTGGCCGAAGAGGTCTGGTCGAAATCGGGCGGAGAGGGCATGGTGGTCGATGCCGGCTGGCCCAAGGCCGATCCCGCAATGCTGGAGGATGACAGCGTGACCCTGCCCATCCAGATCAACGGCAAGCGCCGCGCCGAGATCACGGTCCCCAAGGACATGCCCAAGGACCGGATCGAGGCGCTGGTCCTGGCCGATGAGACCGTGCAGCGCTTCCTGGAAGGCGCGGCCCCCAAGAAGCTGATCGTGGTGCCCGGACGGATCGTCAATGTCGTTGCCTGACCGCCTGTCCCGCCGCGCGGTCCTGCTGGGCCTGGGCGCGGCCCTGGCCTTGGCGGGCTGCGGGCTGACCCCGGTCTATGGGCCGGGCGGAGGCGGGGCGCGGCTGTTCGGCAAGGTGCGCCCGCGCGATCCGGACACGCCCCTGGACTTTGTCTTCAACCAGCGGCTGGCCGAACGGATCGGGCCGGATGACGCGGCGGTCTATGACCTGGATTACCGCATCAGCGCCACCGTCGCGGCCCAGGCCATCACCCCCGACGAGGTCACGACCCGCTATTCGCTGAACGGCACCGCCGATTTCACGCTGACCGGTCCGGGCGGGCAGGTCATCACCCAGGGGCGGGTCAGCAGCTTTACCTCCTATTCGACGACGGGGACGACGGTGTCGACCCTGGCGGCCGAGGGCGGGGCGCGGGAACGGCTGGCGCTGATGCTGGCCGACCAGGTTGTCACGCGCCTGCTGGCAGCGGCGTCGAAATTGCCGGAATGAGGGTGCCATGCTGCTGAAAGGCGGCGAGATATCGCGCTATCTGACGCGGCCCGATCCGTCGCGGCCGGGGCTGCTGATCTATGGCCAGGACCCGATGCGGGTCGCGATGAAACGGGCCGAGGCCGTGCAGGCGCTGGTCGGCGAAAAGGCCGACGAGGAAATGCGCCTGACCCGGATGCCGGGGGCGGGCCTGAAGAAGGACCCTGCCCAGCTGATCGACGCCGTGCGCGAGGTGGGCTTCTTTCCCGGACCCCGGGTGGTTCTGCTGGATGACACACCCGATTCCGCCGCCGATGCGATCCGCGCGGCCCTGACAGATTGGCGTCAGGGCGATGCGGTGATCGTCGTGGCGGCGGGGGGATTGTCGAAATCCTCGGCGCTGCGCAAGCTGTTCGAGACGCATGGACAGGCGGTGACCGCGCCGATCTATGACGATCCGCCCGGCCCCGAGGAGGTGACGCGCTGGCTGGCCGATGTCGGCCTGCACGAGGTGCCGCGCGATGCCATGAAGGAAATGATGCTGCTGGCCCGCGCGCTGGACCCCGGCGATCTGCGCCAAACGATCGAGAAGATCGGGCTGTACAAATACCAAGACCCCGCGCCGCTGACCCCGGACGAAATCGCCCTGCTGGCCCCCGCGACCATCGAGGCCGAGCTGGACGAGTTGATCCATGTCGTCGCCGAGCGTCGCGAGGGTGATTTCGGCCCGCTGATGCGGCGGATCGAGGGGCAGGGGATTTCGCCGGTGGCATTGTGCATCGCGGCCTTGCGCCACTTTCGCGCGCTGCACCTGGCGGCGGCGGACCCTGCGGGGCCGGGCGTGGCCTTGGCGCGGGCGCGGCCGCCGGTCTTTGGCCCGCGGCGCGAGCGGATGGCGCGGCAGGCGCAAAGCTGGGGAATGGGGCCGCTGGAGGAGGCGGTCTCGACCCTGCTGCAGGCCGACATGACGCTGCGCAGCGCGAGCCGCGCGCCGCAGATGCCCCTAGTTGAGCGCGCGCTGTTGCGTCTGGCGATGAAGCCACGGGGTCGGCGGTGACGGAACGGGTCGATGCGCTGGTCATCGGCGCAGGTCCCGCCGGATTGATGGCCGCCGAGATGCTGATGGGGCAGGGGCGGCGTGTCGTCGTGGCCGAGGCCATGCCGACGCCCGCGCGCAAGTTCCTGATGGCGGGAAAATCCGGCCTGAACCTGACGAAATCCGAGCCGGACGCGGCGTTCTGGAACAGGGTCACCGGGGCTCTGCCCCGGACCCCGGGGTATTTGGACAACGGAGAAGCCTTTGGTCCCGACCAGGTGATGGCCTGGGCCGAGGGGTTGGGCGTGCCGATGTTCACCGGGTCCTCGGGACGGGTGTTTCCGGTGGGGATGAAGGCCTCTCCGCTGCTGCGGGCCTGGATGGTCCGACTGCGGGCGGGCGGGGTCGAATTGCGGACGCGCTGGCGGTGGGTCGATCTGGAAGGCGGCTTTGGGTTTGCGACGCCGGACGGCCATGTGACGGTGAATGCCGATGCGACGGTTCTGGCGCTTGGCGGGGCCAGCTGGCCGAGGCTGGGCTCGGATGCCGCCTGGGTTCCGATGCTGGCGGGTGCAGGCGTGCCGATTGCGCCGTTCCGGCCCGCGAATATGGGGTTTCATGTCGCCTGGACCGATGCCATGGCGCGGATCATGGGGTCGGCGGTCAAGGGTGTGGCGATCCATGCGGGGGATGCGGTCAGCCGCGGCGAATGGGTCATCACCCGGCAGGGCATCGAAGGTGGCGGCGTCTATGAGGTGGCCTCGGCGCTGCGCGACGGGGCCGAGGGGCGGGTCGATCTGGCCCCCGACCTGGACGCGACAGCCCTTGCGGCGCGATTTGCCCGGCCGCGTGGCAAGCTGTCGCTGGGGAACTGGCTGCGCCGGATCCTGGGTGATCCGGTGAAGGTGGCGCTGTTGCTGGAATGGGGGCAACCCTTGCCGGCGGATGCGGCCGGATGGGCCGCGCGGGCCAAGGCGCTGCCGCTGCGCCACGATGGCCCGATGGGGCTGGACCGTGCCATCTCCAGCGCCGGCGGGATCATGCGGGAGGCGGTGGATGAGACCCTGCAGATGCGCGCACTGCCCGGAGTCTTCGTCGCCGGAGAGATGCTGGACTGGGAAGCGCCGACGGGCGGCTATCTGCTGACGGCCTGCCTGGACAGCGGGCGTCGCGCGGGCTTGGCCGCCGCGCGCGCCCTGACCGGGACCTAGAGCGCCGAGGCGCGTTGATGCGCGGGGCGTTCGCGCATGCGGTCCAGATAGACGGTCAGGTCATGTTCCACGATGGGGAAGCGCGCGCCCAGGGCCCAAGACAGGCAATGGGTCAGGATGATGTCGGGCACCGTCATCTTGTCGCCCATCAGGAAGGGGCCTTCGCCCATCCGGTTCACCAAGGTCTTCTGGCTGGCCTCGAATTCCCAACGCAGGGTGTTCTTGATGGCGCTGAGGCGCATTTCCTCGGGCAGGATGAAGCTGTGGCGGGCGGCCAGCCACAGGGCTGCGTCGAATTCGTCCAGCAGGAACTGGGTCAGGCTGTCCTGGCGCGCGCGATCCAGCGTGCCTGCGGGGTGGGTCAGCTGGCCGTGGCGGTCGGCCAAATAGGTCAGGATCGCGGTGGAATCGGTGATGGGCGTGCCGTCGTCGATCAGCACCGGCACCTTGCCAGCCGGGTTGAACTGGGCGACGCCGTCGCTGCGCGGATTGGCGGGAATGTGGGAATAGGGCTGGCCCAGTTCCTCGAGCATCCACAGCACGCGGAAGGCGCGGCTTTTCGCGGTACCGATGACATTGTACATTTCTGGCCCCCTGTTTTTTCAACAGAAGGCCTGCATGCGGCGGTCGCGTCAAGCGGGGAAGATCAGGCCTTTCGGCAGGCGATCAGCTGCTGGCGATACATCTCGGACCTTTGGCCGACCTGGGCGGCGACGCGCATCAGCCAGCCCTTGCTGCGGTGGCTGCCACGGGCAAAGCCGCTGCGGCCTTCGTGATAGGCCAGGTATTGCGATGTCGCGTCATGTTTCGACAGGCCCAGGGCGTTCTGGCTGCCATCCATGTACCAGCCCATGAAATCGGTGGCGTCGCGGATGTTGTCGCGCTTGGCGCGCCGGTTGCCGGTCTTGCGCTGGTATTCCTCCCAGGTGGCGTCAAGCGCCTGGGAATAGCCGAAGGCGCTGCTTTGCCGACCGATCGGAATGACGCCCAAGGCGTATTGATGCGGGGTGCGGGCATCGCCGATGAATTTCGATTCCTGGTACATCGTGGCCATCTGCACATGGACCGGAACACCCCAGCGGCGTTCGGTCTTTTTCATGGCGCGCAGATAGGCCGGACGCTCTGCCGCGATGGCGCAAGCGTTGTTCAACTGGCGCGGCGCGCTGTAGTTGCCGCCACCGCACGAGGCGACCAGCCCCACAATGGCCAGCTTCAAAAGCGTGTTCATCCTGCCCTCGTCCTGCTCTCTTGTTCGTTTTTTCATGATCATACGGAAAAAACCGTCGCGTTGAAATCACAAAGCCGGTGGATGGGCGGGACCCGGCCTAGCTGCTGCCCTCGGGGCGCAGCAGATCGTTCAGGGCGTTCAGGTCCGTGGCGCCCGCATCCAGCAGCAGGGTTTCCAGCGCGCGGTAATGCTGCAGCACCTTCTGGCCGGTTTCGGTCACCGTCGCGCCGCCGCCCTTGGGGCCGCCGCGGGCGCTGTCGATGACGGGCTGGGCGAAGGCGATGTTCATTTCCTCGACCAAGGTCCAAGCGCGCTTGTAGCTCATGCCCATCTC
Organism: Paracoccus sp. SM22M-07; assembly: GCF_001887735.1. NCBI lineage: Bacteria > Pseudomonadati > Pseudomonadota > Alphaproteobacteria > Rhodobacterales > Paracoccaceae > Paracoccus > Paracoccus sp. SM22M-07. Next base: position 134,497 of record NZ_JPKW01000008.1, read on the forward strand.
GCGCGCGGCGGCCGAGATCGAGCCGAGGCGCGCGATGCGCGACAGCAGTTCGGCCTTGCCCGGGCCCAGGATCAGCGGCGAATCGTATTCAAGCCGCAGCTTGATGCGCAGCCGGGGGCCGGTCTGGGTCATGCGTCGCCTCATGTTCGTTATTCCGTGGCAGCATAGCGCCTTGCGCGCGAGGCTGCAATTTGCCGGGCGTGAAAAGGCGGGTTCCGCGACGGAATATCCGGCGGCGCTTGTCGGGACGCGCGTCACGCCTATTCTTCCCGCACACCAAGAGGAGGCCCGCCATGTCCGCATCTGATATCGTCATCCTGTCCGGCGCCCGCACCGCCATCGGCACCTTCGGAGGCAGCCTTGCCGCCATCCCGCCGATCCAGCTGGCTGCCACCGTGACCCGCGCCGCGCTGGAACGCGCGGGCGTCGCCCCCGACCAGATCGGGCAGGTGGTCTTTGGCCACGTGATCAACACCGAACCGCGTGACATGTATCTGTCCCGCGTCGCCATGCTGGAGGCGGGCATCCCCCATACCACCCCCGCGATGAACGTGAACCGCCTTTGCGGATCGGGCGCGCAGGCCATCGTGTCCGCCGCGCAGGCGCTGATGCTGGGCGACGCCGATTTCGCCATCGCCGGCGGCGCCGAGAGCATGAGCCGGTCGCCCTATGTCATCCCCTCGGCCCGGTTCGGGGCCAAGATGGGCGATCAGACGATGCTGGACATGATGACCGGCGCGCTGACCTGCCCGATGGGCACCGGCCATATGGGCGTCACGGCGGAAAATGTCGCCGCCGAACATGACATCACCCGCGAACAGCAGGACGAATTCGCGATGGAATCGCAGCGCCGCGCGGCGGCGGCCATCGCAGCGGGCCATTTCAAGGACCAGATCGTCCCGATCGAGGTCAAGACCCGCAAGGGCATGGTCGCCTTCGACACCGACGAACATCCCAAGGAGACCAGCCCCGAAAAGCTGGCGGGCCTGAAGGCCGTGTTCCAGAAGGGCGGCAGCGTGACCGCGGGCAATGCCAGCGGCATCAACGATGGTGCGGCAGCGCTGGTGCTGGCGCGGGCGGATGCGGCAGAGCGCGCGGGTCTGACGCCGCGCGCGCGGATCCTGGGCTATGCCGTGGCGGGCGTGCGCCCCGAGGTGATGGGCATCGGCCCGATCCCCGCGGTCGAGGCGCTGATGGCGCGGACCGGGCTGAAGGCGGCGGATTTCGACGTGATCGAATCGAACGAAGCCTTCGCGGCCCAGGCCCTGGCCGTGAACAAGGGCCTGGGTTTGGACCCGGCCCGCGTGAACCCCAATGGCGGCGCCATCGCACTGGGTCACCCGGTCGGTGCGACCGGCGCCATCCTGATGGTCAAGGCCCTGGCCGAGCTGGAGCGGACCGGCAAGCGCACCGGCCTGATCACCATGTGCATCGGCGGCGGTCAGGGCATCGCCATCGCCATCCGGCGGGACTGACCTCAGACCTAAGCACGAGACGGAATTGACACGTCCTGCAACCGGCCCGTTTTTCGGGCCGGTTTTTTCTTGCTTTGGTTGAAGGGGGCGCCTCGACTGAACCGGACAGATCGAGGAGGAGACGAGGTGTCACAGGGCATATACTTTGTCGCGGCGGCGTTGCCCGTCGCGATTGTTTTCGTGTTGCTGGTCGTCATGCGGCGGTCGGCCAAGCTGGCCATGCTGGCGGCCTATCTGGTCACCGTCGCCTTGGCGCTGGTGCTGTGGGGGGCGCCGGTCGCGCGCATCGCGGGGGCCACGGTCAACGGGTTGGTGACGGCGGTGACGCTGCTTTACATCGTGTTCGGGGCGATCCTGCTTTTGTACACGGTGCAGGAATCGGGGGCGATCCGCACCATCAGGCGTGGTTTCACCGACATTTCGCCCGACCGACGCATCCAGGCGATCATCATCGCCTGGATGTTCGGCTCGATGATCGAGGGGGCCTCGGGCTTCGGGACGCCCGCCGCGGTGGCGGCACCGCTGCTGCTGGCGATCGGCTTTCCGGCCATGGCCGCGGTCATGGTCACCCTGATCATCCAGTCGACGCCGGTATCCTTCGGCGCGGTGGGCACGCCCATGCTGGTGGGCATCAACACCGGCCTGTCGAACAGCGCGGCGGTGGATACGGCCATCGCGCCGCTGACGGTGGCGGAATACGTGCCGGTCGTGGCCGCGCAGGTGGCGCTGGTCCATGCACTGATCGGCGTGCTGATCCCGCTGCTGATGGTGGGGATGCTGACGCGGTTCTTCGGGGCCAGCCGCAGCTTTGCCGAAGGCTTCCGCGCATGGAAATTCGCGATCTTTGCGGGGCTGGCCTTCACGCTGCCCTATCTGCTGGTGGCGCGCGTTCTGGGGCCGGAATTCCCGTCGCTGCTGGGCGGGTTGATCGGGCTGCTGATCGTGGTGCCGGCGGCGCGGGCAGGCTGGTTCATGCCCTCCGACAGCTTCCAGTTCCCGCCCCGCGACCAGTGGGAAGAGGGCTGGCAGGGCAGCGTCCACCCCGAGGAGGCCGATCTGGGCCCCGAAGGGCGGCCGATATCCCTGCTGACGGCCTGGATGCCCTATGTCATCGTCGCGGTGCTGCTGGTCCTGACCCGCACCATCGCGCCGCTGAAGGCATGGCTGACGGGACCGTCCACGACCATCGCCTTTCGCGACCTGTTCGGATCGGGGATCAACGCTTCGGCGCAGTTCCTCTATGCGCCGGGCAGCGTGATGATCGTCGCCTCGCTGATCTCGGTCGCGCTGTTCCGGATGCGGGGGCGCGATTACGGGCAGGCCTGGGCCATTTCCGGCAAGACGATGCTGGCGGCCGCCCCGGCGCTGCTGCTGGCGGTGCCGATGGTGCAGGTCTTCATCAATTCGGGGTCCGAGGGGACGGCATCCATGCCCATCACCCTGGCCGAAGGGATGGCGGCGGCGACCGGGGCGACATAGCCGATCTTTGCCCCGGTCGTCGGCGCATTGGGCGCCTTCATTGCCGGGTCGAACACGGTGTCGAACATGATGTTCTCGCTGTTCCAGTTCTCGACCGCGCAGGGCATCGGGCTGGACCTGGCGGGCATCACGGTCGTCGTGGTCCTGCAGGCGGTCGGCGGTGCAGCGGGCAACATGATCTGCGTGCATAACGTCGTGGCCGCATCCGCCACCGTGGGTCTGACCGACCGCGAGGGCGACCTGATCCGCAAGACGCTGATCACCATGGCCTATTACGTGGTGCAGGCGGGGCTGATCGGCATGGCGCTGATCGGGGGCGGCCTGTGGTGGGCGGCAGCCGTGGCCTGGGCCGCGATCGTCGTGGGGGCCATGCGCGCGAGCCACGGCAGATAGAACGGAAAAGGGCGGTCCGATCGGACCGCCCTTTTTTCTGTGCAGCCATCCGGGACAAGGCCCGGTTGGCCGAACTGGAAACGGACCGCCCAGATACGGCGGCCCGCGAGTTCCACGGAGATGGTCCGGTTAGGGATGGAAACCCGTCCGGTCCCAATCAGGGTTTACGACCTTCAGGATTGCCCTCAGGCCACGGCCCCCCAGACTGTTCCGACACCGCTCTCCAATATCACTCTAGACACTGGACCACCTCCTTTCAAAAGTTTGCCGTTGTAAGGCCGAGGTTGCCACATATCCAGATTCTGTCAATCAGCTTTCGCGTGCATCGCCCAACAAATTGCGGACGATCAGCCGGAAGGGCACAAGGGCCAGTATCGCCAGACAGAGTTTGACCAGCCAGTCGGCAACTGCCAGCGAAACCCACAGCGCGGTGACCGGTCCTTGACCAAGCAGCGGAACGGCTTCCGACGACCAGCCGGTGTTGATGTCATGGGGCAGGACGGCCGCGAAGGCGATGCCGAAGAACAGCGCCGTGTCCAGCGCCGACCCGACCAGCGTCGAGGCCAGGGGCGCCCGCCACCAGCGCCCGCCGCGCAGCGCGTCGAAGACGGCGATGTCGACCAGCTGCGCCGTCAGGAAGGCCGCCCCCGAGGCGATGGCGATGCGCAGGGTGGTCGCGTCCATCTGGGCCGCGATCAGCGAACAGACGACGCCGACGACGAAACCGGCCACCACGACCCGGCGCGCGGCCCGAGGACCGTCGACGCGGTTCATCACGTCGGTGACCAGGAAGGCCAGCGGATAGGTGAAGGCCCCCCAGGTCAGCCAGTCGGCGACGGTGAACTGGACCAGGATGTTCGAGGCCACGACGATGGCGGCCATGGCAAGGATGCCGGGCAGAAAGCGGGTCATCAGGATTGTTTCCGTTTTACAAGGTTGCGGAAGAACTCGGCCCGGATCGGGCATGGGCAGCGGGTGGCATAGGCGCGCCCGCACCCCCTTGTCAATTTTCCCGTGGCGGCGCGTTTTCGGGGCGCAGGCGGTATTCGACGATCTCGGTCCGCTGGACGAACAGGAAATTGTCGTCCGAGATCATCGTCAGCCGCGTGCCGGTCCCGTCATCCCAGACCGACAGCCCTTCCAGGTTGTCATATTGCAGCGGCTTGGTTTCCAGCAGGATCTCGTCGTCCTGCGCCTGGCCGGGGGTCAGGTGCATGCGCCGGATGCGCGACGAAAAGCCCAGGATGCCGTGGAAGTTGCGCTCCAGCAGATAGAACCAGCCATCGGGTCCGAAATCGGCGCCGACGGGCCGCCAGCGCGGATCGCGGCGGATGGTCGTGTGCTTCGACCAGGCGTCATCGGCAAAGGACAGCACCGTGAAGGGCGTCTCGGGATCGGCGGATCGTTCGGGAATGGCGAAGACGGTGCCGTCCTGGCGGATGGCCAGCGCCTCGAGGCCTGCGTTCTGGCCCATGCCGGGCAGTTCCGGCGGGCGGGGCAGGGTGACGGCGGGGCGGTCGGGATCGTCATAGCGCGCGATGCGGTCCAGCCCCTCGAAGCTGATCCAGATGTCGTTCCGGGTGCCGACCGCCAGCCCCTCGCTGTCGCCGATATAACCCGGCGGCAAGGGTTCGCCCTTGCTGTCCTGCAGATGCGCGCGTCCCGCCACGACCATGTCGCGGACGATGCCGCGCGGATCGCGCTGGACGCGCCCCCAATAGAGGTGCGACCGGTCGGTCAGGGCGTGGAATTCGCGGCCGTCCGGGCTGATCTCGACCCCGGAAAAACCGCCGAAGCTGTCTTCCTCGCGGGACCAGACATAGGTGCCCACGTAATCAAGAACCGCGCCTGCATGGGCAGGCGCGGCGAACAGCAGCGACGACAGGATGGCGCCTAGCGCGCGGTGCCGATGATCTGGCATTGGCGCGGCATTTCAGCCAATTGATAGGTGCGGGGGTGGCGATAGTTCGGGTTTCCGGGGCCGGCCTTGGGGCGCGACGCGGGGTTGGCGCGATAGGCCAGTTCCTGCGCCGCCGCGCCGCAGCCATTGTCGTTGCCCGACAGCGCCGCGACGGGCGTGGCCTGGTTCGAGCAGCCGCGATTGCCCGCGGGGCAGTTCAGGCGGACATGGAAGTGATAGTCGTGATTCGGCGTCGGGCGCAGCTTTTGCAGCCAGGACCCGCGATTGCCGTTGGCCTTGCACATCGCGTCCTTGATGGCCGCGTCCAGGAAGATGCGATCGACGCGCGGGTCCATTGCCGCCGACTGGATCAGCGCCGCGTGGGACGGCGTCCAATAGCCCGACATGCCCAGCCCGTTCGACGCCACGACCGAAACCGAGGAGATATTCTCGCGCTGCTGGCGGCTCAGCGACAGGCTTTGCGGTTTCAGCATCCAGATATCGGCATCAAGCCCCATCTGGTGGCTGGCATGGCCGGTCAGCATCGGGCCGCCGCGCGGCTGGCTCATGTCGCCGATATAGAGACCGTTCCAGCCCATCTTGGTGGCGGCCTGCGACAGGCCCTGCAGGAAGTTGACCAGGTCGGGATGACCCCAGTTGCGGTTGCGTGACAGGCGCATGGACTGCCAGGTGGGGCCGCTTTCCGGCATCTGGACGCCGCCGTTGAAGCAGCCCTTGCTGTAGGTGCCGAAGGCGGCGGGGGTGCCGCCGGTCGGTCCGGGGGCGTAGCCGAACACGTCCTTGGCCAGCGATTGCGCGGTGGCGGGCATCGCCAGTCCGATCAGGATGGCGGCGGTCGTCAGGGTCTTGCGGATCACGGGTATGACTCTCCTTCCGGGTTGACCCACCGTAACAGAACCAGCGCGACAAGAAAGATCACGATCAGCGGAAGGAACCCGATGCGCTGGCTGCCGCTGAGATCGGTGGTCACCGCGATCAGGAAGGGGGCCAGAAAGGCCGTGGCCTTGCCCGACAGCGCGTAAAGGCCAAAGCCCTCGGTCGCGCGTTCGGGGGTCGTGTGGCGGACCATCATCGTGCGGCTGGCCGCCTGCAGGGCGCCGCCCGCCCCGCCGATCACCGCGCCGCAGACAAAGAACACCAGGTCCGGCAGGCGCAGGCCCGCCACCACCGGTTGCGCCGGCACCGCGATGCCGAAGATGGCGTCGCGGTCCATGCCGACCAGGATCGTGCAGACCGCCGTCAGTGCCAGGATGCACAGGACGATGACCCGGCGCGGCCCGAACCGGCGGTCGGCCCGCCCGCCCAGCCAGCTGATCGCCGCCGCCGAGATCGCGCTGACCACCCCGAAGATCCCCGCCAGAAAGACCGGCCAGCCCAGCACCGTGCCCGCATAGACCCCGCCGAACCCATAGAGCGCGTTCAGCGCGTCGCGCGACAGCATCGACGAGATCAGCCAGTTCCGCAGGCTGTCGCGATGCCCTAGGCTGCGCACCAGCGCCCAGAGGTCGCGCAGCGCGGCCCGCACGCGGATGGGCCGCGCCGCGCCGCGCGGATCGCGCACCCACAGGAAGAAGGGCAGCATGAAGATGATGTACCAGATGGCGGTGAAGGGCCCGACAAAGCGGGTCCCTTCGCGCAGCGCGGGGTCCAGCCCGAACAGCGGCGGGATGCCCGCCAGCGTCCGCCCGCCCGGCGTTTCGGCAAACAGCGCCAGCATCACCGCCAGCGACACGACGCCCCCCAGATAGCCGAAGGCGAAGCCCGACCCGGACAGGCGGCCGATCTCGGATCGGGGGGCCAGGGATGGCAGCATGGCATTGGTGAAGATGGTCGCGAATTCGACCCCGATCAGCCCGATGCCGAACAGCACCACCGCCTGGATCAGTGCGGGCTGCGTGGGCATCAGGAACCACAGCCCCGCCGATCCGACGACATAGAGCGCCGAAAACAGCCAGACCCAGGGCATCCGGCGGCCCGAACTGTCGGCGATGGCGCCCAGCACCGGGGCCAGCAGGGCGATGACGACGCCTGCCGCCGACAGCCCGTATCCCCACAGTGCCTGCGCATTGGCCCCCGCAAGGCCCGCGCTGTCGCCCAGGCTGACGAAATGGCGGCGCGCGACCTCGGCGAAATAGATCGAGAAGATGAAGGTCAGCAGCAGGGTGTGGAAGGGCTGGCTGGCCCAGTCAAAGAACCACCACCCCCAGATGCGCTTGCGGTTCATTCATGCCCCCTGTGCCCCGATCCGGTTGTTCCGGTTTGCGACATATAAGGCCCCTTGCCGATTACAGTGGCAAGGAAAGTTTGGCGTCCTCGGGGATGGCGGGGGGCCAGGGGCGTTCGGCATCCGCCGCGATCCAGGCGGTGATCCAGTCGGGCAGGGCCGGGCTGTCCATGTCATGGCCAAGGGCGCGCACGACATCGGCCGGGGGGACGATGCCTTGGGCCGAGGTGATGGCGCTGCGGATCAGCACCTGGTTGCAGCATTCGCCGCCCCTCCACATGGACTGTTCCATATAGACGAAGCGGTGATCCCAGCCCACCATCCGCGACAGCATGGTGAAACGGTCGAAGGCCCGGATGCGTTTGCGATAGCGCGTCGAGTTTCCGGCCACCGTGATCCCCCAGCTGTTGGCGCGCAGGACCGGGATCATCCCCGTGCGTCGCGCCAGCGGGATGCGCCCCAGGTCGAACAGCGTCAGGGTGCGGCCGTTGTTCAGCTCGATCCAGGGGTCCAGGTCCCAGGGCCAGCAGATATGGGTGGAGACATGCGTGCCGGTCGGCGGCAGCGGCGGCGCGTTGCGGAATTTCAGCAGCTCTTTGGCGAAACGGATCAACGGATACATGCGGGGCCTTTCATTTGTCCCTTGGGTGGCCCCGGATCGCGATGTCGTCAACAGGGACGCGGCGGCATGGGGTCGCAGCCGCTTGCGTCCCGCGGGCCGGACACGCATACAGGGGCCGAATTGCCAACATGACAAGCCAACACCACGGGAAGGACGCGACGATGGGAACGCTGTACGAGGCGCTGCAACTGATCCTGCAGGTTCTGTGGTTCATCATGATCGTCCACATCATCATGTCCTGGCTGATCAACTTCCAGGTCCTGAACCTGCGCCAGCCGCTGGTCGCCCAGATCTGGGACGGTCTGAACCGGCTGTTGGAGCCGATCTATTCCCCCATCCGCCGCCGCCTGCCCGACATGGGCGGGCTGGACCTGGCGCCGCTGATCGTCTTCATCGCGATCATCATCGCGCAGCGGGCCCTGGCCAACAATGCAGGCTTCTTCTACGGCGCATGATGACACGGGATCTGGCATCGAACGATCTGCTGCGTCAGGTCTGGGGCTTCGACGGCTTCAGGCCCGGTCAGCAGGACATCGTCGAGGCCGTGGCCCAGGGCAGCGACGTCCTGGCCATCATGCCCACGGGCGGCGGCAAGTCGCTGTGCTTCCAGCTGCCGGCGCTGATGCGGGACGGGGTGACGGTCGTCATCTCGCCGCTGATCGCGTTGATGCGCGATCAGGTCCGGGCCCTGCGCGCGGCGGGCGTCAATGCGGGCGCCCTGACCAGCGGCAACACGGACGAGGAAACCGATGCCGTCTTCCAGGCCTTGCAGGCCGGAGAGATGAAGCTGTTGTACATGGCGCCGGAAAGGCTGGCTTCGGGCGGGACGGTGAACCTGTTGCGCCGCGCGAATGTCACCGCCATCGCGGTCGATGAGGCGCATTGCGTCAGCCAGTGGGGTCATGATTTCCGCCCTGATTACCTGCGCATCGGGGATCTGAAGCGGGCGCTGGACGTGCCGCTGGCCGCCTTCACCGCCACCGCCGATGCGGAAACGCGGGCCGAGATCGTCACCCGCCTGTTCGACGGCCGCGAACCGGTGACCTTCCTGCGCGGCTTCGACCGCCCCAATATCCGGCTGGCCTTCCAGCCCAAGAACAGCCCGCGCAAGCAGGTGACATCCTATGTGGAGGGTCGCCGCGGCCAGTCGGGCATCATCTATTGCGGATCGCGCGCCCGTACCGAGACGCTGGCCCAGGCCCTGCGCGACGAAGGCCATCCCGCCATCGCCTATCATGCCGGCATGGAGGCCGAGGCCCGCCGCGAGGCGGAAGGCCGCTTCCAGCGCGAGGACGGGCTGATCGTCGTGGCGACGGTGGCCTTCGGCATGGGCATCGACAAGCCCGACATCCGTTGGGTGGTCCATGCCGACCTGCCCAAAAGCATCGAAAGCTATTACCAGGAGATCGGCCGCGCGGGGCGCGATGGCGATCCTGCCGATACGCTGACCCTCTATGGGCCCGACGACATCCGCCTGCGCCGCACCCAGGTCGACGAAGGCCTGGCCGATCCGGCCCGCAAGACCGCCGATCACGCCCGCCTGAACGCCTTGCTGGGCCTGGCCGAGGCGACGGGATGCCGCCGCCGTCGCCTGCTGGCCTATTTCGGCGAGGAGATGGCGCAGGATTGCGGCAATTGCGACCTGTGCCAGACCCCGCCCAAGCTGTTCGACGGCACGATGGCCGTCAGGAAGGCGCTGTCGGCCATCGTGCGGACCGGCGAATGGTTTGGCAGCGGCCATCTGATCGACGTGCTGACCGGCAACCAGACCGAGAAGGTCAAGGAACGCGGGCATGACCAGTTGCCCACCTTTGGCGTCGGCCGCGATTTCGGCAAGGGTCAGTGGCAGGCGATCTTCCGGCAGATGATGGGGCTGGACCTGTGCCGCCCCGACCCCGAACGCCACGGCGCGCTGCACCTGACCGAGGCCGCCCATCCCATCCTGCGCGGCGACGAGACCGTCACCCTGCGTCAGGACACGACCCAGGGGACCAAGGGCGCCAATGTGTTGCGCACCCAGGTGTCCGAGGAGGACGAGCCGCTTCTGTCCGCCCTGAAGGCCAAGCGCCGCGCCCTGGCCGAGGCCGCGCGCGTGCCGGCCTATGTCATCTTCCCCGACCGCACCCTGATCGAGATGGCCGAGCGTCGCCCCCGCAACATCGACGACATGGCGGGGATCAGCGGCGTCGGTGCCAAGAAGCTGGAAAGCTATGGCCAGCAGTTCCTTTCGGTGATCGCGGGCGACCAGCCGCAGATGCACCCCGCGCGCCGTGCCTTGGCCGGACGCCCCGAAGGACAGCTGTTCGATCGGCTGCAGGAAGAACAGCTGCGCCTGCAGCGTGGCGAGGACGGCATCGACAAGCCCCTGTCCTGCACGACCCAGCAGATCC
>NZ_JPKW01000008.1:150000-152510 GCF_001887735.1 Paracoccus sp. SM22M-07
TAAATGGGCGACAGAGTTAGACGGATCAGACCCGAAACCGAGTGATCTAGGCATGAGCAGGATGAAGGTACGGTAACACGTACTGGAGGTCCGAACCCACACCTGTTGAAAAAGGTCGGGATGACTTGTGCCTAGGGGTGAAAGGCCAATCAAACTCGGAGATAGCTGGTTCTCCGCGAAAGCTATTTAGGTAGCGCCTCGGATGTATTCCTTGGGGGGTAGAGCACTGCATGGATGATGGGGGCCCACAGCCTTACTGAGTCTAAGCAAACTCCGAATACCCAAGAGAACTGTCCGGGAGACACACGGCGGGTGCTAACGTCCGTCGTGGAGAGGGAAACAACCCTGACCAACAGCTAAGGCCCCCAATTCGTGGCTAAGTGGGAAAGCATGTGAGACTTCCAAAACAACCAGGAGGTTGGCTTAGAAGCAGCCATCCTTTAAAGATAGCGTAACAGCTCACTGGTCTAATCAAGAGGTCTTGCGGCGAAGATGTAACGGGGCTCAAGCCACGAGCCGAAGCTTTGGATGCACACTTGTTGTGCGTGGTAGCGGAGCGTTCTGTGATATAGAACGCTGCCTCTTTTGCGTCCTCGGATGCAACGGAGGCAATGTTCTGACTGTGAAGCCGGGCCGTGAGGCAACCGGTGGAGTGATCAGAAGTGAGAATGTTGACATGAGTAGCGACAAACAGGGTGAGAGACCCTGTCGCCGAAAGTCCAAGGGTTCCTGCTTAAAGCTAATCTGAGCAGGGTAAGCCGGCCCCTAAGGCGAGGCCGAAAGGCGTAGTCGATGGGAACCAGGTTAATATTCCTGGGCCAGGAGATGGTGACGGATCCCGAGGGTAGTTCGATCTTAACGGATTGATCGGGCTGCTTAGGGGTCCCTGGAAATAGCCCTCCACAAGACCGTACCCTAAACCGACACAGGTGGACTGGTAGAGAATACCAAGGCGCTTGAGAGAACCACATTTAAGGAACTCGGCAAAATACCTCCGTAAGTTCGCGAGAAGGAGGCCCGGTTTTTACGCAAGTAGAGGCCGGGGGCACAAACCAGGGGGTGGCGACTGTTTACTAAAAACACAGGGCTCTGCGAAGTCGTAAGACGACGTATAGGGTCTGACGCCTGCCCGGTGCCGGAAGGTTAAAAGGAGATGTGCAAGCATTGAATTGAAGCCCCGGTAAACGGCGGCCGTAACTATAACGGTCCTAAGGTAGCGAAATTCCTTGTCGGGTAAGTTCCGACCTGCACGAATGGCGTAACGACTTCCCCGCTGTCTCAAATGTGGACTCAGCGAAATTGAATTGTCTGTGAAGATGCAGACTTCCCGCGGTTAGACGGAAAGACCCCATGCACCTTTACTACAACTTCGCACTGGCATCAGGATTGCGATGTGCAGGATAGGCGGTAGGCTTTGAAGCGGGGACGCCAGTCCTCGTGGAGCCATCCTTGAGATACCGCCCTTCGCACTCTTGATGTCTAACCGCGGCCCGTTATCCGGGTCCGGGACCCTGCGTGGTGGGTAGTTTGACTGGGGCGGTCGCCTCCCAAACAGTAACGGAGGCGCGCGAAGGTTGGCTCAGACCGGTCGGAAATCGGTCGTTGAGTGCAATGGCAGAAGCCAGCCTGACTGCAAGACTGACAAGTCGAGCAGAGACGAAAGTCGGCCATAGTGATCCGGTGGTCCCGAGTGGAAGGGCCATCGCTCAACGGATAAAAGGTACGCTGGGGATAACAGGCTGATGATGCCCAAGAGTCCATATCGACGGCATCGTTTGGCACCTCGATGTCGGCTCATCTCATCCTGGGGCTGGAGCAGGTCCCAAGGGTACGGCTGTTCGCCGTTTAAAGAGGTACGTGAGCTGGGTTTAGAACGTCGTGAGACAGTTCGGTCCCTATCTGCCGTGGGTGTTGGAGACTTGAGAGGAGTTGCCCCTAGTACGAGAGGACCGGGGTGAACGAACCACTGGTGGACCAGTTGTCGTGCCAACGGCAGTGCTGGGTAGCTATGTTCGGACAGGATAAACGCTGAAGGCATCTAAGCGTGAAGCCCCCCTCAAAACAAGGTCTCCCTTGAGAGCCGTGGAAGACCACCACGTCGATAGGCCGGAGATGTAAGTGCAGCAATGCATTCAGTTGACCGGTACTAATGGCTCGATAGGCTTGATTTGATCCGGAAGAAGACAGACTTCTCGTCTTCATCCACATGCATCCTTGGACAACATGGGCAATAGCCCACGCTGAGCGTCTCTTTCCTGGTCTGGTGGCCCTAGCGCGAGCAAAACACCCGATCCCATCCCGAACTCGGCCGTTAAGTGCCGCTGCGCCGATGGTACTGCGTCTCAAGACGTGGGAGAGTAGGTCACCGCCAGACCTGGAAAGAGACGCAGATCCCTCTGAAACGATGAAAAATCCCGATCAGGACAAACTTGGCGCGGGGTAGAGCAGCCCGGTAGCTCGTCAGGCTCATAACCTGAAGGTCGCAGGTTCAAATCCTGCCCCCGCAACCA
>NZ_JPKW01000009.1:0-19303 GCF_001887735.1 Paracoccus sp. SM22M-07
ATCTCCTCCGGCTTGTGCTTTTTCTGGGGCATTCCTGCATCCTCCAAATGGCTCAAAAGCCATACCTCAGGGAGGACCACTTTTCAGGGGGCAGACCAGCTGCTTATGGGGAATTGCCTGCGGGACTGTCCGGGCTGCCTGCCACTGCATTCGGAGCGCCTCCAACTCAACAAGGAAGCGTTCCTTGGCAACCTTGGGGTCTTTGGTCCGCAGCGTTTTCTTGACGTGGGATTTGCAAAGCTGCGCCACCAGATCGGACGGAACTCTGACGTTCAAATAGTAGACGCCGTTCTTCGGGTGCTTCGTGGGTCTGGGCATTCCAAGGGCCATGTTGACCACCTCTGTATACCACCGAGGGGTCATCAAGTCTCTGATTTAACACAAGTTATTCAAAATATTGGAGAATAACTGGTGCTGTGAGAGAGGATTGAACTCTCGACCTCACCCTTACCAAGGGTGTGCTCTACCACTGAGCTACCACAGCATCGTTGGAGGGGCGTTTAACCAATGCCCAAGACGCCTGCAAGAGCATTTTCGAATTTTTTCCGGATTTCGCCGATTGCCCTCCGATCGGCTTTGCGTTTGCTGGACTGCGACGCTGGCGGACGCTAACAGATGAACCATGACGGATCGACGCAAAGACAAATCTGCCCCGGAAAGCCGCGATGATCGCCTGCGACAGGCGTTGCGCGCGAATCTGGCACGCCGCAAGGCGCAGGCGCGGGCACGTGCGGACGATCCGGAATCCGATAACAAGGCCGCCATTGAACCGGCCGACAAGACAGGCAAGGACGACAGCTGATGGACCAGATCATCGTAGAGGGCAACGGCCCCCTGAAGGGAGAAATCCCCATTGCCGGTGCGAAGAACGCCTGCCTGACGCTGATGCCCGCGACGCTGCTGACCGATCAGCCGCTGACGCTGACCAATGCGCCGCGCCTGTCGGACATCCGCACCATGACGGAATTGCTGCAAAGCCTGGGCGCCGAAGTCGCCAGCCTGCAGGACGGCCAGGTGCTGGCCCTGTCCAGCCATGACATGACCAGCCACCGCGCCGAATACGACATCGTGCGCAAGATGCGCGCCTCGATCCTGGTGCTGGGGCCGATGCTGGCGCGCGACGGCGTGGCCGAGGTGTCGCTGCCCGGTGGCTGTGCCATCGGTGCGCGGCCCGTGGACCTGCATCTGCGCGCGCTGGAGGCCTTGGGTGCGACGCTGGACCTGCGCGAGGGTTATGTCCATGCCAAGGCACCGGTCGGCGGACTGAAGGGCGCCGTCTTCGAATTCCCCATCGTCTCGGTCGGGGCGACGGAAAACGCGCTGCTGGCGGCGACCCTGGCACGCGGCACGACGGTACTGAAGAACGCCGCCCGCGAGCCCGAGATCGTCGATCTGGCCCAGTGCCTGCGCCGCATGGGCGCCCAGATCGAGGGCGAGGGCACCGGCACAATCACCATCCAGGGCGTCACCAGCCTGCATGGCGCGACCCATCCCGTCGTCACCGACCGGATCGAGCTGGGCACCTATATGCTGGCCCCGGCGATGTGCGGCGGCGAGGTCGAGCTGTTGGGCGGCCGCATCGACCTGCTGTCGGCTTTCTGCGAGAAGCTGGAAGAAGCCGGTGTCAGCGTCGAGGAAACGCAGCGCGGGCTGAAGGTCAGCCGCAAGAACGGCCGCCTGAAGGCTGTGAACGTCACGACCGAACCCTTCCCCGGTTTCCCGACCGATCTGCAGGCCCAGTTCATGGCCATGATGTGCACCGCCGAGGGCACCAGCGTCCTTGAGGAGACCATCTTCGAGAACCGCTTCATGCATGCCCCCGAACTGACCCGCATGGGCGCCCGGATCGAGGTCCATGGCGGTCACGCGACCGTCACGGGCGTCGAAAAGCTGCGCGGGGCGCCGGTGATGGCGACCGACCTGCGGGCCTCGGTCAGCCTGATCCTTGCGGGGATGGCGGCGGAAGGCCAGACAACCGTCAGCCGCGTCTATCACCTGGATCGCGGTTACGAACATGTCGTGCGCAAGCTGCGCGGCGTGGGTGCCCATATCGAACGCGTCAAGGAGCAGTGATCATGGCCGAGGATGCCCGTTTCAGCGATGCCGACCCCCGTCCCCTGAGCATCAGGGCCGAGGACGAGGTCGATCTGCGCATCCTCTCGTCGCTGGCGCAGGATGCGATCCTGCCCGCGACCCAGATCAGCCATGACCCCAAGGCGCGCCGTCTGGCCTTGCTGCTGAACCGCTTCCGGTGGGAAGACGCCGACGCCGCCCGGACCGAGGGACGCGATTTCGAACGTGTCCAGTCGCTGCTGGTCGTCAATGACGTGATGCGCCTGGTCAGCGACGGCGTGGACCGCGATGCCGACACGGTCCTGTCGCTGCTGGCGCTGCGCTGGACCCCGGGCGATGACGGCACGGGTCGCCTGTCGCTGGATTTCGCGGGCGACGGCACGATCATCGCCGAGGTCGAATGCATCAACCTGGATCTGCGCGACGTGACGCGACCCTATCGCGCCGTCTCGGGGAAAGCGCCCAGTCACCCCGAGTGACGGGCCGATGAAAGCCGCAAGGCTGCAAGGAACGAAGAACATGCCGGTCACGCTGAACATCAAGGATGCCGATTTCGAACAGGGGTTCCAGCAGATGCTGAACGCCAAGCGCGAGGACTCGGCCGATGTGAACACCACCGTCGCCACGATCATCGCCGATGTGCGCCATCGCGGTGACGCCGCCCTGTGCGAACTGACCTCGCGCTTTGACCGGCTGGAGCTGACGCCCGAAACCCTGCGCTTCACCGCCGCCGAGATCGACGCGCAGGTGGCGATGGTGTCGCCCGAGGATCGCACCGCGCTGGCCCTGGCCGCCGAACGCATCCGCGCCTATCACGCCCGCCAGATGCCCGAGGATGCCAGCTGGACCGACCCTGAAGGCGCCACCCTGGGCTGGCGCTGGAGCGCGGTTTCCGCGGCGGGCCTTTACGTGCCGGGCGGGCAGGCGGCCTATCCCTCCAGCGTGCTGATGAACGCGATCCCGGCGCGGGTGGCGGGGGTGGACCGTCTGGTCATCTGCGTGCCGACGCCGGACGGGGTGATCAACCCCCTGGTCCTGCTGGCCGCCCAGCTGTCCGGCGTGGATGAGATCTATCGCATCGGCGGCGCGCAGGCCGTGGCGGCGATGGCTTACGGCACCGACACCATCGCGCCGGTCGACAAGATCACCGGTCCCGGCAACGCCTATGTGGCGGCGGCCAAGCGTCAGGTCTTTGGCCGCGTCGGCATCGACATGATCGCCGGCCCATCCGAGGTGTTGGTCATCGCCGATGGAGAACAGAACCCCGAATGGCTGGCCTGGGACCTGCTGGCGCAGGCCGAACACGATGCCGATGCCCAATCGATCCTGATCACCACCGATCCCGCCATGGCCCGCGCCGTGGCCGCTGAGGTTGAACGCATCATCCCGACGCTGGACCGCGCCGCCATCGCGGGGGCCAGCTGGCGCGATTACGGCACGCTGATCGTGGTGGACGACCTGGATCAGGCGGCAGCCCTGTCGAACCGCATCGCCCCCGAGCATCTGGAGCTGTGCGTGGCCGACCCCGAGGCGCTGGCCGCCAAATGCATCCATGCCGGTGCCATCTTCCTGGGGGCGCACACACCCGAGGCCGTGGGCGATTACGTCAGCGGGCCGAATCACGTGTTGCCGACGGCGCGCTCGGCACGCTTCAGTTCCGGGCTTTCGGTCATGGATTTCCTGAAGCGCACCACCATGGCGCGGCTGACGCCCGGTGCCTTGGCCGCCATCGGTCCCGCCGCCGTGCGCCTGGCCGCATCCGAGGGCTTGCAGGCGCATGGCGCTTCGGTTCAGGCTCGGTTGGGGATGTTGAACGAAAGGCCGCATGAATGAGCCGCATCATCAGGATCGAGATCGACGACAGCGCCATCGCGCCCGCGACCCCCGAAATGGAGCAGGAACGCCGCGTCGCGATCTTTGACCTGATCGAGGATAACAGCTTTTCCGTCCCCGGTCGCGAAGGCGGCGCGGCACCCGAGGGTCCGTTTGTTCTGGAACTGTGCATCCGTGAAGGCAGGCTGGTCTTTGACGTGAACAGCGACGGCGGCGACAAGGTGGCCGAGTTCCACCTGTCGCTTGGGCCGTTCCGGCAGGTGGTCAAGGATTACTTCCAGATCTGCCAAAGCTATTTCGATGCCGTGAAACGCCTGCCCCCCGCCCAGATCGAGGCGATCGACATGGCCCGGCGCGGCATCCACAACGAAGGCGCGCGCACCCTCCAGGAACGGCTGGAGGGCAAGGCGGTGCTGGATATCGACACGGCCCGGCGCCTGTTCACCCTGATCTGCGCCCTGATCCCGCAAAGCTGAGATCATGGCGCAGGACAAGTTTCCCTCATCGGTTCTGTTCTGCTGCGACCACAATGCCATCCGTTCGCCCATGGCCGAAGGGATGATGAAGAAGTTCTATGGCCGCGCCGCCTATGTCCAATCGGCCGGCGTCAAGAACGACATGGACGTGGACGGCTTTGCCATCGCCGTCTGCGACGAGGTGGGCGTTCCCCTGGCCAATCACCGCAGCCGCAGCTTCGAGGAGATGCAGGATTGGGGCGACGACCTGGGCCAGTTCGACCTGATCGTCGCCCTGTCGCCCGCCAGCCAGCGCATGGCCTTGGAAATGACGCGGCACGCCCATCTGGACATCGAATACTGGCCCATCATGGACCCCACGGGCCTGGCCGAAGGGCGCGAGGCGAAACTGGCCGCCTATCGCCAGACCCGCGACCAGATCGAAAAACGCATGCTGGAGCGTTTTGGCCCGCCGCGTGGCGAATGACCGGCCTCAGCGGCGGCGCCAGCCTGTCGGCACATCCCATGCCGCCCGGGCCAGTTCCTGTTCCACATCCGCGCGGGTCAGGCCGATATCGTTCAGCTGCGCATCCGTCAGACGCGCCAGATCGATGCGAGTGCGGCGCAAATCGAACATCGTCAGCAAACGCTCGAGCCATCTGGTGCGCGGGATGATGCCATGGCCGGTGATGACGCGGGCAAGGGATCGGGTCGACATGGTTCAGCCTCGTTGATTGATGTGATCAGAGACGGTGATGATTCAACGTCTTTTGATCTTGTGAATTGATTGTTACCGACCATCGTTCTATTTTTGAAGCGAATGCTTTTGATGCGTTCGATCAAGAATTGTGAAAGGTGGGCGTCGATGCGGAACCTGGACATCGCGACCTTGCGGTCGCTGCAGGCGGTCGCCGAATACGGCACCGTCACGCGGGCGGCCGAATCGCTGAACATGACGCAAAGCGCGCTGTCGATGCAGATGAAACGGCTGGAGGATCTGTTCGGGCGGCCCATGCTGACCAAGGCGGGGCGCGGTGTCGTGCTGTCGGACCTGGCGTTGGATCTGCTGGGGGAAAGCCGCAAGCTGGTGGCGCTGAACGACGCGATCCTGTCGCGCTTTACCGGCGTGCAGCCTGCGACGCGGCTGCGCGTCGGGCTGACCACGGACTGGCTGTTCACCAAGGTTGCACAGACCGTGCGGGCCTTCCGGCTGGACCAGCCCCGGGTCGAGCTGGTGATGAACCACGCGCGCAGCAAGGACCTGCGCGCCCAGATGAAGCGCGGCGAACATGACGTGATCCTGACGACCGAATTCGACGCGCCGCCGGGGGCGATCCATCTGGCCAAGGTCGATCTGGCCTGGTTCGGCGCCGCGGGCGGCGAGGCGTGGCGCCAGCGTCCCCTGCCGGTCGCCGACAGCGCCCATTGCGCCTATCACCCGGTCGGCATGGCGGCGCTGGATCAGGCGGGGATCGAATGGATGCAGGTCGCCAGCGACGGTGGCAGCGAAACCTGGCGGGTGCTGGCGGCGGCCGATCTGGGGGTCACGCTGCTGCCGCGCGGCATCTCTCAGCCGGGACTGGAAGTGGTGGACCATGGCGGGACCTTGCCGCCGCTGCCGCCCACCTGGCTGAACGTCTATGTGGCCGATGGCCCGGCCCGCCATGTTGCCGCCGATTTCGCGGGCTATCTGCGCCGCGTCGTCTGCGAGGTCGCCGCGGCGGCGTGATGGTCATCCCCCCGCAGGAATCCTGCGGGGGGCAGGTTTTCAGACGACGACGCCTGCGCCTTCGGTTGCGGGACCGGCCACGGCACGGAAGGCGGCGAACATCTCGCGTCCCAGGCCTTCGTTGCTGCCCGAGGGATCGAAGGCCACGGGTTCGCGGCTGTCGAAATCGGGCGCCAGGCATTCCAGCCTGCCCGACGCCGCATCCAGCCGGACCAGGTCACCATCCTGCACGCGGGCCAGTGGTCCGCCCATCGCCGCCTCGGGCGAGACGTGGATGGCGGCCGGGACCTTGCCCGAAGCGCCCGACATGCGCCCGTCGGTGACCAGCGCCACTTTCAACCCGCGATCCTGCAACACCGCCAGCGTCGGCGTCAGCGAGTGCAGCTCCGGCATGCCGTTGGCGCGGGGGCCTTGGAAACGGACGATGACGATGGTGTCTTCGGTGAACTCTCCGGCGCGGAAGGCGGTCTTGACCGATTCCTGGTCGGAAAAGACGCGGGCCTTCGCCTCGATCACGTGACGCTCGGGGGCGACGGCGCTGATCTTGATCACGCCGCGACCCAGGTTGCCCTGCAGCTGCTTCAGCCCGCCCGACTTGGCGAAGGGATCCGTTGCGGGGCGCAGGATGCGGTCGTTCAGCGATGCCTTGGCGCCCGCTTCCCAACGCACGCGGCCCCCGTCCAGCTTGGGTTCGGCGGTGTATCCGTCCAGGCCGGTGCCGTTGATCGTCTTGACGTCGGGATGCAGCAGCCCCGCCTCGAGCAACTGCCCGATCATGTAGCCAAGGCCGCCGGCAGCGTGGAAATGGTTCACGTCGGCCAGCCCGTTGGGATAGACGCGCGCCATCAGCGGCACGTTTTCCGACAGGTCGTGGAAATCCGCGATGTCCAGCAGGACGCCGGCCGCGCGGGCCATGGCGGGCAGGTGCAGGACCAGGTTGGTCGAGCCGCCCGTGGCCATCAGCCCGACGATGCCGTTCACGAAGGCGCGTTCGTCCAGCACCTGACCGGCAGGCAGATAGTCGTTGCCAAGATTGGTGATGGCGGCGGCGCGTTCGACGGCGGCGACGGTCAGCGCCTCGCGCAGCGGCGTGTTGGGGTTCACGAAGGACGATCCGGGCAGGTGCAGGCCCATGAACTCCATCAGCATCTGGTTGGTGTTCGCGGTGCCATAGAAGGTGCAGGTCCCGGCGCTGTGATAGCTGGCCATCTCGGCGGCCATCAGCTCCTCGCGGCCGACCTCGCCAGTGGCGAATTGTTGGCGGACCTTGGATTTTTCGTCATTGGGCAACCCCGAGGGCATCGGACCCGCCGGCACGAAGACCGCCGGGATATGGCCGAAGGTCGCCGCCGCGATGATCAGCCCCGGCACGATCTTGTCGCAGACACCCAGATACATCGCCGAATCAAAGCAGTCATGCGACAGCGCCACGCCCGCCGCCAGGGCGATGACGTCGCGCGAAAACAGCGACAGTTCCATCCCCGGGCGGCCCTGGGTCACGCCGTCGCACATGGCCGGCACGCCGCCCGCGACCTGAACCGTGGCACCCGCCGCGCGCCCCGCCTGACGGATTCTTTCGGGGTAATGTTCAAAGGGCTGATGCGCCGACAGCATGTCGTTATAGGCCGAGACGATGCCGATATTGGGTTTGCGCGTCGTGGCCATGTCTTCCTTGTCGGACATGGCGGCATAGGCATGGGCCTGGTTGCCGCAGGACAGGTGGGCGCGGGCCGGACCTTCCTGCGCCGCGCGGGCGATCTTTGCCAGATAGGCCGCGCGCGACTGCACAGAGCGTTCGCGGATGCGGTCTGTCACCCGGTCGATGGTGGCGTGAAGGGTCATGGCGGGCCTCCTGTTCATTTGCGGCGACTATACCCCGTTAGCGTTAACGGGGCAACCTCTGCCTGTGCATATCCTGCAGCATTCACCGCGGATTTGCACGATTTCGCGTGATCGACGGGTCGGCGCGACTTGTGCGACGGGTGGTCCCGTGTCAGATCAGCCGCGAAAGGATTTTTTCCAATGAATGATCTGCCCGTCATCCGCCTGCGTCCGAAATCGAAACCCCAGGCCATCCGCCACGGTTTCCCCTGGGTCTTTGCCGACGAGGCCGTGCTGGACCGTCGCACCAAGGCCCTGCCTGCGGGCGGCTTTGCCGTGCTGGAGGATGCCGAACGCCGGCCCTTGGCGCTGGTGACGGTGAACCCCGCCTCCAAGATCATCGGGCGGGTCATGGATCTGGATATCGATGCCCAGATCGACGGGGCATGGCTGCGCGCCAAGCTGTCCCGCGCGCTGGAGATGCGCGAGCGTCTGTACGATCAGCCCTTCTATCGCCTGGTCCATGCCGAGGCCGACGGCCTGCCGGGCCTGATCGTCGACCGTTTCGGCGATGCCGCCGTGATCCAGCCCAATGCCGCCTGGTCCGACACCATGGCCCAGGACATCGCCGACGCCCTGTCCGAGGTTGCGGGCATCAAGACCGTCATTGCCAATGGCCAGGGCCGCGCGCGCGGTCTGGAGGGGTTGTCCGAACGCATGGACGTGCTGCGCGGCGATGCGCCCGCGGCGCCCGTGCAGGTCCAGATGAACGGCGCGATCTATCTGGCCGACATGATGGGCGGGCAGAAGACCGGCCTGTTCTATGACCAGCGCCCCAACCACGCCTTTGCGCAGCGCCTGTCCAAGGGCGCCACCGTTCTGGACGTCTTCAGCCATGTGGGCGGCTTTGGCTTGGCGGCGCTGGCCGCCGGTGCGACGCATGCGACCGCCGTCGACGGCAGCGCGCCCGCGCTGAAGCTGGCGCAGGGCGGGGCCGAGGCCATGGGTGCCGCCGACCGCTTCGAGACCATGCAGTCGGATGCGTTCAAGGCGCTGGAAACGCTGGCCGAACAGGGGCGACAGTTCGACGTGGTCGTCTGCGACCCGCCAGCCTTCGCGCCGTCGAAATCGGCGCTGGATGCGGGCCTGCGCGCCTATGAACGCGTGGCCAAGCTGGCGGCGCCGCTGGTCGCGCCGGGCGGCTATCTGGCGCTGTGCAGCTGTTCGCATGCTGCCGACCTGACCGCCTTCCGCAATTCCAGCGCGCGGGGCATCGGGCGCGGCGGTCGTCGCAGTGTGCTGATCCACACGGGTCAGGCCGGTCCCGACCATCCGACCCTGCCGCAGCTGGCGGAAACCGGCTACCTCAAGTCGCTGTTCTTCCGGCTGGACTGATGCGGGCGGTTCTGGACGCCAATGTCCTGTTCCCCACCATCCTGCGCGAGATCCTGTGCGATCTGGCGCAGGACGGGCGGTTCACGGCCTTGTGGTCCGAACGCATTCTGGAGGAATGGCGCCGCGCCGCCCTGCGCATCGGCCCCGATGCGGGGGCCGTCGCCGGGGCCGAGATCGCGCTGTTGCGCCTGCGTTTTCCCGGCGCGATCCTGCCCGATGACGGGCAGGCGGCGATCGATCTGAATTTTCCCGACCCCGCCGACCGCCACGTCGCCGAGGCCGCGCTGGCGGGCGGGGCATCCCTGATCGTCACGGCGAACCTGCGCGACTTTCCCCAACGCCTGATGACAGGGCTGGGCCTGCGGGCCATCCATCCCGATGCCTTTCTGCTGGACCTGTTCCAGGACCGTCCTGCAGAGGTCGTCAGGGCGGTCCGTGCGGCCTGCGACAAGGCCGTGGCGATGGGTGGGCAGATGACCCTTGAACAGATGTTGAAACGCGGCAGGCTGCCGCGTCTTGCCAAGGCAGTGGGCGGTTGAACATCGTTGCTGTTATCGCTAACAAAGGGTATGGCGGAAGCCACCCATAAGGAGGACAGCATGGTCTCGCGTGTCATTCCGGTCGAAGATTTCGACCTTGTGATCTTTGGCGCTACGGGCGACTTGGCGCATCGCAAGATTTTGCCGGGACTTTACCGGCGCTTCAAGGCGGGCCAGTTCCCGGCCACCAGCCGCATCATCGGCGCGGCACGGACCGAACAGGACGATGACGGGTTCCGCGCCGAGGCGTCCAAGGCGATCTGCGAATTTGCCAAGGTCGACAAGGATGATCCGCAACTGGCGCAATTCCTCGAGCTGCTGGGATATGTGTCGATCGATGCCCGCGGCGAGGGCGGCTGGAAGGAACTGAAGGCGCGCATGCGCCCCGGTGCGGTCCACGCCTTCTACTTCTCGGTCGCGCCGGCGCTGTTCGGCGATATCGCGGAACGCCTGGCCGGTCACGGCATCGCCGATGACGACAGCCGCATCGTGGTGGAAAAGCCCTTCGGTCGCGACCTGGCATCGGCCCGCGCGCTGAACGACACGCTGGCCCAGCATTTCCACGAACAGCAGATCTATCGGATCGACCATTACCTGGGCAAGGAAACCGTCCAGAACCTGATGGCCGTCCGCTTTGCCAATATTCTGTTCGAACCGCTGTGGAACGCCCAGTTCATCGACCATGTGCAGATCACGGTTGCCGAAACCGTGGGCGTGGCCGGGCGCGGCAGCTATTACGACAAGTCCGGCGCGATCCGCGACATGGTCCAGAACCACATGATGCAGCTTTTGTGCCTGATCGCGATGGAGCCGCCCTATCACTTCGACCCCGACGCCGTGCGGGACGAGAAGCTGAAGGTCATCCGCGCCCTGCAGCCGGTCGAG
The DNA here is from genome assembly GCF_001887735.1 of Paracoccus sp. SM22M-07. Taxonomy (NCBI): domain Bacteria; kingdom Pseudomonadati; phylum Pseudomonadota; class Alphaproteobacteria; order Rhodobacterales; family Paracoccaceae; genus Paracoccus; species Paracoccus sp. SM22M-07. The sequence goes on from NZ_JPKW01000009.1 coordinate 10,731, forward strand.
CCCGCCGATATCGTGCGCGGCCAGTACCAGGCCGACGAGGGTGGCACCGGCTATGTCGAGGATTCCGAGGACCCCAATTCGCGCACCGAAAGCTATGTCGCGATGAAGGTGCGGATTTCCAACTGGCGCTGGCAGGGGACGCCCTTCTATCTGCGCACCGGCAAGAAGCTGCGCGCCCGCACCAGCGAGATCGCGATCACCTTCAAGGAACCGCCGCATTCGATCTTTGACGACAGCGGCACGCCCAAGGCGAACGAACTGGTCATCCGCCTTCAGCCGAACGAAGGCATGAACATGAAGGTGATGATCAAGGAACCCGGCCCCGGCGGCATGCGCCTGGTCCAGGTGCCGCTGGACATGTCCTTTGCCGACGCCCTGGGGCCCGAGGGCGCCGACATGCCCGACGCCTATGAACGGCTGATCATGGACGTGATCCGCGGCAACCAGACCCTGTTCATGCGCGGCGACGAGGTCGAGGCCGCATGGGCCTGGACAGACCCCATCATCAACGCGTGGGACGACAGCAAGCGCAAGCCCGAACCCTATGATGCCGGATCCTCGGGGCCCGAGGAAGCGTTGCGCCTGATGCATCGCGACAACCGTCGCTGGAGGGAGATCAGGTCATGACCATGGAATTCAAGGAATACCCCGACCGCGAGATGCTGGCCCTGTCGCTGGCCGACCAGCTGTCCTCGCAGCTGGCGCAGCATCTGCGCAACAATGACGGCGCCACGTTGTGCGTGCCGGGCGGCACATCGCCGGCGCCCGTCTTCGAGACCCTGTCGGGCACCGATCTGGACTGGGGCCGCGTGACCGTGGTTCTGGGCGATGAACGGTGGGTGGACGGCGATCACAAGCGGTCGAACAGCCGCCTGCTGCGCCGTCACCTGCTGAAGGAGAAGGCGGCGGCGGCCGATTACATCGACCTCTATACCGGCGATGCAGCACCCGATCTGGCGACCGATGGGCTGGCCGAGCGCCTGAAGCCGCATCTGCCGCTGACTGTGGCCCTGCTGGGGATGGGCAATGACATGCACAGCGCCAGCCTGTTCCCCGGTGCCGATCACCTTGAGGCTGCGATGGCCGGCGATGCGCCCCCCGTCATGGCCATCCGTGCCGATGGCGCCGAGGAGCCGCGCATTACCCTGACCCGCCCGATTCTGGCCGATGCGATCAACATCCATGTGCTGATCATGGGCCCCGAAAAGCGCGAGGCGCTGGAACGTGCGCAAAAGCTCTCGCCGCTCGAGGCGCCGATCCGGGCCTTCCTTGATGCCGCCACCGTCCACTGGGCCGAATGACCAAAGGAAATAGCGTGATGTCCGACAGCTGGAACCGTCTGAAATCCCACCGCCAGGCGCAGGGCGATCTGCGCATCGAGGGCCTGTTCGCCGATGACGCCGCCCGTGCGACCGCGTTCTGCACCAGGGCCGACGGTCTGGTCTTTGACTGGTCCAAGACCACCATCGACACCAAGGCCCGCGACCTGCTGCTGGACCTGGCCCGCGATGCCGGGCTCGAGGACCGCCGCGAGGCCATGTTCACCGGCCAGCGCATCAACGAGACCGAGGATCGCGCCGTGCTGCACACCGCGCTGCGCAACCTGTCAGGCAGCGTGACGGTGGATGGCCAGGACGTGATGCCCGCCGTGCGCGATACCCATGCCCGCATGACGGCATTCGCCCGCGACCTGCGGTCGGGCGCCTTTGCGGGGCAGGGCGGCAAGATCACCGATATCGTGAATATCGGCATCGGCGGGTCCGACCTTGGGCCCTATATGGCGGTGCTGGCGCTGGCGCCCTATCACGACGGGCCGCGCGCGCATTTCGTCAGCAATGTCGATGGCGCCGATATCGCCGACACGCTGAAGGGGCTGGACCCGACCACGACGCTGGTCATCGTGGCATCGAAGACCTTCACCACCATCGAAACCATGACCAATGCCCGCACGGCGCGCGACTGGATGGCGGACAAGGTGGACGAACCGGGCGCGCAATTCGTCGCCCTGTCGACCGCCGCCGCCAAGGCCGCCGATTTCGGCATCGCGGCCGAACGCGTCTTCGGCTTCGAGGATTGGGTCGGGGGGCGCTATTCCGTCTGGGGGCCGATCGGCCTGTCCTTGATGCTGGCCATCGGGGATGAGGGATTCGACCAGTTCCTGGCGGGTGGCGCGGCGATGGACGCCCATTTCCGCAGCGCACCGCTGGACCAAAACCTGCCGGTGCTGCTGGCGCTGACGGGCATCTGGCATCACCAGATCTGCGGCTATCCGACCCGCGCGGTCCTGCCCTATGACAACCGCCTGCTGCGCCTGCCGGCCTATCTGCAACAGCTGGAGATGGAATCGAACGGCAAGCGCGTCGCCATGGATGGCAGCGATCTGGAGGTCGTGTCGGGACCCGTCGTCTGGGGCGAACCCGGCACCAACGGCCAGCACGCCTTCTATCAGCTGATCCACCAGGGCACGACGCCCGTGCCCTGCGAATTCATCCTGGCCGCCAAGGGCCATGAACCCCATCTGGCGCATCACCACATCCTGCTGGCCGCCAATTGCCTTGCCCAATCCGAGGCGCTGATGCGGGGCCGGTCCCTGGATGAGGCGCGCGACCTGATGAAGGCCAAGGGGCTGGAAGGGGCCGAGCTGGAACGCCAGGCCCGTCACCGCGTCTTCCCGGGCAACCGGCCCTCCACGACGCTGCTGGTCGATCAGCTGACGCCTTATGTGCTGGGCCAGATCGTCGCGCTTTACGAACACCGGGTCTTTGTCGAGGGCGTCATTCTGGGCATCAACAGCTTTGACCAATGGGGCGTCGAACTGGGCAAGGAGCTGGCGCTCAAGGTCGAGCCGCTGCTGAAGGGGCAGGATGCGCCGGGGCATGACGCCTCGACCACCAATCTGGCCGCGATGATCGTCGCGGCGCGCGGCTGAACGAAAACCGGCAAGGGCGGGGAATGGTCCCGCCCTTTCGGGTTGAACTTGACGGCTTTTCCTTTGCCGCGTGAACAGCTAGGGTCGGGCCCGCAAAAACAGGGGGCCGATCATGGCGTTTTTCTCGAAACTGCGTGAAAGACTTGGCAGGTCTTCGACGAAGATCAGCTCGGATCTGGACGATATCGTCGCCGAGGCCCCGCCCGAAGCCGCCCCCGAGGCCGCGCCGGCACCGGCCCCCGTCGAACATGTCGTCGAACCACCGGCCCCCACCGCAGCCCCCGCCGCGACGCCGGGCCTGGTCGGGCGTCTGTTCGGCCGGTCCTCTCAGCCCGAAGAACCACGCCGCGCGCTGGACGACGCGATGCTGGAAGACTTGGAAGACATGCTGGTGCAGGCCGATCTGGGCGTCGACACCGCCCTTCGGGTCAGCGCCAATATCGCCGAAGGGCGCATGGGCCGCCGTGTCTCGTCGACCGAGCTCAAGGAGCTGCTGGCGACCGAGATCGCGCGCATCCTGGCCCCGGTCGCCCGTCCCCTGCCGATCTATGCCAAGAAGCCGCAGGTCGTGCTGGTCGTCGGCGTGAACGGCGCGGGCAAGACCACCACCATCGGCAAGCTGGCCAGCCAGTTCCGCGCGGCGGGCAAATCGGTGGTGATCGCGGCGGGCGACACCTTCCGTGCGGCCGCCGTCGAACAGCTGCAGGTCTGGGGGGACCGCGCGGGCGTGCCGGTGATGGTCGCGCCGCAGGGCAGCGACCCCGCCAGCCTGGCCTGGGACGCGATGGTCCGTGCCGAGGCCGAGGGCGCGGATCTGCTGATGATCGACACCGCCGGACGCCTGCAGAACCGTCAGGACCTGATGGAGGAGCTGGCCAAGATCGTCCGCGTCATCCGCAAGAAAGACCCCGAGGCGCCCCACAACACCCTGCTGGTGCTGGACGCGACAACCGGCCAGAACGCGCTGAACCAGGTCGAGACCTTCCGCAAGCTGGCCGATGTGTCGGGCTTGGTGATGACCAAGCTGGACGGCACGGCGCGCGGTGGCGTGCTGGTGGCGCTGGCCGACCGTTTCGGCCTGCCGATCCATGCCATCGGCGTGGGCGAACAGATCGACGATCTGGACGCCTTCGACGCGCAAGACTTTGCCCGCGCGCTGGTCGGGCTGTCCTGAACCGGGCACCTTATCCCGGAACCTGGTCCGCCTGAACCACCTTCACCGAAGACGTGCCCCGTTCGTGATAGGGCGTGCTGCCATATTGCGCACGGTAGCATTTGGAGAAATGCGACGGGCTGGAAAAGCCCGAAGCCAGCGCGATCTCGATGATAGACATTTCCGTCTGCATCAGCAGGTTGCGCGCCCGCGCCAGCCGCGTTTCCATATAATACCGCTTGGGGCTGCGGTTCAGGTATCGCCGGAACAGACGCTCCAGCTGCCGGGTGGACATGCCCGCATCCAGCGCCAGCTGGGCGGGGCTGATCGGGTCTTCCAGGTTCGCTTCCATCCGCGCGATGACGGCGGCAAGGCGGGGATGGCGCACGCCGATGCGGGTCGGGATCGACAGGCGCTGGCGGTCCTGTTCGGTGCGGATGGCGGTGTGCAGCATCTGGTCGGCCACATCGGCGGCCAAAGCGTCGCCATGCGCCTCGGCGATCAGGTGCAGGATCAGGTCGATCGAGCTGGTGCCCCCCGCCGCCGTCAGCCGGTTTCCGTCATGCACGAAGACCGATCGGAACAGATCGACCTCGGGGAAGGCCTCGGCGAAGCCGTCGTGGTTTTCCCAGTGGATCGTGGCCTTGCGCCCGTCCAGCAGCCCGGCTTCGGCCAGCACCCAGGCCCCGGTGCAGACCGCCCCCATGGCCGCCCCCCCGCGCGCCTGCCTGCGCAGCCAGGCCAGCACGGGGCGCGTCGCCTCGCGCGCGATCTCGGTGCCGCCGCAGACGATCACGACCTCGTCGCGGCCCGGCGGCGGCGCTTCGGCATCCAGCCCCCCGTCCAGCACCACCCGCGCGCCGTTGGAACAGACCGACATGTCGCCCCGCGCCCCCACCAGCCGCCAGTCGTAAAGTGGCCGCCCCGAGGCACGGTTGGCCAAGCGCAGCGGCTCGATCGCGGCGGTGAAGGGCAGCATCGTGAAACGATCCAGCAGCAGGAAGGTGAAGCGGCGCGGTTTGTCGGTGGCCATCGGCATGTCTTTGCAAGGGTTTCGCGGGCCACCCAAACAGGGAATCGCGGCCACGGCAAGCATGGCTTGGCCCGGCGACGAAAGCCCGCCCGATTGCGCGGCAGGGTCTTTCCCTAGACGGTGTTAGCGACTATACGAATCCGACCATTTTTCCAAGGAGCGCAGGACATGACGCAGGATATCCGCAAGACCGCCGCCACCCAGACCTGGGACAAGGCAGGCTGGCGCGCCTATCCGCGCGTCCAGATGCCCGATTATCTGGATCCCGCCGCGCTGGACGCCGTGGAATCGCAGTTGCGCCGCTATCCTCCGCTGGTTTTCGCAGGCGAGGCGCGGCGGCTGAAGGCCCAGCTGGCCGACGTGGCCGCTGGCCGCGGCTTCCTGCTGCAGGGCGGCGATTGCGCTGAAAGCTTCAGCGAATTCAGCGCCGACAACCTGCGCGACACCTTCAAGGTGATCCTGCAGATGGCCGTGGTGCTGACCTGGGGCGCGCAGATGCCCGTGGTCAAGGTGGGCCGGATGGCCGGTCAGTTCGCCAAGCCGCGCAGTGCGCCGACCGAGACCATTGGCGGCACCGAACTGCCCAGCTATCGCGGCGACATCATCAACGGGTTCGATTTCACCCCCGATGCCCGCATTCCCGATCCGCAGCGAATGCTGTCGGCCTATACCCAGGCGGCGGCGTCGCTGAACCTGCTGCGGGCCTTCTCGACCGGCGGTTTTGCAGACATGCACCGCGTCCAAAGCTGGATCGCCGATTTCGTCGGCGGCCCCGAAGCGGCCAAATACCGTGAAATCGCGGGCCGGATCAGCGACGCCATGGCCTTCATGCAGGCTGCGGGCGTGAATTCGGAAACGGCGCACCAGCTGTCCAAGGTCGATTTCTATACCAGCCACGAAGCGCTGCTGCTGGAATACGAAGAGGCGCTGGCACGGATCGATTCGACCTCGGGCCTGCCGGTGGCGGGTTCGGGCCACATGATCTGGATCGGTGACCGTACCCGTCAGCCCGATGGCGCGCATGTCGAGTTCTGCCGCGGCGTCCAGAACCCGATCGGTCTGAAATGTGGTCCCACAACCACGGCCGATGACCTGAAGGTGCTGATGGCCAAGCTGAACCCGGAAAACGAGGCCGGCCGCCTGACCCTGATCGCGCGCTTCGGCGCCGGCAAGGTCGGCGATCACCTGCCGCGGCTGATCCAGGCCGTTCAGGAGGAAGGCGCGAATGTCGTCTGGTCCTGCGACCCGATGCACGGCAACGTCATCAAATCCTCGACCGGCTACAAGACGCGCGCCTTCGATTCGATCCTGCGCGAGGTCCGCGAGTTCTTTGCCATCCACAAGGCCGAGGGCACGATCCCCGGCGGCGTGCATTTCGAGATGACCGGCAAGGACGTGACCGAATGCACCGGCGGCGTCCGCGCCGTGACGGACGAGGATCTGTCCGACCGCTATCACACCGCCTGCGATCCGCGCCTGAACGCCAGCCAGTCGCTGGAACTGGCCTTTCTGGTCGCCGAGGAACTGCGCGCCCGTCGCGAAAATGCAGCCGCGGAACAGGCCATCAAGGTGGTCTGATCACCGACCGCGAAAAACGAAAAGGCCCGGGGGTAATCCCGGGCCTTTTTTTGTGTCAGCGTTTCCAGCGGCGGTGGATCCAGAACCATTGGTCCATATGCTGCCGGACCAGCATCTCCAGATCGTCGTTCAGCGCCTGCATCATCCGATGCGGATCGTCATGTTCGACGGGCACGCCGACCTGGACACGAAAGCTGAGGCCATCAGGCTGGCGGATGGCCGCGATGGGCACCAGCAGCGCCTCGTATCGTCGGGCCAGCTCCGCAGGCGTCAGCACGGTTCGCGAGGGCAAGTCGAAGAAGCGCAGCTCGGCCCCGTCATGGGCGAACTGATCGAAGCCCAGGGCCAGCCAGCCGCCCCCGCGCAAAAAGCGCAGCATCGCCGCCAGACCTGATCGGCCACGCGGAAAGACCGGCTCGGCGATGGCGGTGATGGCGGGGACATAGTGGCGGTTGAAGGCCTCATTGTTCATCGGCCGGTAAAGGGCGCCCACCGGCCAGCCCCGCCCCGACAGGGCCGCGCGCATCGCGTCGTAATTGCCGAAATGCGCGCAGGCCAGGATCACGGGACGCCCGGTTTCGAAGGCGGCTTCCAGATCGGACAGGCCCGGACCCTGCAGCGGGTCGGCGTCATGGATGCGCGCCGTGAACTGATCACCCGAATAGATCTCGGCCAGCGACCGGCCCGCATTTTCGGGCACGCGGCGGACAAGGTCCTCGACCTCGTCCTTGGACAGGTCGGGGCGGGCCAGGTGCAGGTTGTCGCGGATGCGCCGCCGCCAACCGGCGACGGGGGCGATCACCCGCGAGAAAACCCAGCCGATCGCCGGGATGCGGCGTTCATAGGGCAGCACGCGTGCCAGGCCCATGATGGCCAGGAAGGCCGCATTTCCCAACCGGTCGGGAAGCGATGGCTTGTCGTCGGGCATCAGGCCTCCTTTGCGACACGGGCCTCTCGGGACCAGACGTAAAGACCGGCGGTCACGATAATGACGGCACCGGCGATCGTCCAGTTGTCGGGCAATTGCCCGAAGAACAGCCAGCCCCAGATGCCGGCCCAGATCAGCCCGGTATAGCCGAAAGGCGCCAGCATGCCCGCTTCGGCGGCGCTGAAGGCGCGCACCAGCAGGTATTGGCTGGCCGTCCCGAAGATGCCCAGCAGCACGAAGGCCCAGATGTCGCCCGAGGCGATCGGCTGCCAGAAGAACGGCACGATCATGCTGGTGATGGTGGTCCCCACCACCGCCGACCACATGACCGAGGTGGCAACCGAATCCGACCGCACGATCCGCGTCAGCAGCGCCCCCGCCGCATAGGTGAAGGCCCCCGCCAAGGGCAGCAGGGCGGCAGGCTGGAAGACCCCCAGGCCCGGACGGATGATGATCAGCGCACCGACCAGTGCGGCGGCGATCCCGGCGACCCGGCGCGGGCCGATCCTTTCGCCCAGGAACAACGCGGCCCCCAGGGTGATCAGCACCGGGTTCAGGTCCATGATGGCCGTGGCTTCCGCCAGGCCGATATATTGCAACGAGGTGAAGAAGAAGCCGACCGATCCCAGCTGCATCACCGCCCGGCCAAGCTGCATGCCAGGCTGCCTGGTCCGCATCAGCGGGATCATCTTGTGTCGGAAGATCAGCGCGAAGATCAGCAGATTGCCCACAAAGCGCATCCAGATGACCTGCACGGGATGATAGCTTTGCGTCAGGTGCTTGGCCGTCGCATCCATCAGCGTAAAGCCAAGGATGGCCGCCAGCAGCAGGGCGATGCCGCGCGCCTGGTCGGATCGCGGCTGCCGCAACCCGTCCCTTTCGCGACCCATCAACGCGAATGCGCGCGCCAGCACCCGCATCAGAGCGAAGGATCATGGATATCGGGGCGGGG
>NZ_JPKW01000009.1:19386-165263 GCF_001887735.1 Paracoccus sp. SM22M-07
CCCCGACGCCCCCGCCAAAGGCGGTCGGTGATGTCACAGCATGCCTTTGACGTGCTCGACGACCTTCTCGGCGGTGATGCCGAACTCCTTGTAGAGTTCCGGTGCCGGACCCGAAGCGCCAAAGCCCTCCATGCCGACAAAGGCCGATTTGGCTTCTTGGCCACGTTCGCCCAGCAGCAGCCAGTCCCAAGGTTGACGGACCGCCGCTTCGATCGCGACACGGACCGTCTGCGCCGGCAGCACCTGCTGGCGATAGGTCGCGGGCTGGTCGCGGAACAGCTCCATCGAGGGAACCGACACGACGCGGGTCGGGATGCCGGCCTCTTCCAGCACGTCACGCGCCGCAACGGCGATCTCGACCTCGGAGCCGGTGGCCATCAGCACGGCCTTGGGTTCGCCACCCACGGCTTCGCGCAGGATATAGGCACCCTTGGCGGTCAGGTTCTCTCCGCCGTCCTGGCGCAGGGTCGGCAGGTTCTGGCGCGACAGGGCCAGGACCGAGGGCGTGCTGTCCTGCGACAGCGCGATTTCCCAGGCCTCGGCGGTCTCGATCTGGTCGCAGGGGCGCAGGACCAGCGTGTTCGGCGTCGCGCGGCAGATGGCCAGATGTTCCACCGGCTGGTGGGTCGGGCCGTCTTCGCCCAGGCCGATGCTGTCATGGGTCATCACATAGACGACCGGAACCCCCATCAGCGCCGACAGGCGCATCGCGCCGCGGGCATAGTCGGTGAAGGTCATGAAGGTGCCGCCATAGGGGCGGAAGCCGCCATGCAGCCAGATGCCGTTCATCGCGGCGGCCATGCCATGTTCGCGGATGCCGTAATGCAGATAGCGGCCCATGCGGTTGTCGGGCGCAAAGACGCCCTGGCCACCGGTCTTGGTGTTGTTCGATCCCGTCAGGTCGGCCGAGCCGCCGAAGTTTTCCGGCATTTCGGCATTCAGCGCGCCAAGAGCGTTTTCGGATGCCTTGCGGGTAGCCAGCTTGGGCTTTTCCTCAAGCGTCTTGGCCTTGAACTCGGCGATGACCTTTTCCAGCTTGGGGTTCGTGTCATTGCCGATCCGGCGGGCGAATTCCTCGCGGTGGTCGCCGGACAGGGCATCGACGCGGTCGTTCCAGGCCTTGCGCGCCTCGGCGCCCCGCTGGCCGATCTTGCGCCATTCGGTCATGATCGCGTCGGGGATCTGGAAGGGCTCGGCGTCCCAGCCATAGGCGGCGCGGGTCGCGGTGATCTCATCCTTGCCCAAGGGCGAGCCGTGAACCTTGTTCGTATCCGACTTGTTGGGCGAACCGAAACCGATGATCGTCTTGCAATCGACCAGAACCGGACGGCCGTCGTCCTTGGCGGCCTCGGTCAGGGCGCGGTCGATATCGGCGGCGTCGTGACCGTCGCAGGACAGGACCCGCCAGCCGGCGGCGGCAAAGCGCGCATGCTGATCGGTCGAATCCGACAGGCTGACGCGGCCGTCGATGGTGATGTCGTTGTTGTCCCACATGACGATCAGGCGGCCCAGCTTCTGGTGGCCGGCCAGGGCGATCGCCTCGTGGCTGATGCCCTCCATCAGGCAGCCGTCGCCCGCGATGACCCAGGTGCGGTGGTCGCACAGGGAATCGCCGTATTCGGCACGCATGGCTTCTTCGGCGATGGCGAAACCGACGGCGGTCGCGATGCCTTGGCCCAAGGGGCCGGTGGTGGTCTCGACGCCCTCGACATGGCCGTATTCGGGGTGGCCCGCGGTAATCGCGCCCATCTGGCGGAAGTTGCGGATCTGGTCCAGCGTCATCTGCTCATAGCCGGTCAGGTGCAGCAGCGAGTAGATCAGCATCGACCCGTGGCCCGCCGACAGGATGAAGCGGTCGCGGTCGAACCAGTGCGGCGCAGAGGCGTCGAACTTCAGATGGTTCTTGAACAGGACCGTGGCGACATCGGCCATGCCCATGGGCATGCCGGGGTGGCCGGAATTGGCGGCCTCGACGGCGTCCATGGACAGGACGCGGATCGCGCTGGCCAGATTCCAGTGGTCGGGGTTGGCGGTGCGGCGTGCGGCAATGTCCATGACGATCCCTTGCGGCTGAAAATGATGCGTTGGTGTTAGGGGTGAAGCGGGCCGGTTGCAAGCCGCCCGCGCGTTTGCCGACCCTAAGATTCGGCCCCGCGCGGACCGACCAATGGCCTGATGCGCAGCCGGGTGATACGATTTTCACGTCGCGTCACCACTTCGAAGCGGTACCCGTGGAAGGAAAAGACCTGACCCTGTTCCGGGATGGACTGCGCCATGTGGATGACCAGCCCCGCGATGGTGTTGGCCTCCTCGTCGGGCAGGGTCCAGTCCAGCTGGCGGTTCAGGTCGCGGATGGTCATGCCGCCCTCGACCAGATAGTCGCCATGGGCGTTGGGCTTCAACGTCTGGTCGGCCTCGGTGTCGTGTTCGTCGGCGATCTCCCCGACGATCTCTTCCAGAATGTCCTCCAGGGTGATCAATCCGCGCAGGGACCCGTATTCATCCACGACCAGCGCGAAATGCGTCCGCCGCTTCAGGAATTCGCGCATCTGTTCGTCCAGCGCACTGGTTTCGGGCACGAAATAGGGCGACATCACGACCGACATGATGTCGAAGCGCGCGGCAGCACCAGGATCGCCCGCCTCGCGCACGGCGCGGTTCACGGCGCGCAGCAGGTCCTTGGCATGAACGACGCCCACGACATTTTCGCGTTCCTCGCGATAGACGGGCAGGCGGGTATGGGGACTGGCCAGAATGGTGTCCAGGATCTTTTCGGGGGGCAGGTCCGCGTCGATCATCTGGATCTCGCTGCGGTGAAGCATGATCTCCTCGACGGTGCGGTTGCCCAGGTCCAGCGCGCCCAGCAGGCGGTCGCGGTCCTCCTTGTGAACGGCCCCGGCGGCATGGCCGATGGACAGCGCCCCGGCGATTTCCTCCTCGATCGAGAACATGTGCGATCCGGGATCGGTCTTCAGGCCGAAAATGCCCAGCATGCCGCGCACGATCAGGCGCACGACGGTCACGATGGGCGACAGGATGATCGTGATCAGCCGGATCGGCCGGGCGACCAGGCTCGCGACCTTTTCGGGGGCAGAGATCGCGTAGGTCTTGGGCATCACCTCGGAAAAGATCAGCACCAGCACGGTCATCACGATGGTGGCGATGGCCACGCCGCTGCCGCCCAGGATGCGGGTGAACAGCGCGGTCGCAAGGCTGGCCGACAGGATGTTGACAACGTTGTTGCCCAGCAGGATCGCGCCGATCAGGCGTTCACTGTCCGAGGATACGGCGATGGCGGCCTGCGCGCCTGTGTCGCCCTTGTCGGCCCGGGACCGCAGCTTGGCGCGGCTGGCCGCCGTCAGCGCGGTTTCCGAGCCCGAGAAGAAGGCCGACATCGCCAGAAGCACGATGATCGAGGCGGCGGTCAGCCACAAGGCGGCGTCGAAGGTACTTGAAGGATCGTCCATGGGTCCAGATCAGGTTGAGGGATCGCCGCTCTTGCGGCATTCGTTGGCAACGTGCGCCAGCGGGTGATGGTTCAGTACAAGATCGCGCATGCGCTGGTCCAGCACATGGGTATAGATCTCGGTCGTTCCCAGGTCGGCGTGACCCAGCAACAGCTGGATGCTGCGCAGATCGGCGCCGCCCTCCAGAAGATGGGTCGCGAAGGCATGGCGGATGACATGGGGCGTCACGCGCGATGGTGCGACGCCCGCCTCGATGGCCATCAGGGACAGCAGGCGCGACAGGCTCTGGCGGGGCATGTGGCCTTCGGCCCCGATCGCGGGGAACAGCCAGCGCGCGCCGGGGCCCTGCAGCATCCGGTGCAGGGCGCTGCCATGGGGGGCGGCGTCGCGCAGCGCGATCCATTCGCGCAGCGCCGCGCGGGCCGGGTTGCTCAGCGGCACCATCCGATCCTTGCCGCCCTTGCCGCGCACCACCAAGACCGCCGGATCGCCGCGACAGCCCGCCACGGGCAGCGACACCAGTTCCGTCGCGCGCAGACCCGTCGCGTAAAGCAGCTCGATCAGGCAGATGTTGCGGGCGCGGTCGGTCTGGGTGCGCCCGGTCCGGCCGGCGGCATCCAGCAGCGCCTCGACCTCGGCGCGTTCCAGCGTCTTGGGCAGGCGCTTGGCGCGTCCCGGTCCCGCGATGCGCAGCGCCGGATCATCGGTGCGCCAGCCTTCTTCCAGGGCAAAGCGGGTGAACTGGCGGATGGCCGACAGGCGGCGGGCGCGGGTGGCACGCGACAGCCCCTGGGCGTCGCAATGGGTCAGGTAGTCTTCGATCTGGTCGCGGGTCAGGTTGGCCAGCGACAGGCGCCTGTGGCCCAGCCAGTCCGACAGGTCGCGCAGGTCGCGCCCATAGGCCAGCAGGGTGTTGCGCGCGGCACCCGCCTCGGCGGCCTGCGCGTCCAGGAAATCTGAAATGGCGCGGTGATCGCTCATCCCGCCTCTCCGCCCAGTTCGGACAGCAGCGCGATCTGGGCCGCGGCCAGATCGGCGTCCTGCGTCAGGCCAAGCGCGCGCATCTGGGCGACGCCGCGCGCGGCCCGCGCCAGATCGCCTTCCAGGGCGGCATCGATATCGGTCATGGCCGACAGCAGCGCCTCTCCCTTGGCGGTGGCGGGGGCGTCGGGCGGTGGCAGCGTCTCGATGGGCTCGACGGCATCGGGCAGGGGGCGCATGCCCTGCCATGCCTGCAGCAGCGCGGTGATGCGCGCGGTGTCGGGGTCCTCGCTGTCGGGCAGGTCCTGGGCGACCATGCCGGCCAGCAGATCGGCCATGTCGGCGCGACGGAATTCGTCAAAGGCGCGGGGCAGGGCTTGGCGCAGGTCGCCGCTGACCAGCGCCGCCTCCAGCGTGCGCATCACGCCAGCCCGTTCCCAGACCCCGCCCGATGCCGCGGGACGCTGTTCGGCATAGATGCCGCGCAGCTGCTGATGGGACAGCGCACCGGCCCGGACCAGACGCTCGGCCGCCTCGACGCGGGCCTTGAAGCCGCTGTTCAGCCGCAGGTCCGATTGCGCGAAGGCCACGGGCAGCGGCGTGGTCGGCAGGGGCTGGCCGATGGCCTCGTGGATGCGGAATTCGATCGGGGTCATCGGATCGGCCGGTTCCAGAATTTCCGCGCCATCGACAAAGGCATCGTCCAGAAAATGCGTCAGCAGGATGGCGCGGCGTTCGTCGATCAGCCCAAGCGCCTCGGCGCCATGCAGGCTGACGGCGGCTGCCGCCCAATCACCGGTCTGCGCAAGGCAGAAGATCCGCGCGGTAAAGCTGGGCGCGATGCCGGGGGTATTGTCCATGATGGCGCAGGCGCGCGATTCGTCGCCTTCAAGCAGGGCGATGTCGAACATGCGGCGGAAGATCTCGGGTTCGCCCGGACCGGCGGCGGCCAGCAGGGTCTGCGCGGGCTGCAGCGCGCCCATGTCCAGCAGGCGGTCGACCCGGGCCAGGAACAGCTGCCCCGCGATGTTGCCGGCGGCCTTCGGCGCGGCCTCGGCGGACGGGTCGGGTGCCCGGTCGGGGGTCCATTGCGGCGGGGTCAGCTGGGCGGTCAGGATGCGGCGCATCAGACCCTGCATCGCGGGCAGCCTTGCCGGGGTGGACAGCACCTGTGCCGCCAGCACCGACGGGTCGCTGCCCTGCCACAGATCGGCGGGCAGACCGGCGCGGCTGGCGCTTTGGGTGCCGGTATGGTCGGGGTTCGTCTGGTCCAGACGGGTGACCTGCACGGGGCCGACCGCACCGCTTTCGGCCACCGCGCGGCGGCTAGGCTGGCCCTTGGGGTCGGGGCGCCGGCTGCCGTCGCCGGGCCGCCAGGCCGAGCTTTCGCGCTGCGGTCCGCGCACGCTGCCCGACAGCCAGTCGCTGGCCGACAAGGGCTGCTGCGCCGCCAGCACCATCGGCTGTGCGACCAGGCATCCGCTCAGCAGCAATGCGGCGATCCTGCCAAGGGCAGGGCGTTGGGCAGGGCCGGGGTCACTCACTGGCAGGCTCGGACGTGCCATTCTTCGCGCCCAGTTGCAGTTGAGTGCGGGTTTCGGTCCGGTTGGGGTCCATGTTCCCCAGATAGGCATAGCCCGCAAGGCCGATCAGCCCTGCAAGAATCAGCACCACCAGTATCTTGATCTTGCGCATCGAATTCGCCTTTGCTCGACCGTGTTTTATATGGCTCGGGCCGGTTCTACGCCGGCTTGTCCCGAATATATATGGCAATTTCCGAAAGATCACGTCATTCAGTCACCCGATTGACGGGGGCTGGGATGACCAAGCGGATTGCGCGCCATATCGTGCTGATCGGAATGATGGGGGCCGGCAAGACGGCCGTGGGGACGGAACTGGCCCGACGGCTGCGTGTGCCCTTTACCGATTCCGACGCCGAGATCGAGGCCGCCGCCGCCATGTCCATCAGCGAGATCTTTGCTCGCGACGGCGAAAGCTTCTTTCGCGACCGCGAAAGCCGAGTGCTGACGCGGTTGCTGGCGGGGCGGCCAAGCGTGATCTCGACCGGTGGGGGCGCCTGGCTGCGCGCCGAGAACCGGGGCGCCATCGCGGCGCGCGGGATCTCGGTCTGGCTGAACTGTTCCCCCGAGGTGCTGTGGCATCGCGTCCGCCAGCGCAGCACCCGGCCGCTGCTGAAGACGGCCGACCCCAAGGGCACGCTACTGCGTCTCTTGGCCGAACGCAGCCCCATCTATGCCCAGGCCGAGGTCGAGTTCCTGTCCCAGCCCGGCGACAGCGTCGAGACGTCGACCGATCGCCTGATCGCGCAGCTGCGCGCCGCCGACCCCACCCTGATCGAGGACAAAGCATGACCCAGCCCGTTACCGTCCATGTCCCCCTTGGCGATCGCGCCTATGACGTGCGGATCGGCGCGGGGCTGATCGCGCGCGCCGGCGCCGAGATTGCGCCGCTGCTGGCGCGCCCCCGCGTCGTCATCGTCACCGATGAAAACGTGGCGGCCCTGCACCTGGAACCCCTGAAGGCCGCGCTGGCGGCGGAAGGCATCGCGCATGACGCGCTGATCCTGCCGGCGGGCGAGGCGACGAAAAGTTGGCCCCACCTGACCGGCTGCGTCGAATGGCTGCTGGAGCGCAAGGTCGAGCGTCGCGACGTGGTGCTGGCCCTGGGCGGCGGGGTCATCGGTGATCTGGTGGGCTTTGCGGCGGCGATCCTGCGGCGGGGGGTGCGCTTCGTGCAGCTGCCCACCTCGCTTCTGGCGCAGGTGGATAGCAGCGTGGGCGGCAAGACCGGCATCAACAGCGCGCAGGGTAAGAACCTGATCGGCGCGTTTCACCAGCCGTCGCTGGTGCTGGCGGATATTTCGGTGCTGGAGACGCTGAACGCCCGCGACTTCCTGGCCGGATATGGCGAAGTGGTGAAATATGGCATGCTGGGCGATGCCGATTTCTTTGCCTGGCTGGAAAGCAACGCCCCGGCCCTTCGGGACGACCCCGAACTGCGCCAGAAGGCGGTCGCCCATTCCGTCGCCATGAAGGCCGGCATCGTCACCCGCGACGAGACCGAGCAGGGTGAGCGTGCGCTGCTGAACCTGGGCCATACGTTCGGCCACGCGCTGGAACAGGCGACCGGCTATTCCGACCGGCTGCTGCATGGTGAGGGCGTGGCGATCGGCTGTGCGCTGGCTTTCGATCTGTCGGCGCGGATGGGGTTGTGCAGCCAGGAGGACCCGAGCCGCGTGCTGGCGCATCTGCGCGCCATGGGCATGCCCGCGCGGCTGTCCGACATTCCCGGCACACTGCCCGACGATGCGGCGCTGATCGCGCTGATGGGGCAGGACAAGAAGGTCGTGGACGGCCGGCTGCGCTTTGTCCTGGCGCGCGGCATCGGCGATGCCTTTGTCAGCGATGCGGTGCAGACCGGACCCTTGGCGCAGGTCCTGAAGGACGCGCGCTGATCCGAAACGGCAAGCGCCGCCGCCCCCCATCGAGGGGGACAACGGCGCTGGACGGCCCTGCCGTCCGGACCCGCCACCGCCGTCGTGTCAGGCGGCCTTGCGACCGGTCAGCATGTCGTGGACCATCTGGTCGGCAATGTCCGGGATCAGGCGGCCTTCGGCCTTGGCGCGCGTCAGCATCTGGTCAACGCGGCCCGCGATGGCGATCAGGCGTTCCAGCCGCCAGGTATCGGGCTGGGCGTGGATCTCGCTTGCGACGCTGATGATGCCGCCGGCGTTGACGACGTAATCGGGCAGATAGGTGATCTGGCGATCGGCCAGGATCTGCGCGACCGCGTCGGTGGCCAGCTGGTTGTTGGCAGCCCCGCAGACCAGCCGCGCCTGCAGCCGCGCCGCGGTTTCGGCCGTCAGCACGCCGCCCAGGGCGCAGGGGGCAAAGATGTCCATCGGTTGGTCGAAGACCTGATCCGTCGCGCAGACGGTCGCGCCAAGCCGCGCCTGCGCATCGTCCAGCGCCGCCTGGTTGATGTCGGTGAAGATCAGACGCGCCCCGGCGGCATGCAGCTTTTCGGCCAGCGACATGCCGACATGGCCCAGACCCTGCACCAGCACGCGGCGGTCGGTCAGATCGTCCGTCCCGAAGACATGGGTCGCGCCGACCTTGAGGCAGCGGAACACCCCTTCGGCCGTCCAGGGCGAGGGATCGCCCGAGGCATTCGACAGGCCCACCGCATAGGCCGTCTGGCTGGCCGCATGGGCCATGTCCTCGGGCGAGATGCCCACGTCCTCGGCGGTATAGTAGCGGCCGGCCAGCGTATCGACGGCGCGCCCGAAGGCCTGCATCAGGGCTGGCGTCTTGTCGTGACGGGCATCGCCGATGATGACGGATTTGCCGCCGCCCAGACCCAGATCGGCCATGGCGTTCTTGTAGGTCATGCCGCGTGCCAGCCGGGTCACGTCGTGGATCGCCGCCGCGTCATCGGCATAGGGCCACATCCGGCACCCGCCCGCCGCCGGGCCCAGCACCGTCGAATGCACGCAGATCAGAGCCCGCAGTCCGACATCGGGGTCCTGTGCCAGGACCAGCTGTTCAAAGCCATCGGGGGCGGTCATTTCCGTAAGTGTCAGTGCCATGGGCGGTGCCTTTTGGGTGGATCTGCTTGGAAAGTCCGAACCAGAAAGCGCCATGCGCGCATCATTGCAAGCGCAGGATCATTTGCAAATTTCGCGGGCGAAACGCGCAATTGTCATGCGCGGCGGGGCGGGGGGCGGCAATCTTTCGACCCCCGGTCACGACAAAGGGCGACCCGATGGGCCGCCCTTGCCAAAATCGAATCGCCGTGACCCTGCTGGATCAGAACGGGATCTCGTCGTCGTAATCGGGGCGACCGCCGCCTTGCGACCCGCCGCCCTGCGACCCGGAACCCGAGCCATAGCTATCATAGCCGCCCTGGTCGCGGCCACCGCCGCCGCCCATGCTGCCGCCGCCCATGCCACCGCCACCGCCTTCGCCGCGGCCGTCAAGCATCTGCAGCGTGCCGTTGAAACCTCGCAGGACGATCTCGGTGCTGTATTTGTCGGCGCCGGACTGGTCCTGCCATTTGCGGGTCTCAAGCTGGCCTTCGATATAGACCTTGCTGCCTTTCTTCAGGAAACGCTCGACCACGTTGACCAGGCCCTCGGACATGATCGACACGGTGTGCCACTCGGTCCGCTCCTTGCGTTCCCCGGTGTTGCGGTCCTTCCACTGCTCGGACGTGGCGATGCGCAGATTGGCGACCTTGCCGCCGTTCTGGAAGCTGCGGATTTCCGGGTCGCGGCCCAGATTGCCGATCAGGATGACCTTGTTGACGCTGCCTGCCATGACGGAATTCCTTGGTGATGTCTCTATGGGTTCAAAGGGGTCTATCGCAGGGCGACCGTCGCCTGCAAGCGGTTCGCCCGTCCGGGCCAAGGCGGGATGCCGCCCAAGGGGTCGGGAGGCCATGGCAAGCACGGTGGCACCGGCCGCATTTTTATGTATAGTTGTCGCCAAAACCGGCAATAGTCAAAGCCGACACGAACGAGGGGCCGAAACATGCGGATCAGACATTCTGTGACAGCGGCGCTTTGCATGGCACTGATCAGTGCCACAGCTGTGCCCGCCATGGCCGAGGGGCTGCGCCTGTCGGGCAGTTCTTCCAAGTCACGCGCCGACCAATTCGCCCGACAGACGCGCCTGATGGATTCGCGCCTGTCCACCCAGTACCAGCAATCCGCCCGCCTGCAGCCCGGCGGTGCCAAGCGCAACGCCCTGGTCCCCGAGGAAACCGTCCGCATTCCGCGCTATACCGGACGGCGCACCGCCTATCTGCCGCATGCCCGCGCGGCCGCGCAGAAGAACGGCATCCCCGAGGATCTGTTCCTGCGCCTGGTCCAGCAGGAATCGGGCTGGAACCCGAACGCGAAATCCCACAAGGGCGCGATGGGTCTGGCGCAGCTGATGCCGGGAACCGCGGCCAAGCTGGGCGTGAACGCCGCCGACCCGGTCCAGAACCTGAATGGCGGGGCGCGTTATCTGCGGATGATGTACAACCAGTTCGGCAACTGGAACCTGGCCCTTGCGGCCTATAACGCGGGTCCGGGCGCGGTGCAGAAATACGGCGGCATCCCGCCTTATCGCGAAACGCGCAATTACGTGCGCATCATCGCGGGCGGCTGATCGGACTGAAAAGGGCCCCGATCGGGGCCCTTTTCCTTGTCAGCTGCGCAATCCGGTCACCTTCAGCAGACCCTTGCGCTTGGCTTCGTAGTAATAGCCGCGGCTGTACCACCCGATCGCGGCATCCGCATCGCCTTCGGCCACCAGCCACGCCCCGCGCAGGTATTTCACCCCGTAACGCAGGTTCGTATCGGCATCCAAAAGGTTGGACGCGGGTCCGCGATGTCCCATCGTCCGGGCCGTTTGCGGGGCGATCTGCATCAGGCCGTAATAGGGACCGTTGCGCGCGCCGGGCCGGTGCTGCGATTCGCGCAGGACGACGCGCTGAACCAGCGTCGGGGGGACGTCGTAATGGCGCGCCCATGAATTGATCTGCTGGCGCAGACGCGGGGTTTCGTTGGGATAAAGCCCGTTGGACCGCAGGCCCTTGGGCTGGGACACGCTCGACGATCCGCCGCATGCCCCCAAGGCCAACAGCGACAGGACGGCAAGGCGCCGCCCCATCACCGGTGCCGGGATATCCCGACGACCGGGGGACAGCGCCCCCCGATCCACCGCCGAACCGGCGTCAGACATGGATGGCGCCGTCGCCGCAGGCCAGCGCAGCCTCGCGCACGGCTTCCGACACGGTCGGGTGGGCATGGCAGGTCAGTGCCAGATCCTCGGCCGAGGCACCGAATTCCATCGCCACGCAGACTTCGTGGATCAGGTCGCCCGCCGAGGGGCCGATGATGTGGCAGCCCAGGATGCGGTCGGTTTCGGCATCGGCGATCAGCTTGACGAAGCCGTCGGCCTGCATCATCGCCTTGGCGCGCGCATTGCCCATGAAGGGGAACTTGCCGATCTTGACCTTGCGACCGCCTTCCTTGGCGGCCTCCTCGGTCAGGCCGACGCTGGCGACCTCGGGGGTGGTATAGATCACGCCGGGGATCACGTCGTAATTCACGTGGCCATGCTTGCCGGCGATCACCTCGGCGACGGCCATGCCCTCATCCTCGGCCTTGTGGGCCAGCATCAGGCCGGGCACCGCGTCGCCGATGGCATAGATGCCCTTGACGTTGGTCGCCCAGTGATCGTCGATCGCAACCTGGCCGCGGTCGGTCATCTTGACGCCCAGATCATCCAGGCCCAGCCCGTCGACCGTGGGGCGACGGCCGGTGGCGACCAGGACGCAATCGGCCTCGATCACCTGTTCGCTGCCGTCCTTCTTCAGGGCATAGGTCACCTTGCCCTTGCCATCCTGAACCTCGGCACCCTGCACCGCGGCACCCATGACGAATTTCAGGCCCTGCTTGGTCAGGATCTTCTGGAACTGCTTTTGCACCTCGGCATCCATGCCGGGGGTGATCACGTCCAGGTATTCCACGACCGTCACATCCGCCCCAAGGCGCGAATAGACCGAGCCGAGCTCGAGCCCGATGACGCCCGCGCCGATCACGACCATGGATTTGGGGATGTTCGGCAGGGCCAGCGCGCCGGTGCTGTCGACGATGACGCCGCCCGCATTGTCGACCGTCACACCCTTCAGTTCGGACGGAACCGAACCGGTGGCGATGACGATGTTCTTGGCTTCGTGGACCGTGTCGCCGACCTTGACCTTGCCGGGGGCTTCGATCTTGGCCCAGCCCTTCAGCCAGTCGATTTTGTTCTTCTTGAACAGGAACTCGATGCCCTTGGTGTTGCCGTTGACGGTTTCCTGCTTGTAGCCCTGCATCGTTGCCCAATCGACATCGACCTTGGCGTTCATCAGGCCCATTTTGGCAAAGTTCTCGTGGCTTTCATGCAGCATGTGGCTGGCATGCAGCAGCGCCTTGGACGGGATGCAGCCGACGTTCAGACAGGTGCCGCCCAGGGTTTCGCGACCTTCGACGCAGGCGACCTTCAGGCCCAGCTGTGCGGCCCGAATGGCGCAGACATAGCCACCGGGGCCGGCGCCGATCACGATCAGATCATACATTGGAATTCCTTTCATTCGGACCGCAGGACCGGGGGCTTGGATCCACCGGTCACCTGCGCAATATTTCTAGACGGATGATGAGACAAGCCCCGCGACGATCATCAGGACCGTCGCCGCAAAGCCGATCATCCAGATGATCGAACGGCCCGGCACCCAGCCCAGCAGATAGGCGGGGACATAGGCGATGCGGGCCAGCAGATAGATCCAGGCGCAAAGCGCGGTGAACCAGGACGCGGCGCCGCCCAGGGTCACGACCACCACCGCCAGGGTGAACATGATCAACCCTTCGAAGTGGTTGTTGAAGGCGCGCTGCATGCGCCCCGCGATGCCTTTCAGTTGGGTCGGCATGTTGTCGCGCGGGCTCATGGCGGCTTTGGGGCCGATCTGGCGTTGGGCCATGATGGAAAAGGCGGCGAACTGGGCGGTCTGCAACAATCCGGCAAGGGCTAGGACGGTGATTTCGGCGGGCATGGTCACGCGGTCTCCAGGAAATGGGCGTCGGTCGCGGTAATGCCGGCCTGGCTTTCGAAGACCTTTGCGGCTCCGCTCAGGTATTCGCGGGCGGCCTTGACGTCGCCGACCTGGAACAGCGCCCAGGAATGCCCGTCATCCTCGCGCCACAGCTGCAGCAGCGACAGGCCGTTGCGGCCGCGATCCTCGGCATCGGCGTCGAAGGCGGTGCGGAAGTTGGCGGTGTCCTGGTGGGTATAGCGAATGATCAGCTGCATGATCCATGCTCCGGTATGATGATGCGCATCCCGCCGCGTTGCGCGGAAATCGGTACGGGCGGATCGAGGAAACGCTGATGCATGGGGCAGGGGTCCGCCGATGGCCGGCCTGTCCGGCAAGATGGAACGCGGGGGCCATGTGGCCACGGCCCCCGCAAGGTCGGATTACAGATCCATCAGCAGGCGGCGCGGATCTTCCAGGGCTTCCTTGACGCGGACCAGGAAGGTCACGGCGCCCTTGCCGTCCACGACGCGGTGGTCATAGGACAGCGCCAGGTACATCATCGGGCGGATGACGATCTGACCGCCGACGACCATCGGCCGTTCCTGGATCTTGTGCATGCCCAGGATGCCCGACTGCGGGGGGTTCAGGATCGGCGAGGACATCAGCGAACCATAGACGCCACCGTTCGAGATGGTGAAGGTGCCGCCCTGCATTTCGGCCATCGACAGCTTGCCGTCGCGACCCTTCAGGCCAAGCGCGCCGATTTCCTTCTCGATCTCGGCAAAACTTTTCTGGTCGGCGTCGCGGACGACGGGGACGACCAGACCGGTCGGCGTGCCGACGGCGACGCCCATGTGGACGAAGTTCTTGTAGACGATGTCGGTGCCGTCGATTTCGGCGTTGACCTCGGGGACTTCCTTCAGGGCGTGGCAGCAGGCCTTCACGAAGAAGGACATGAAGCCCAGCTTGACCTTGTGCTTCTTCTCGAAGGCGTCCTTGTATTCGTTGCGAAGCTGCATGATGCCGGACATGTCGGCTTCGTTATAGGTGGTCAGCATCGCGGCGGTGTTCTGCGCGTCCTTCAGACGGCGGGCGATGGTCTGGCGCAGGCGGGTCATCTTGACCCGCTCCTCGCGGTCGGCGTCATTGGCCGAACGGGGGGCGGCGGGTGCCTTGGCGGCCGGCGCGGGGGCCGAGGATGCCTTGGCCACGTCTTCCTTCATCACGCGTCCGTCGCGGCCCGATCCCTGGACCTGGTCACGGCTGACGCCCTTCTCGGCCATGGCCTTCTTGGCCGAAGGCGCGTCCTCGACATCCGAACGCGGGCGGGTTTCCTCGGGGCCTGCGTTCTCCAGGACGGTTTCCTGCGCGGCGCTGGCGGGCGTGGTGGCCTTGCCTTCGCCGCCTTCGGTGATGATGGCCAGCTTGGCCTTGGCATCGACCGTTGCGCCTTCCTCGGCCAGGATCTCGGCCAGGACGCCGGCTGCGGGGGATGGCACCTCGACCGAGACCTTGTCGGTCTCCAGCTCGCACAGCATCTCGTCCATCTCGACGCTGTCGCCGGGCTTCTTGAACCAGGTGGCGACGGTGGCTTCGGTCACGCTTTCGCCCAGGGACGGAACCATCACGTCCACGGATTTACCGGTCATCTTGTCTTGTCCTTCGGATTTTTCAGCGGGTTTGGCCTCTTCGGCCTTGGCTTTGGCGGGGGCCGCTGCGGTGCCTGCCTCGTCGATCTGGGCCAGCAGCGCGTCGGGGGCGACGGTCTCGCCCTCGGCTGCCACGATCTCGGCCAGGACCCCGGCCGAGGGGCTGGGCACCTCGACCGTGACCTTGTCGGTCTCCAGCTCGCACAGCATCTCGTCGATCTCGACCCGGTCGCCGGGCTTCTTGAACCAGGTGGCGATGGTGGCCTCGGTGACGGATTCGCCCAGGGCGGGTACGCGGACTTCGGTTGTCATCGGATCATCCTTCAAGGTTCAGTGCTTCGGCGACCAGCGCCTCTTGTTCAGCTTTGTGGCGCGAGGCAAGGCCCGTGGCGACCGAGGCGGCGGCGTTGCGACCCGCATAGCGGGCGCGCGAATGTTTCGCGCCAAGGCGTTCCAGGACCCATTCCAGATAAGGCTCGACGAAGGTCCAGCCGCCCTGGTTCTTGGGCTCTTCCTGGCACCAGACGACCTCGGCCTGCTTGAAGCGACCCAGTTCCTTGATCATCGCCTGCGCGGGGAAGGGATAGAACTGTTCCAGACGCAGCAGGTAGACGTCGTTGATCCCGGCTTCGTCGCGGGCCTTCAGCAGATCGTAATAGACCTTGCCCGAACAGACGACGACGCGCTTGATCTTGTCGTCGGCGGCCAGTTCCGTGGCGGATGTGCCGCGCTGCGCATCGTCCCACAGAACCCGGTGGAAGGTCGATCCGGTCTGGAAATCCTCGGCCTTGCTGACGGCCAGTGGGTGGCGCAGCAATGATTTCGGCGTCATCAGCACCAAGGGCTTGCGGAAGCCGCGATGGATCTGGCGGCGCAGGATGTGGAAATAGTTCGCCGGCGTCGTGCAGTTCGCGACGATCCAGTTGTCCTCGGCGCAGCCCTGCAGGAAGCGTTCCAGACGGGCCGAGCTGTGTTCCGGACCCTGACCCTCGAAGCCGTGCGGCAGCAGCATGACCAAGCCGGACATGCGCAGCCACTTCTTTTCGCCCGAGCTGATGAACTGGTCGAACATGATCTGCGCACCGTTGGCGAAATCGCCGAACTGCGCTTCCCACATCACCAGGCTGTTCGGTTCGGCCAGCGAATAGCCGTATTCGAAGCCCAGCACCGCATATTCCGACAGCATGCTGTCGATGACCTCATAGCGGGCCTGATCTTCGGTGATGTTGTTCAGCGGATAGTAACGCTGTTCGGTCTTCTGGTCGATGAAGGCCGAATGGCGGTGGCTGAACGTGCCGCGGGTGCTGTCCTGGCCGGCCAGGCGAACGCCATGCCCTTCGGTCACCAGCGAACCGAAGGCCAGGGCCTCGGCGGTGGACCAGTCGAAGCCTTCGCCGGTTTCCAGCATCTGCTTCTTGGCCTCCAGCAGGCGGCCGACGGTCTTGTGCAGGTTCATGCCTTCGGGAACCTTGGTCAGCGCGGCACCGACGCGGGTCATCACCTCGGGGGCGATGCCGGTTTCACCGGCGACATATTCCGCACCTTCGCGCGACAGGCCGGTCCACTTGCCGTCCAGCCAGTCGGCCTTGTTCGGCTTGTAGTTCTTGCCGATTTCGAACTCTTCGGTCAGATGCGCCTGGAACGCGCTCTTCATGTCCTCGATCTCGCCCTCGGGGATCAGGCCGTCTGCGACCAGGCGTTCGGTGTAAAGCTGCAGCGTGGTCTTGTGACCCTTGATGCTGTGATACATCGCGGGGTTGGTGAACATCGGTTCGTCGCCTTCGTTGTGACCGAAGCGGCGATAGCAGAAGATGTCCAGAACCACGTCCTTGCGGAACTTCTGGCGGAATTCGGTCGCGACCTTGGCGGCGTGAACCACGGCCTCGGGGTCGTCGCCGTTCACGTGGAAGATCGGCGCCTCGACCATCAGCGCGATGTCGGTCGGATAGGGCGAGGTGCGGCTGAAATGCGGTGCCGTCGTGAAACCGATCTGGTTGTTGACGACGATATGCATGGTGCCGCCGGTGCGGTGACCGCGGATGCCCGACAGCTGCAGGCATTCGGCCACGACGCCCTGACCGGCAAAAGCCGCATCGCCATGCAGCAGAATCGGCAGGACCGAGGTGCGCGCCTTGCGGTCGCCCATCTGGTCGGTCTTGGCGCGTGCCTTGCCCAGCACGACGGGGTTCACGGCCTCCAGGTGGCTGGGGTTCGCGGTCAGCGACAGATGGACGGTGTTGCCGTCGAATTCACGATCCGAGCTGGCGCCCAGGTGATATTTCACGTCGCCCGAACCGTCCACATCCTCGGGCTTGAAGCTGCCGCCCTGGAATTCGTGGAAGATGGCGCGATAGGGCTTGGACAGCACGTTGGCCAGCACCGACAGGCGGCCACGGTGGGGCATGCCGATGACGATGTCCTTGACGCCCAGGGCGCCGCCACGCTTGATGATCTGCTCCATCGCGGGGATCAGGGCTTCGCCGCCGTCCAGGCCGAAGCGCTTGGTGCCCATGTATTTCACGTGCAGGAACTTCTCGAAGCCCTCGGCCTCGACCAGCTTGTTCAGGATGGCGCGGCGGCCTTCGCGGGTGAAGGCGATCTCCTTGCCGTAACCCTCGATCCGCTCCTTCAGCCAGGCGGCTTCCTCGGGGTTCGAGATGTGCATGTATTGCAGCGCGAAGGTGCCGCAATAGGTGCGCGTCATCAGGTCCGCGATCTGGCGGATCGATGCGACTTCCAGGCCCAGCACGTTGTCGATGAAGATCGGGCGGTCCATGTCGTCGGGACCAAAGCCATAGGTCGAAGGCTTCAGTTCGCCATGATCGGGCACGTCGCGCAGACCAAGCGGGTCCAGCTTGGCATGCAGGTGGCCCCGGATGCGGAAGGCGCGGATCAGCATCAGCGCGCGGATGCTGTCCAGCACGGCCTGGCGCATCTGGTCGGTCGTCAGCTTGACGCCCTTTTCCTCGGCCTTGGCGGCGATCTTCTTGATGGCGGCGTCGGCATCGCTCTTGGACGCGCCAGGCCATTCGCCGGTCAGCGCGGCGGTGGTGTCATCCTGGGGCAGGGGCGGCCAGTCGGCGCGCATCCAGCTGGCGCCTTCGGCTTCGCGCACGGCATCGGCCTCGGCATCGCCCAGGCCGCGGAAGAATTCGTCCCACGCCTGATCGACCGCAGCCGGATCCTGGGCCCACTGGCCATAAAGATGTTCCACATAGGCCGCGTTATGGCCCTGCAGAAACGAGGAATCATGGAAATCGGTGTTTTTCGGCTGGTCGGTCATGGCTGGTCCCCGTTCAGGGCAAGGAGAGGGAAAAGGCGGTGTCGGGCACGGATGTCAGGCACAATGGATATCGAAGATGCGGGCACCGGGGTCGGCGAATGGATCGATGCGGGGCTGTTGGACAATGCGCAGCGGCGCCCGTCGTTCCAATCCGCACAATGCCACGGCGGCCTGGCTTTCGGCATTCGGGGGCGCAGCCGAGGGCTGATAGATCACCCGCCAGCCGAAATCCCTGCGCGCCACCGTCCGGACCGAGGCGGGCGGAAGGCCGCTTGCCTGGTGCAGGTTGGTGCGGGCGGGAATGCCGCCGGGCAGGATGTCCCCGGTCATGCGGTCGCCGCAGGCCGTCAGGGTCAGTAGCGCGATCAGCGACATGGGAACGCCGCGGCCCGATGCCATCTGCACCGGGTTCGGCTGCGGCTCGGTGGCGCGCTGTCCAGTCACTGTCACGGTCCTTCCCCTTCATGCCATCCGCCCCCCATACTCATGTCCGGGGGGCGGACAGTCAAATCATCAGGCCTTGATCGCCTTCAGAACGGCTTCGCCGAGGCCTGCGGGGCTGTCGGCAACCACGATCCCGGCCTTCTTCATGGCCTCGATCTTGGATTCCGCGTCGCCCTTGCCGCCCGACACGATCGCTCCGGCATGGCCCATGCGACGGCCCGGAGGTGCGGTGCGGCCCGCGATGAAGCCGGCGGTCGGCTTCCACTTGCCCTTGCGCTTCTGCTCGGCCAGGAACTCGGCGGCCTCTTCCTCGGCGGAGCCGCCGATTTCGCCGATCATGATGATGGATTCGGTTTCATCATCGTCCAGGAACATCTGCAGCACGTCGATATGTTCCATGCCCTTGATCGGGTCGCCGCCGATGCCGACAGCCGAGGACTGGCCCAGACCCACGTCGGACGTCTGCTTGACGGCCTCATAGGTCAGGGTGCCCGAACGCGACACGACGCCGACCGAACCACGACGGAAGATGCTGCCCGGCATGATGCCGATCTTGCATTCGTCCGGCGTCATGATGCCCGGGCAGTTCGGGCCGATCAGGCGCGACTTGCTGTTCATCAGGGCGCGCTTGACGCGCATCATGTCCAGGACCGGGATGCCTTCGGTGATCGCGACGATCAGCGGCACTTCCGCGTCGATGGCTTCCAGGATCGAATCCGCCGCGAACGGGGGCGGGACATAGATCACGGATGCATTCGCGCCGGTCACGGCCACGGCTTCGTGGACCGAGTTGAAGACCGGCATGCCCAGGTGATCCTGGCCACCCTTGCCGGGCGTCACGCCGCCGACCATCTGCGTGCCATAGGCGATCGCCTGTTCGGTGTGGAAGGTGCCCTGGGATCCGGTGATCCCCTGGCAGATGACTTTGGTATTCTTGTCAACGAGAACGGCCATCATGGCCTCCTTGCGTAGGGGTGCGGCTTGGCGCACCGATGTTTCCGGCAAGCCGCGCCGTGATGGGCGCGGCCAAGAGGATCAGGCTCAGCCCTTGACCGCTTTCACGATCTTCTCGGCCGCATCCGACAGATCGTCGGCCGCGATCACGTTCAGGCCGCTGTTCGCGATGATCTCTTTGCCCAGATCGACATTGGTGCCTTCCAGACGGACGACCAGCGGGACCTGCAGGCCGACTTCCTTCACGGCGGCGATGATGCCTTCCGCGATGATGTCGCAGCGCATGATGCCGCCGAAGATGTTGACCAGGATGCCTTTGACGTTCTGGTCGCTGGTGATGATCTTGAAGGCCTCGGTGACCTTTTCCTTGGTCGCGCCGCCGCCGACATCCAGGAAGTTGGCAGGCTCGGCGCCCTTCAGCTTGATGATGTCCATGGTGGCCATGGCCAGACCGGCACCGTTCACCATGCAGCCGATCTCGCCGTCCAGCGCGATATAGTTCAGGTCGAACTTGGAGGCTGCCAGTTCCTTGGCGTCTTCCTCGGTCTCGTCGCGCAGCGCCATGATGTCGGACTGGCGATAGAGCGCGTTGTTGTCGAAGCCCATCTTGGCGTCCAGGCACTTGATGATGCCTTCGGGCGTCACGATCAGCGGGTTGATCTCCAGCATCTCCATGTCCTTGTCGATGAACAGGCGATACAGGTTCTTGACCAGGGCCACGCATTGCTTGACCTGCTGGCCTTCAAGACCCAGGGCAAAGGCGACGCGGCGGCCGTGGAAATCCGACAGGCCCGAAGCGGGATCGACGCTGAAGGTCACGATCTTTTCGGGGGTGTTGGCGGCGACTTCCTCGATGTCCATGCCACCCTCGGTGGAGGCCACGAAGGACACGCGGCTGGTCTGGCGATCGACCAGCAGGGCCAGGTACAGCTCGCGCGCGATGTCCGAACCGTCTTCGATATAGATGCGGTTGACCTGCTTGCCGGCCGGTCCGGTCTGGTGCGTGACCAGCGTGCGGCCCAGCATCTGGCGGGTCAGTTCCTCGGCCTCGGAGACCGATTTGGCCAGGCGGACGCCGCCCTTTTCACCGGCTTCGGATTCGACGAAGTGACCCTTGCCGCGGCCACCTGCGTGGATCTGCGCCTTCACGACCCAAAGCGGACCGTCCATCTCGCCTGCGGCGGATTTGGCTTCGTCGGCCTTGGTCACGATGCGACCTTCGCTGACGGGCGCGCCGTATTGACGCAGCAGCGCCTTGGCCTGGTATTCGTGGATGTTCATCTCGACCCCCTCATTCGGTTCGACAGATTTGGCGGTGTTGTGACATATCCCAAGGGGCCACTGAAACGGTTTTCCCGTAAAATGCCGAAAACAGGCGGGTTCCTGCCTGATGTGATCACAGTAATTCCGCGTGTGATCACAAAGCCCGCGCCCGATAGCGCAAGCAGCTTGATTCGGGACGCTGACGTCCCGGTTCAGTTCAGCAGCAGCATGTAAAGACCCGCGCGTCCTCCGAACATCTGGACACAGCCGTCCCAGCTGTCGCCCCCCACCGTCAGTCCGGGCCGGGCATAGGGCAGGGCGGCGGTGCCCTGCACCCAATCCGCGATCTCGACCGGCTGCGGGTCCTGCAGCCATTTGGACAGGTCGATGCCGTGGCCGGGTGCAAAGCGCCAGAACGGGATCAGCATCTTGCCCTGCAGCGCCTGATCCATCTGGTCCAGCAGCGCCATCCATTGCGGCCCGGTGCCCTGCGGCAGATCAAAGCCCAGGGCGGCCTGCTGCCCGTCATTCGGGATCCATTCGCGGTCGTTGTCGCCCTCCAGCGCGACCAGCCGCCAGAATTCGCGGTTGGCCCCGACCATCTGGCGCAGGTGGTCGCGGGCATCCCGGGTCAGGGCCGGGGTCGGCTGGTGTCGCAGGGTCTGCAGGACCACGGCGATGCGGTCGATGATCGGCCCGAAGGCCTGTGCCTGCATCTGCATGCTGGGCGCGCGGGCCATCTGGCCCGGCGGCTGAGCGAACTGCTCGTCCAGCTTTTGCTGCAGGGCCAGCCTGTCGGCAAGCGCGGGTTCAGGGTCGAAGGCCAGGACCAGCTTGGTGACGGCCTGGATCAGATGAGTATAGGCCCGCAGCCATTCCACATCGGCGCGGTCAAAGCGGATCACGCGCGGACCCTCGGGCAGGGGCAGGCCGGCAAGTTGGCCCAGATCCTCGGCAGGTGAACGCTGGCCATCCCGGTCCACATCCAGCCACAGGTCGTCCAGATCCAGCACCAGCGCGGCATCATCCTTGGGCAGGTGGTCGCGGCTGTCCTGCATGGCTTGCGACAGGCCGGTCATCATCACGTTGACGAAGTCGGAGGGCATGGGCTGCGGGTCGGGATTGACGGGCAAGGTGGCCCCCAGCAGCGGCAGCGGCAGCAGCGGGTCCGTCGCACCGATACGCCAGCGCGCCTGATAGGCCGACTGGACCGCGCCAAGGAAGGTCACCGCCGACAGCGCCATGTCCCGGTCCGGAGATGCGGGCTGGTCCGACAGCGCCTGCGCCGTGGCCGTCAGCCCGCGATCCGCGATCATCGCGGATGTGCTGGTGTCGTCGGACAGGGCGGGGCCGGCATAAAGAGCGGGGGTGACTGTCAGGGCAAGGGCGGCGATCAGATGGCGCATGGGGAACCCCGTGGATGCGGTCGGGCCGGAATGCAGAACGGCGCGCCAAGCATGGCGCGCCGTTCCGACAGCTGCAAGTGGGGGGCGATCACGCCAGCGTGGAGTCAATCCCCTTGCAGGCTTCGACCAGGCCTTTGACGGCATCGACCGACTTGGTGAACATGGCCTGTTCGTCCTTGTCCATGTCGATCTCGATGACGCGTTCGATGCCCTTGGCGCCGATGACGGTCGGAACGCCGACATACATGCCGTCCAGGCCGTATGCGCCCG
Source organism: Paracoccus sp. SM22M-07 (assembly GCF_001887735.1). Classification (NCBI taxonomy): domain Bacteria; kingdom Pseudomonadati; phylum Pseudomonadota; class Alphaproteobacteria; order Rhodobacterales; family Paracoccaceae; genus Paracoccus; species Paracoccus sp. SM22M-07. The sequence goes on from NZ_JPKW01000009.1 coordinate 41,690, forward strand.
AGACATGGGCCGCGCAGGGCAGGACGCGCTTCTGGTCCTTCAGATAGGCTTCGGCCATCTCGATGGCGCTGGTGGCGGGCGCATAGAAGGCGCTGCCGGTCTTCAGCATGCCGACGATCTCGGCGCCGCCGTCGCGGGTGCGCTGAACGATGGCGTCCAGCTTGTCCTGCGTGGTCCAGCCCATCTTAACCAGATCCGGCAGCGGGATGCCCGCGACCGTGGAATAGCGGGTCAGCGGAACCATCGTGTCGCCATGGCCGCCCAGCACGAAGGCGGTGACGTCCTTCATGGACACGTCGAATTCAAGCGACAGGAAGTGGCGGAAGCGGGCCGAATCCAGCACGCCGGCCATGCCGCAGACCTTGTTGTGGGGCAGGCCGCTGAATTCGCGCAACGCCCAGACCATCGCGTCCAGCGGGTTGGTGATGCAGATGACGAAGGCGTCGGGGGCGTGCTTGGCGATGCCCTCGCCCACGGCCTTCATGACCTTGAGGTTGATGCCCAGCAGGTCGTCGCGGCTCATGCCCGGCTTGCGGGGGACACCGGCGGTGACGATGCAGACGTCGGCGCCCGCGATGTCGGCATAGTCGTTGGTGCCCTTCATGCGGGCGTCGAAACCTTCGGACGGACCCGATTGGGCGATGTCCAGGGCCTTGCCCTGCGGCGTGCCTTCCGAGATGTCGAACATGATGACATCACCAAGTTCCTTCATCGCGGCCAGATGGGCCAGCGTGCCGCCGATCTGCCCCGCACCGATCAGTGCGATTTTGGGTCGGGCCATGGGTAACCTCCGAATACATGTTGGAATGTTGCGTGGTGGTTAAGGCGTCAAGCAATGAATCGCAAGTGTGACCTGCTGCGCTGCGGCGTTGATTGGGCTAACACTTGCCTTCCGCCCCTGTGCAGGCAAGGTTTGCACGACATGCAAGAGGAGGGGCCGGATGCTGGATCTGACGGTGACGGGATGGCTGTTGGCGGTGCTGGCCGCGACCGCGGTGGGCCTGTCCAAGGGCGGGCTGGCGATGGTGGGAATCATCTCGGTCCCGCTGATGTCGCTGGTCATGTCACCGGTGCAGGCGGCGGGGCTGCTGCTGCCGGTCTATGTCATTTCGGATCTGGGCGGGCTTGTGGCGTTCCGGCGCGATTTCGACCGCGGCGTGCTGCTGCGCGCGCTGCCGGGGGCCTTGGCGGGGATCGGGGTCGGGTGGGCCACGGCGTCGATCGTGCCGGTCTGGGGGGTGACGCTGATCGTGGGGCTGATCGGCCTAGGCTTTGCGCTGAACGCGCTGATCCGCCCGCCGCTTGATGATGATGCCCGCCGCCCGACCCTGACGGCGGGCAGCGTCTGGGGCGGGCTTGCCGGTTATACCAGTTTCGTCAGCCATTCGGGCGCGCCGCTGTGGCAGGTCTATGCCCAACCCCTGCGCCTGACGCCGCTGATCTATGCGGGGACGACGACCTGGTTCTTTGCGATCGGCAACTGGGTCAAGCTGATCCCCTATGCGGCCCTGGGCCAGCTATCGGCAGCCAATCTGGCGACGGCGGCGGCCCTGACGCCCGTGTCGCTGGCGGCGGTCTGGGTCGGGCTGCGGCTGGTGCGGATCATCCCGCCGCTGCTGTTCTATCGGCTGATCACCTGGGGGCTGCTGGTGATCTCGGTCCGGCTGATCTGGCAGGCGCTGGCGGGATGACGCCGCGATGCAGCGCATTTGCGCTTGCCATTTGTGGCGCTGCATTGCAGCATTGCGCAACATTCTTACCCTGAGGATCTCATGGCCAGACCCTATCGCTCCGTTCTTTATATCCCTGCCGCCAATGCCCGCGCGATGGACAAGGCCCGCGACCTGCCCGCCGATGCCATCATCTTCGACCTAGAGGACGCGGTGTCCCCCGAACAGAAATCCGCGGCGCGCGAGGGGTTGGGACAGGCGCTGGCGCAGGATTACGGGCCGCGCGCGCGCATCTTGCGCATCAATGCGCTGGCGACGGAATGGGGCAGGGACGATGCGCTGGCCTGTGCGGGGGCGCTGGCGGGTCTGGTCGATGCCGTGCTGATCCCCAAGGTGGACGGCCCCGCCGATCTGGACGCCGTGGCCGAGCTGATCCCCGATACGGCCCTTTGGGCGATGATGGAAACGCCCCTGGGCATGCTGAACGCAGGCGCCATCGCCGCGCATCCGCGCCTGCAGGGCATGGTGATGGGCACCAACGATCTGGCCAAGGATCTGGGCACCCGTTTTCGCGCCGACCGCCTGCCGATGATGGCGGGGCTGGGGCTGTGCCTGCTGGCCGCCCGCGCGCATGGCGTCACCATCGTCGACGGGGTCTTCAACGCCTTCAAGGATGAGGACGGGCTGCGTGCGGAATGCGAACAGGGCCGCGACATGGGTTTCGACGGCAAGACCCTGATCCATCCCGCCCAGCTGGCCATCGCCAACGCGGCCTTCGCCCCGACCGAGGTCGAGATCGCGCTGGCCCGGCGCCAGATCGAGGCCTTCGATCAGGCCACCGCCCAGGGCAAGGGCGTGGCCGTCGTCGATGGCCGCATCGTCGAGAACCTGCATGTCGCCACCGCCCGCGCGACGCTGGATCGGGCGGATGCGATTGCGGCCATGGCACAATAGGCGCAAGGTGCGGCCAAACGCATTCCAGCAAGAGGAAGCCAGATGCTGATCCTGATCCTTGGTGTCGCCCTGTGGTGGGGCGCCCACCTCTATAAACGCATGGCCCCCGCGCAGCGCGCCGCGATGGGCAGCCAGGGCCGGGGCATGGTCACCGGGCTGCTGATCCTGTCGGTGATCCTGATGATCGTCGGCTATCGCATGGCGGATGGCGCCTTCTTCTGGGGCCGGACCGCGCCCATGACGGGCATCAACAACCTGCTGATGCTGGTCTCGATCTATCTGTTCGCGGCCAGCGGCATGAAGACCCGCGTCACGGCCTATACCCGCCACCCGATGCTGTGGGGCTTTGCGCTGTGGGCGGTCGCGCATCTGCTGGTCAATGGCGACACGCCGTCGCTGATCCTGTTCGGCGGGCTGCTGGTCTGGGCCTTCGTCGAGATGCAGGTCATCAACCGCGCCTCGGACTGGGTGCGGCCCACCGGACCCTTCCCCGTCAAGAAAGAGATGACGGCCCTTGCCGGCGCGGTCATCGTGCTGTTGGTTCTTGGCGCGATCCACGGCCTTGTCGGCCCCAACCCCTTCGGAGGCGCGTGATGCCCACCCTCTATCGTTTCATCACCGAGGACGACACCTCGCAATTCTGCCACCGCGTGTCCGAGGCCCTGTCCAAGGGCTGGCGGCTGCAGGGCGATCCTTCGATGGGTTTCGACGCGGCGCGCGGCGTCATGCGCTGCGGGCAGGCCGTCACCAAGGAGGTCGAGGCCGAATACCACCCCGACATGAAGCTGGGGCAGCAATGACCAAGACGAATTCCGGCCGCTTCTTCGAGGATTACACCGTCGGCCAGGTCATCCGCCACGCCGTTCCCCGCACCTTGGCCGAAGGGGAAAGGGCGCTCTATCACGCGCTTTATCCCATGCGGCACGCGCTGCATTCGTCGGATGAATTCGCGATCGCGGCGGGGCTGGACGGCAGTCCCCTGGACGATCTGCTGACCTTCCACGCGGTCTTTGGCAAAACGGTTCCCGACATCAGCCTGAACGCGGTTGCCAATCTGGGTTATGCCGACGGGCGCTGGCTGCAGCCGGTCTGGCCGGGCGACACGCTGCGCGCGGAAAGCCAGGTGATCGGACTGAAGCAGAACTCGAACGGGCAGTCGGGTGTCGTCTGGGTGCGGACCCGCGGCCTGAACCAGGTCGATGAACCGGTGCTGGAATTCGTGCGGTGGGTCATGGTGCGCAAGCGCAATCCCGGCAGCCCCGCCCCGGAAACCGTCATTCCCGACCTGCCCGTGGCGGTCGCCGCCGAGGACCTGGCCATCCCCGAGGCGCTGGATTTCACCGACTACGATTTCAGCCTGTCGGGCGAACCCTATTGCTGGGGCGATTACGCCATCGGCGAACGGATCGATCATGTCGACGGCGTCACCGTCGAGGAGGCCGAGCACATGCTGGCCACCCGCCTGTGGCAAAACACCGCCAAGGTCCATTTCGACGCCACCCACCGCGAGGATGGCCGCCGCCTGATCTATGGCGGGCATGTCATCAGCATGGCGCGCGCGCTGTCCTTCAACGGGCTGGCCAATGCGCAGATGATCGTGGCGCTGAACGGCGGGTCCCATGCCAATCCCTGTTTCGCGGGCGACACGATCCGCGCCTGGTCCGAGGTGCTGGACAAGGCCGAAACCGACGCGCCCGGCGTCGGCGCGATCCGGTTGCGGCTGGTCGCGACCAAGGGCGTCAGCGCGCAATTCGCGCTGCGCGGGGCCGACGGGAAATACGCCCCCGAGGTGCTGCTGGACCTGGACTATTGGGCGCTGATGCCGACCAATGGCGATTCAGTCCACTAGACGCTCCACGGTTTTGCGCTAACGTGGCGCGACCGTTCCGCTGCCTGTGATCACACGGATTGCAAGTGTGATCACAAAGGCGGAAATCCGCGGCATTTCATCGCGCGGGGTGGCATCTGCCCGTGACAGGTGACAGTATCACGATCAATAAGGACGCCAATCGCCAGCCCGCGTGGCCAGCCCTGTCAGTCTTGGGCACCTGCGACGGGACATGCCAGAACCGACATAGGAGGGCCGACCATGGCCGACGTGAACCGGGGTAACCGGCCGCTTTCCCCCCACCTTCAGGTCTATCGTCTGCCGTTGCCGGCAATCACATCCATAATGACCCGCATCACCGGCCACGCCCTGGTCGCGGGCATCCTGCTGCTGGTCTGGTGGCTGGTCGCGGCCGTCAGCAGTCCCGGCGCCTTCGAGGTGGCCGACTGGCTGGTGCGGTCATGGCTGGGCTTCATCATCCTGACGGCTTCGGCATGGGCCTTGTGGTTCCACGCATTGTCGGGCGTCCGCCACCTGTTCTACGACCAGGGCCTGGGCCTTGAGATCGAGGATGCCAAGAAGGCGTCCTGGGCAATCATCATCGGTTCGGTCGCGCTGACGCTGCTCAGCCTGATCATCTTCTTCATCAGCTGAGGCGAGGGACATCATGCGCTATATCACCCCACGCAAGGCGGCCACGGGACTGGGTTCGGCCCGTTCGGGAACCGCACATCACTGGCAGATGACCGTCAGCAGCTATGCGCTGGTCATCCTGACGCCGCTGTTCATGATCGCCGTCGCCGGTGCGATCGGCCTGCCGCAGGACGCGGTCGCCGCTCATTTCGGACGCCCGTTCCCCGGCATCATCACCGCGCTGTTCATCGTCGTGGGCATGATCCACTTCATCAAGGGCACGCGGATCATGATCGACGACTATGTCTATGGCTCGGCCAACAAGATGGCGATCATCGCCGCGAACATCTTCGGGTGGGGCGTCATCGCCGCCGCCATCTTTGCGCTGGCAAAGATGGCCTTCACCACCCCCGCGATCTGAGGACGACATGGCTGCATACGAAATCCAAACGCATGAATATGACGTCGTCGTGGTGGGCGCCGGTGGCGCAGGTCTGCGCGCGACGCTTGGCATGGCCGAACAGGGCCTGCGCACGGCCTGCGTGACCAAGGTCTTTCCGACCCGTTCGCACACCGTCGCCGCACAGGGCGGCATCGCCGCCTCGCTGTCCAACATGGGCCCCGACAACTGGCAATGGCACATGTACGACACCGTCAAGGGGTCGGACTGGCTGGGCGACACCGACGCCATGGAATACCTGGCGCGCGAGGCCCCCAAGGCCGTCTATGAACTGGAACATTACGGCGTTCCCTTCAGCCGCACCGAAGACGGCCGCATCTATCAGCGCCCCTTCGGCGGCCACACCACCGAATTCGGCGAAGGCCCCCCGGTGCAGCGCACCTGCGCCGCCGCCGACCGCACCGGCCACGCCATCCTGCACACGCTCTATGGTCAGTCGCTGAAGCATAACGCGGAATTCTTCATCGAATATTTCGCGCTGGACCTGATCATCACCGATGGCCGCTGCACCGGCGTCGTCTGCTGGAAGCTGGATGACGGCACCATGCATGTCTTCAACGCCAAGATGGTGGTGCTGGCGACCGGCGGCTATGGTCGCGCCTATTTCAGCGCGACCAGCGCCCATACCTGCACCGGAGACGGCGGCGGCATGGTCGCCCGCGCGGGCCTGCCCCTGCAGGACATGGAATTCGTGCAGTTCCACCCGACCGGCATCTATGGCTCGGGATGCCTGATCACCGAAGGCGCGCGGGGCGAGGGCGGTTACCTGACCAACTCCGAAGGCGAGCGGTTCATGGAACGCTATGCCCCGACCTACAAGGATCTGGCCAGCCGCGACGTCGTCAGCCGCTGCATGACCATGGAAATCCGCGAAGGCCGCGGCGTGGGTGGCGAACAGGACCACATCTTCCTGAACCTGATGCACCTGCCGCCCGAAAGCCTGGCCGAACGTCTGCCGGGCATCAGTGAATCGGCCAAGATCTTTGCCGGTGTCGATGTCACCAAGCAGCCGATCCCGGTGATCCCGACCGTGCATTACAACATGGGCGGCATTCCGACGAACTATTGGGGCGAAGTGCTTGCACCCACGGAAGACAACCCCGACGCGACCTTCCCCGGCCTGATGGCCGTGGGCGAGGCGGGCTGCGCATCGGTCCATGGCGCGAACCGCCTTGGGTCGAACAGCCTGATCGACCTGGTGGTCTTCGGTCGTGCCGCTGCCATCCGCGCGGGCGACGTGATCGACCGCGAAAGCCCCATCCCCTCGACCGACCAGTCGCAGGTGGACAAGGCCCTGGCCCGGTTTGACGCGCTGCGTTATGCGGACGGCTCGATCTCGACCGCGGAACTGCGCGACCAGATGCAGCGCACCATGCAGGCCGATGCCGCCGTCTTCCGCACCGACAAGACGCTGGCCGAAGGCGTCGAGAAGATGGAAGCCATCGCCGCCAAGATGGATGACATCAAGGTCACGGATCGCGGCCTGATCTGGAACACCGACCTGATGGAAACGCTGGAGCTGACGAACCTGATGCCCAACGCCCTGGCGACCATCGTCGCGGCCGAGGCGCGCAAGGAAAGCCGCGGGGCGCACGCCCACGAAGACTACCCCGAGCGGGATGACGCCACCTGGCGCAAGCATTCCCTTGCGCGCATCGACGGGAACAAGGTTAAACTGGACTATCGTCCCGTCCATCTTGATCCGCTGACGACCACGGAACAGGGCGGCATCGACATGAACAAGATCGCTCCGAAGAAAAGGGTTTACTGATGCGTTTCAATCTTATCGCGGCCTTTGGCCTTTCCGCCGTCACGCTGGCCGGTTGCGTCGCACCGGTCCCCGTCGCGGGTCCCGCCGTTCCCTCGGCCCCCGTCACCACGCCTGCGACGCCGACCGTTCTGGACGCCGCATCGCGACAGGTCGCACGCAGCGTCGTCAATTCCGAAATGCAGAAGCGCCTGCCGGGCGTCAACGTCGCGCCCTATACCGACTGCGTCGTGAACAATGCGACCACCGCCGAGATGATCGACATCGCCCAGATGTCGCGTGCCGGTGCTGGTGGAACGGCCGACAGCGTCGCCTCGATCGTGTCGCGTCCGGCCACCACGCAGTGCATCGCCGCCGCGGCGCGCACGGCCTGATGGCATGATGACGCGGGCAGCCCCCCTGGCCATGGTTCCGCTGTTGGCGGTTCTGTCGGCTTGTGGTCCGATCCCGGTGGATCAGGCCGAACGGGTCTGCCTGCGTGACGCCGAACTGGCCCGCGCGCCGCGCACGGACGTGACGGTGGGCATCGGCACAGGTTCGGGCGGAACGCAGAGTTTCGGCCGGATCGGCATGGAGATCAGCGGCGATTACCTGGCAGGGCGCGACCCGGCACAGGTCTTTGACCGATGCGTGATGCGCCGGTCGGGCCAGATGCCGCAAAGCGGTCTGGCCGACCAACCCGGCTGGCAGGGGCGCATCTGATGACGCAGGACGGGGCAGGGCGGCGGCTGGTGCTGCATCTGGGCGTGCAGAAGACCGGCACGACATCGCTGCAGCGGTTCCTGAAGCTGAATGCCGAAGCGCTGTCCGACCTGCTGGTGATCCGCACCCCCGAGGAAGGCACGCCGATGCGTCCCCTGGGCCGCGCCGCGATCGCGGCCAGCCTGGGCGACAGCGGCGATCTGCGCAGGGCACTGAAAGTCGCCTTCGAGGATGTGTTGGAGACCATCCCCGACGGTCCCCAGGCCGTCCTGATCAGCCATGAAAACCTTGCCGGCGCAATGCCCGGCAATGGCGGCGAAACACAGCTTTACCCGGCCCTGCCGCGGATGCTGCAACAGCTGGATGGGGTCGCGCGGTCGCGCGGCTTTGACCCACACTATGTTTTTTACACGCGCCGCATGACGGCGTGGAAACCTTCGGTCTGGGCGCAGGCGGTGCGGACGGATGGCTATGCCAATACGCGCGAGGCGTTTCTGACGCAGATTAGCGAGCTGCCCGGTTGGAGCGATCTGGAACGCCGCCTTGCGCGGCAGCTGGGACCGGACCGCGTCACCCGCCTGGCGCTGGAGGCCGAGACCGATCCCGACCGCCCCGGCCAGCAGCTGCTGGCGATCGCGGGCATCGGGCCCGACCGGGTGGCCGGTCTGTCGCCGCTGCAATCGCGCGCGATGGAGCGTCTGAACGACGGCTCGACCGAATTTCTTCGCCGGCTCAACGGGCTGGCGCTCAACCCTCATGCGCGGGGCCGGATCGTCGATCTGGTGACGCGTTCGCAACACCTGTTCACGGCTGACATGCCGTCCGAAGGCACTCTCTGAAAGGAGCACCCAATGGTCCAGTTCACGCTACCCAAGAACAGCCAGATCCGCGTTGGCAAGACCTGGCCCAAGCCCGCGGGCGCGACCAACGTCAAGAAGTTCAAGATCTATCGGTGGGACCCGGAAAACGGGGAAAACCCGCGTCTGGACACCTATTTCGTCGATCTGGACAAATGCGGTCCGATGATGCTGGACGCGTTGATCAAGATCAAGAACGAGATCGACCCGACGCTGTCCTTCCGCCGGTCCTGCCGCGAAGGCATCTGCGGCTCCTGCGCGATGGTGATCGACGGGGGCAACCACCTTGCCTGCATCTATGGCATCGACGAAGTTGCGGGCGATGTCGCCATCTATCCGCTGCCGCACATGCCGGTGGTCAAGGACCTGATCCCCGACCTGACGCATTTCTATGCCCAGCACGCCTCGGTGAACCCCTATCTGCAGACCAAGTCGCCCACGCCCGGCAAGGAGTGGAAGCAGTCGATCGAGGATCGCAAGAAGCTGGACGGGCTTTACGAGTGCATCCTTTGCGCGTCCTGTTCGACGGCTTGCCCGTCTTACTGGTGGAACGGCGACCGTTACCTGGGACCGGCAGCCTTGCTGCATGCGTACCGCTGGATCATCGACAGCCGCGACGAAGCCACGGGCGAGCGTCTGGACGAGCTGGAAGATCCGTTCAAGCTGTATCGTTGCCACACGATCATGAACTGCACCAATACCTGCCCCAAGGGTTTGAACCCCGCCAAGGCGATCGCCTCGATCAAGCACATGATGGTCGAACGTTCGGCCTGATCGCTGCGACCGGGGGCTGTCCGCCCCCGGACCCCCGAGGGTATTTCGACAAAGAAGAAGGGCCAGAGGGTTTTGCCTCTGGCCCTTCTTGCATCTCAGGGTCGGTCAGCCTTCGATTTTGGTGAAATCCGCGATCTGGCGCCCTGCTTCGCGGATGCGCGACAGGAGGTTCAGGCGGTTGCGGCGGACGACCTGGCTGTCGGTGTTGACCTGCACCGCCTCGAAGAAGGCGTCGATGGGGGCGCGCAGGGCGGCGATGGCGGTCATGGCGGCGGGGAAGTCTTCGTTCTTCATAGCGGTCTTGATGCCCGGTTCGGCCGTGTCGAGGGCAGTGAACAAGGCCCGTTCCTCATCGGTTTCCGCAAATTTCCGGTCGGCGCCGAAGCTGTATTCGACGCCGTCCTTTTCTTCGGCCTGGGTCAGGATGTTGCTGGCGCGTTTCAGCCCCTGGGTCAGGTTCTGGCCGTCCGCCGTCGTCAGCATGGCGTTCAGCGCCGTGGCGCGGTTCACCACCTGCACCAGATCGTCGCTGCCATCCTGTGCCAGCACGGCGTCGATGATGTCGTGGCGGATGCCTTGGTCGCGGAGGTAGACCTTGAGGCGGTCGTGCAGGAAGGAGAGGAGGTCGGCCTTGTCGGCGGTTTCGGATGCTTGGCCGATGATGGGAAGAAGACCGCCACGCATGGCGTTTGCAAGCACCAGGCGGATCACCCCAAGCGCCGCCCGACGCAGTGCGAACGGGTCCTTGGAGCCGGTCGGCTTTTCGTCGATCGCCCAGAAGCCGGTCAGGGTGTCCAGCTTGTCTGCCAGCGCCACGGCGACCGAGACGGGGGCGGTGGGAACCTCGTCCGAGGGGCCGAGGGGCGAGTAGTGGTCGCGGGCGGCGTCGGCGATGGCTTCCGGCTCTCCGGCCTCCAGCGCGTAGTAGCGGCCCATGATGCCTTGGAGTTCCGGGAATTCGCCGACCATGGCCGAGCGCAGGTCCAGCTTGGCCAGTCGCGCGGCGCGTTCGGCCTGGTCTGGGTCCGCGCCCACCAAGGGGGCGATTTCGCGGGCCAGCGATGCGATGCGGGCGATGCGGTCGGATTGCGACCCCAGCTTGTTGTGGAAGGTGACCGAATTCAGGCCCTCGGCCCATGCGGACATGCCCGATTTCGCCTCTCGCAGGTCGTTTTCCCAGAAGAAGGCGGCGTCGGACAGGCGGGCGGCCAGGACGCGCTGGTTGCCGGCCAGGATCGTCGCGCCGTCATCGGGGGTCTCGATATTGGCGACGGTGATGAAACCCTCGATCCGGCCGGTTTTCGGGTTCAGCGCCGAGAAGAATTTCTGGTGTTCCTTCATTGAGGTCTGCAGCACCTCGGGGGGCAGCGTCAGGAAGCGGTCCTCGATCACGCCCATCAGGGCCACGGGCCATTCGACAAGCCCCGCCACCTCGGAGAGCAGCGCGTCATCGGGGACGACCTGCCAGCCGCGGGCGAAGGCCAGGTTCTCGGATTGCTGGCGGATCTCGGATTCGCGTTCCTCGGCGTCCAGCATGACGCGGGCGCGGCGAAGTTTCGCGGCGTAATCGTCGAAATTGCTGACGGTGAAGGCATCGGGCGCCATGAAGCGGTGGCCGCGGGTGGTGTTGCCCGCGGTGATGCCGTCGATGTCCAGATCGACGGTGGTGGCGCCGGCCTCATCGGACAGGATGCAGAGGATCGAATGCAGCGGGCGCACCCAACGCAGCGATCCCGCGCCCCACCGCATGGATTTGGGCCAAGGGAAGTTGCGGATCACGTCGGCCAGCACCTCGGCGACGATATCGGCGGCGGGGCGGCCTTCGTGGGTGATGGTGGCGAACCAGACCTGGCCCTTCTTGTCGTCGCGGGCCTCCAGCTGATCGCGGGTCAGCCCGGTCGAGCGCAGAAAGCCCTCCAGCGCCTTTTCGGGGGCGTCGGTGCGGGGGCCCTTGCGTTCCTCACGCGTGGTGGGGCTGTGGTCGGTCAGCCCTTCCACGGTCAGGGTCAGGCGGCGCGGGGTGCTGAAGGCACCGGCGCCGGCATAGGTCAGTCCGGCCTGGACCAGACCGTCCGTCACCAGGCGTTTCAGGTCCGCACGGGCACGCGCCTGCATGCGGGCGGGAATTTCTTCCGAGAAAAGCTCGATCAGCAGGTCGGCCATCAGTCCATCACTCCGCGTTCCGGGGTCTTGTCGTTATATTGGTGCCAGCCAAAGATGCGGCCGTCGGGATAGACGGCCAGCACGCGGTCCACGTCGGGCCGGATCTCGGCCACGGACAGGACAGCGCGGGCGGCACCGGATTCCAGATCGGCACCGATCTGCTGGGCGTCGAAACAGTCGAACCAGCCGGGCGCGATCAGGGGCGTGGGGTCGTCGAAGGGCAGGGCATCGGCGGGCAGGTCACCCGTCACCGCGCAGGCCCGCCAGCGCAGGGGCGAGCTGTCGGCGTCGATGCCCTGGAAATCGGTCAGGGTCAGGTCGCGCCTTCCCGCAGGGGTCGTCACGGCGATGCGCGCATCAGGCCCTGCGGGGTCGATGCTGTCGTAATAACCGTATTCCTGCGCATACCACATGCCGCCGCCCGCAGCGATGGCGGCCAGCGTGATCGAGGCGGCTGCGACCTTGCCCCAATTCATGCGGTGGCACCGCCCGCATCGGTGGTCAGGAACAGGTCGGCGCAGCCCTTGGCCAGCGCCCGCACCCGGCCGATATAGGCCTGGCGTTCGGTCACGCTGATGACGCCGCGGGCATCCAGCAGGTTGAACAGATGGCTGGCCTTGATGGCCTGGTCATAGGCGGGGTGGGCCATCGGGATGGTGCGACCGGCGCCGTCGGTTTCGGCGGCCCCCAGGATGCGGGCGCATTCGGCCTCGGCATCCTTGAAGTGCTGGAACAGCATGTCGGTATCGGCCTGATCGAAGTTCCAGCGCGAATATTCCTGTTCGGTCTGGCGGAAGATGTCGCCATAGCTCAGGGGCGTGGGGCTGTCGGGGTCGTTGAAGGGCATGTCCATGACATGTTCGACGCCCAGCACATACATCGCCAGGCGTTCCAGGCCATAGGTCAGTTCGCCCGACACGGGTTTGCAGTCATGCCCGCCGACCTGCTGGAAATAGGTGAATTGGCTGACCTCCATCCCGTCGCACCAGACCTCCCATCCCAGGCCCCAGGCACCCAGGGTGGGGGATTCCCAGTCATCCTCGACGAAGCGGACGTCATGGACCATCGGGTCCAGGCCGATCGCGCGCAGGCTGCCCAGATAGAGGTCCTGAAGGTCGGGGGGGCTGGGCTTGATGATGACCTGGTACTGGTAATAATGCTGCAGGCGGTTGGGGTTTTCCCCGTAGCGCCCGTCGGTCGGACGGCGCGAGGGCTGGACATAGGCCGCGGCCCAGGATTTGCCGCCAAGCGCGCGCAGCGTGGTGGCCGGGTGGAAGGTGCCCGCGCCGACCTCCATGTCATAGGGCTGCAGGATCGCGCAGCCCTTGGTCGCCCAATAGGTCTGCAGGCGCAGGATGATCTCCTGGAAGCTGCGGGGTCGGTTGGGGCTGGTCATCGGGCCATCCTTTTGCGTAGATCGGGCGAGGCTTTCGCGTCTTCTAGGCGCGGGAAGGAACAGGGTCAATAAAGGCCCGCAGGCGGGCATGATCCCCGCGACGACAAAGACATTCAAGGAGGCTGCGATGCGGCAGTTGGCGGTAATCATCCTGGCGGCGGCGCTGCCGGGGGCGGGGATGGCGCAGGACGCGTTGATCCGGCTGGAAGCAAAGCGCGCCCCCGACGTCGCGGCAGCGACCGCCGAGGGCTGGGCCGAGCGTTTCGACGACGTGGTGACGCTGCCCCTGCAGGGCGGCTGGACCGGCATCGCGCTTGGCCCGATGGAGCGCGAGGCCGCGCTGGCCCGGCTGGCGGATCTGAAGGCCAAGGGCGTGGTTCCGGGCGATGCCTTCGTGACCGAAGCGGCCCCCGGAACGGAACTGACCCGGCTTGGCGATGCGCCCGACGCCGAAGGCGCAGACGCCGAACCCGCGATGACCCCGGCACCCGAAGAGCCCGCGCCGCAAGGCAGCTATCTGCAGCTGGAATCCTTCCAGGATCGTGCCGAGGCAGACGAGGCGCTGGCCCGCAACCGCAAGGAATTTCCCGGTGCCGGGTTGTGGGAATTGCCGAATGGCTGGTTCACCGTGGCGCTTGGCCCTTTGGCGGACGATGTCGCGCGCGACTGGCTGCCGGTCCTGAAATCGGGCAAGCTGATCCCGCGCGATGCGCTGGTGGCGCAGGCCGCCGATCTGGGGCAGGCGCTGGATCAGGGCGAGGCGCCGCAACTGGGCGCCACGGGTGACGCCGAGCCCATGCCGCCCCTGGACCAGGTGCAGCGGTCGCTGCGTTGGGCGGGCCATTACGACGGCCAGATCGATGGGCGTGACGGTCCCAAGACCCAGGCCGCCATTCAGGCCGAGATCCTGTCGGCGCGCGCCTCGACCGATCCGGGCACGGCGATGCGCCTGCTATCCGAACGCCGTGCCGAATGGCGCGAGGCGATGGGCCTGAAGCAGCTGGACGACGAGGCGACGGGGTTGTCGGTGATGGCGCCGATGGGCGCGCTCAGCTTTGACCGCGCGGAACGGGCGCTGTCGATCTATGGCCCCAAGGATGGGTCGGGGGCGGCGATGATCCTGTTCAGCCAGCCCGGCGGGCAGCAGGAATTGCTGGATCTGGCGGGGCTGGTCACGGCGCTTGGCTGGGTGCCCCAGCCCGAGCGCGACGTCCGGCGCGGCCATGTCACCCTGCGCGGCCAGAATGACGACCATATCGGTGCTGCCGAAGGCTGGGTCCGCGATGGCCGGGCCGAGGGCTTTGTCCTGATCTGGCCAACTGCCGACCAGCAGGACCAGGCCCGCATCCTGGCCGAGATGAGCGACAGCCTGACCCGCAAGGCCCCCGGCCAGAACGAGGACATGCCCCCCGCCGCCCTGCCGGGCGAACCCGCCACGGCCCCCGAAGCCACGGAGCCCGAAACCACGGCACCCGACGGGGCGACATCCGAAACCACGGCCCCCTGAACAGGGGGCTTCAGGGCCGCCAGAACCTGGGCATCAGCAGGACCAGCACGGAGACCAGTTCCAGCCGGCCCAGATACATGCCCAGGATCATCAGCCATTTCGCGGCCGCCGGGAACTCCTCGACCGATCCGTTCGACGTGACCTCGGGCCCCCAGGTGGGGCCGATATTGGCGATGGCCGTCCATGCCGCGGTCAGCGCCGTGCGTGGATGCAGCCCCGTCAGCGCCAGCCCCACGATCAGCAGGCCGAAGGTCAGCATGAAGAGGGTGAAGAAGGCCATCACCGAATCGATGATGCTTTTGTCCAGGGGCTGGCCTTCGTAGCGCAGCGGATAGACGCGATGGGGCGAATGCATGCGACGGATCTGGGCGCGGACCGCCTCCAGCAGCACCAGATAGCGGAAGATCTTGACTGAACAGCCGGTCGACCCGGTGCAGCCGCCGATCAGGCCCACGATGATCAGCAGCGCCAGCGGCAGATGCCCCCAGGCCGTCATGTCGGTCGAGGAAAAGCCCGTCCCCGAAAAGACCGAGATGGTGTTGAAGACCGTCTCGCGCAGCATTTCGGCCAGGTCGTGATCCTGCTCCATGTAGATCACGCGATAGATCATGATGATGGCGCAGCAATAGCAGATCCAGCGCAGATAGGTGCGCACCTGCCGGTCCTGCCACAGGGGCACGTAATTGCCCCGCAGCGCCTGCACCAGCCGGATGAAGGGCACCGACGCCATCACCATGAAGACCGAGGCCGCCCATTCCGGCGCGCCGAGGTAACGGCCCATGCTGGCGTCGTAATTGGAAAATCCACCGGTGGAACAGGTGGTCAGCGCATGGATGATGGCGTCGAAGCCGGTCATGCCCAGCAGCATGAAGGTGATCGCGCAGGCCCCCGTCATCAGCAGATAGACCATGGTCATCTCGGTCGCGATCTCTCCGGCGCGGGGCAGGACCTTGCCCAGGGTGTCGAACCCCTCGGATCGGAAGAACTGCATGCCGCCGACCTTCATGACCGGCAGGAAGACCATCGCCACCACGACGATCCCCAGGCCGCCGATCCATTGCAGCAGCGCACGCCACAGATGCGTCCCCGAGGGAAGCCCGTCCAGCTTGGGGAAGGCCGTGGTTCCGGTGGTGGTGACGCCGGACATCGCCTCGAAATAGGCGTCCAGGATGCTGGCATTGGGGGCGCCCAGGATGAAGGGCAGGGCACCGAAGATGGGCAGGGTCAGCCAGATCCCCGATGTCAGCAAAAAGGCCTGCTGGATCTTCAGCGTCTTTTGTTCGCCGCGCGTCGCGACCACCGTCAGCAACCCGCAGACCGAGGTGATGATGGCGCATTCCAGAAAGACCAGCCAATGGGGGTCGTCGTTCCACAGGTCGACCAGCATGGGCGCCAGCATGAAGCCGCCCAGTGCAAAGACGATCTTGCCAATCGGGTGGACTACGGGGCGCAGGTCGATCATCGGACCTGATTGACGCGCGCTCCGCCGGTCGTCAAGCATCCGCGCGACATCACCGCACCATTTGCCGCGACCTGATGCAGGCAGGGCCCGCAGCGTCGCGGGCTGCCCTTGGGGCAACCAAATGCCGCAAGCGGACCGCTGGCCCTTGATTGGGTCCCCCCGGCACGTTACCTTTTGATTAACTTGTCATCGGAGGGCGTAACATGACGCCCAAGCGTCCTGCGGGTGCAGACGCGTTCCCGAGAAAAACGGTAGAGCCGTCAGGCACCCTGAAACCCGAGGAGGGGGCGCTCTATGCTGCCCTCGATCTCGGCACAAACTCGTGCCGGATGCTGATTGCCCGACCGACGGGCAGTCAGTTTCAGGTCATCGACAGCTTTTCCAAGCCCGTGCAGCTTGGTCACGGGCTGGAAGCTTCGGGACGCCTGTCCCGCAGCTCGATGGCGCGCACCGTCCATGCGCTGCAGGTCTGCAAGCGCAAGCTGGATCAGCACAAGGTGCAGAACATGCGCCTTGTGGCCACCGAAGCATGCCGTCGCGCCAGAAACAGTCGCGATTTCATGCGATCCATCCGGCGCGAAACCGGCCTGCCGGTCGAGGTGATCGGCGCCGAAGAGGAGGCACGGCTTGCCGTCATTTCCTGCGCGCCGCTGGTCAGCCACAAGACCGAAACGCTGATGGTGGTCGATATCGGCGGCGGTTCCACCGAGCTGGTCTGGATCGACCTGGAAGACGTCGAACCCAAGGAACGTCCCCGCGCGATCATGCGGCTGTCGGAAGGCTTCGGCAATCCGCAGCCCGGCGGCGCGCGTGTCGTCGATTGGATCAGCGTGCCCCTGGGCGTGGCGACCCTGCGCGACCAGTTCGTCGATGTTCAGGACGATCAGGGCCGTTTCGCCCTGATGTCGTGGTTCTTCGAGGAAGCGCTGGCGAATTTCAGCCCCTATGCGGATGGATCGCCCGACGAGGGGTTCCAGATCATCGGCACTTCGGGAACGGTGACGACGGTGGCGGCCAGCTTCCTGAACCTGCGCCGCTATGACCGGACCAAGGTGGACGGGCTGGAGATGACCAGCGACCAGATCGACCGGGTGATCCATTCCTATCTGCAGCTGGGTCCGGACGGACGGCGGTCCGACCCGCGCATCGGGCGCGAAAGGCAAGCGCTGATCATGTCGGGGGCCGCGATCCTGCAGACATTGATGCGCGTCTGGCCGACGAATAAGCTGTCGGTTGCCGATCGCGGCCTGCGAGAGGGGTTGCTTTATGCCCAGATGGTGCGCGATGGGGTGCTGACGCCTGACGGACTGAACGGAGTGGCCTAATGACGAAACAACCTATCAGCCGGTCGGGCAAGACGAGCGGACGCGGCCAGCGCGACCTGAAGGTCCGCGTGAAGACCGCCAAGGGCCGCAAGATGTCCAGCAAACTGTGGCTGGAACGGCAGCTGAACGACCCCTATGTCGTGCGCGCCCGGCGCGAAGGCTATCGTGGACGTGCGGCCTACAAGATCCTGGAGCTGGACGACAAGTACCGCTTCCTGGTGCCCGGCGCCCGCGTCGTCGATCTGGGCTGCGCGCCCGGCGGCTGGTGCCAGGTCGCCGTGGCCCGCGTGAATGCCCTGGGCGAGAAATCCGGCAAATCCGTCGGCCGCGTGCTGGGTCTGGACCTGCAAGAGGTCGATCCCATCGCGGGCGCTGAAATCCATCAGCTGGATTTCCTGTCCGAAGGCGCCGACGATCTGGTCAAGGGTTGGCTGGGCGGGGCGGCGGACGTGGTCATGTCGGACATGGCGGCGTCATCGTCGGGTCACAAGGGCACCGACCACCTGCGCATCGTGGCCTTGGTCGAGGCTGCGGCCCAGCTGGCCTTCGACGTGCTGGAACCGGGCGGCACCTTCGTCGCCAAGGTTCTGGCGGGTGGCGCGGAAACCGACATGCAGGCCATGCTGAAGAAGAACTTCGACAAGGTCGCCAACGTCAAACCCCCCGCCAGCCGCAGCGATTCGTCCGAGAAATTCGTCGTGGCGACCGGCTTTCACGGTCGCGGCCTTCAGGCGGATGCGGGCGGCGACGCCGACATCTGACGCATCTGGATGCGAAAGGTTTCGGGCGTGCGACCCGTGGCCGCCACGAAGGCGCGGGTCATGTGTGTCTGGCTGGCATAGCCCAGATCCAGCGCGATGCGCCCGATGGGGCGGTTGGTGTGCTGCAACATCTCGGCGGCGCGTTCCAGCTGCAGTTCATGCAGCAATTCGACGGCGCGCAGGCCCTTGGCCTCGATGCAGGCTCGGTCCAGCTGGGTCAGGGTGCTGCCCAGCTGTTGGGCCATGTCGGCCAGGGTCTGGCACGAACCCATTTGCTGGCTGGCCAACGTGACGAAACGATCGACCAGCGGCCGATCAGCCGTGGCGGCAGGCGGGCGGGCATGGACCTGGCGTTCCGGGTCCAGTCGCGACAGGCGCAGCGACAGCATGTTCAGATGGCAGGTCAGCGCCTTGCGATCGGTCGCCGTCGTCGCCTCGCGCACCAGTTCCTGCAGGTTGACCAGCAGGGCAGGCCCCGACTGGCCGATGCAGCCCGCGATCATCGCGGTGGGCAGGGCGGGATCGACCTCGGTCGTCAGTTCGGGCGACAGGGTCAGGACATGCCCCTCGGCCCCATCCTGCGGAATGGCCGCGAAGGCCGTCCCCGACGGGATGTAGCGCACATCGCCCGGGCCCAGCAGCAGCGTCTGGCGCGGCAATTCCAGCCGCATCGCACCGCCCGTCACCCAGATCAGCGTGTGATCGGGCCGCGTCCGGGGGCGCACGGGATGGCCCTGGCTGCCCCAGATGAAACCGCCCAGGGGGAACAGGCGCAGGCTGGCCTTGCGTGGGGCGTGGCGTCGGGTGGTCGGTCCCACGCGCACGGTCAGCGCATCGGGAACCACGATCCTGCCGGTGGGTGCGCCGGGACGCAGCCAGGGACGGTGACGGATGGGGGCGGTGCCTGCCTCGGGGACCGAGGCGGCGGTGACATCGACCGCCTCGGCCGCGCCGCGGCCCTGGGGTCGAAGGTTGCTGTCCGAGAACGGAAACCCTCCCGTCCAGCCTGTGCGGTCCCAAAGTGACATCGTCGTCAGCCCCTGCATTCGGGATAAGCGGATTATCGCCTATCTGCAGCAGAACTCAACAACCGTGCCAAAGGTTTCACATCCCGTCTGCGGGTCGCAGTCCTGCGTGGCTTGCGTGCCACAGCGGCCAGTCCTTCATGCGGTTCCTGAACCAGATGCGCTGCGACTTGGCGTATTGCCGCGTGGCGATGATGGCCAGTTCCGTCGCCTGCGCCAGGTCGGGCCCGCCCTGCAGATGCGCCACCAGGTCGGGGGCGCCGATCGCCTTGGCCCATTGGCGGGCGGGGTCCCAATGGGGCAGCATGGCGCGAACCTCGTCCAGCGCGCCTTGGTCCAGCATCGCGTGAAAGCGGCTCGCGATGCGGTCGGCCAACCAGTCGCGATCCGAGGTGATGACGATGCGCTGGCAATCGTCGGGGGCGATCAGGGGCGGGGGGGTGTCGGCCTGCCAAGCGGCGATGCCGCGCCCGGTGGCCTGCTTAACCTCCCACGCGCGCTGGACGCGGACGGGGTTCTTCAGGTCGATCTGCGCGCGCGTGGTGGCATCCAGATCCGCAATCAGCGCCTGCAGGCCGCCCGGACGCAGCAGGCGTTCGTCGGCTTCGGCGCGAATGGCATGGGGGGTGGCGGGGATGTCGGCCAGCCCGCGGGTCAGGGCCGACAGATAAAGGCCGGTGCCGCCCACGATGATCAGCCGCCGGCCCAGCAGGTCGCCCACCTGCCGCAGCCAGTCGCCCACCGAATAGGTCTGGTCCGGCCCCACATGCCCGTAAAGCGCATGGGGCGCGGCCTGTTCGTCGGCCGCCGAGGGCCGCGCCGTCAGCACCCGCCAGCAGGACCAGACCTGCAGCGCGTCGGCATTCACGATCAGCCCGCCCTGTGCCTGCGCCACGGCCAGCGCCAGCGCCGATTTGCCGCTGGCTGTCGGTCCCGCGATCAGCAGGTGGCGCGAGCCGTCGATCTGTGTCAGGTCAAGTTTCAGCATTGGCTATCCGGACAGTTGATCCTGCGGGTCTTTTGCGACATTTAACGGCGCGATGAAAGCGACCCGGCGACAGGAGCCCCCATGACCACCGAGACACCCAAGCAATATGGCCGCGTGATGCTCAAGATCTCGGGCGAGGCCCTGATGGGCGACCAGGGATACGGCCTGCACCCGCCCACCGTCGCCCGCATCGCCAACGAGGTCGCCACCGTCCAGGCCATGGGCGTCGAGGTCTGCATGGTCATCGGCGGCGGCAACATCTTCCGCGGGCTGCAGGGCAGCGCGCAGGGCATGGAACGCACCACCGCCGATTACATGGGCATGCTGGCGACCGTGATGAACGCGCTGGCCATGCAGGCATCGCTGGAGGCCGAGGGCCTGCATTGCCGCGTCATCAGCGCCATCCGCATGGATGAGGTCTGCGAGCCCTATATCCGCCGCCGCGCCATCCGCCACCTGGAAAAGAAACGGATCGTCATCTTTGCCGCCGGCACCGGCAACCCCTATTTCACCACCGACACCGCCGCCACCCTGCGCGCCAGCGAAATGAACTGCGAGGCGATCTTCAAGGGCACCAAGGTCGACGGCGTCTATGACAAGGACCCGGTCAAGTTCCCCGACGCCAAGCGCTATGAGGATGTCAGCTATGACGAGGTCCTGCAGAAGCATCTGGGCGTGATGGACGCATCCGCCATCGCGCTGGCCCGCGACAACCGCCTGCCGATCATCGTCTTCTCGCTGGATCAGCTGGGCGGGTTCCGGACCATCCTGGAAGGGCGCGGCACCTATACCCGCGTGCATAACTGAGCGCGCCATGACACTTCGCGACCGCGTCGACGGCTTCGTCCACGGCCCCCGCGCCCAGTGGTTCATCACCGGTGTCATCGTCTTCAACGCCGCGATCCTGGGGTTGGAGACATCGCGCACCGTCATGGCGGCCGTCGGGCCGTTGATCCTGCTGCTGGACGCCATCTGCCTGTCCATCTTCGTGACCGAGATCGGGCTGAAGCTGTTCGCGCGCGGGCCGCGATTCTTCCGCGACGGCTGGAACGTCTTCGATTTCGCCGTGGTGGGCATCGCGCTGATGCCTGCGACGCAGGGGCTGTCGGTGCTGCGTGCGCTGCGCATCCTGCGGTTGTTGCGCATCGTCTCGGTCACGCCGCGCCTGCGCCGCGTGGTCGAGGGGTTCCTGTCGGCGCTGCCCGGCATGGCCAGCGTCTTCCTGCTGATGGGGATCATCTTCTACATCTTCGCGGTGATGGCGACCAAGCTGTTCGCGGCGGCCTTCCCCGACTGGTTCGGGGATCTGGGCAATTCGGCCTATTCGCTGTTCCAGATCATGACGCTGGAAAGCTGGTCGATGGGCATCGTGCGCCCGGTGATGGAGGTTTTTCCCCAGGCCTGGCTGTTCTTTGTGCCCTTCATCCTGGTGACGACCTTCGCGGTGATGAACCTGGTCGTGGGCCTGATCGTCAATTCGATGCAGGAGGCCCACCAGGAGGAGGAAACCGCCGCGACCGAGGCCTATCGCGACCAGGTTCTGGAGCGCCTGACCGCCATCGAGGAGATGCTGGCGCGCGGGCGCGACCCCCATAACGACCAGGGCGGGCCGCAGCGCTGACACCCGCGATCTGCTGCCCAAGGGGTGGGCAAAGGCTTTGCCAACCCCCGGCAATGCAGTTACAAGCAAACGAAATTCAAACTTAGAGGCAGTCCGATATGGCCGAGGACATCGAAATCGATATTGACGATCTGGAACGCCGGATGAAGGGCGCGATGGAAAGCCTGCGCAGCGAATTCGCCAGTCTGCGCACGGGCCGCGCATCCGCGTCGATGATCGATCCGGTTCAGGTCGAGGCCTATGGCCAGATGACCCCCGTGAACCAGCTGGGCACCGTGAACGTCCCTGAACCGCGTATGGTCACCATCAACGTCTGGGACAAGGGCATGGTCGGCAAGGTGGAAAAGGCGCTGCGCGAAAGCGGCCTTGGCATCAACCCGCAGCTGAACGGCACCATCATCATGCTGCCCATCCCCGAGCTGAACGAGGAACGCCGCCGCGAGCTGACCAAGGTCGCAGCGCAATATGCCGAAAGCGCCCGTGTTTCGATGCGCAACGTGCGCCGCGACGGGATGGACAAGGTCAAGAAGGGCAAGACGAACGGCATGCCCGAGGATGACCAGAAGTTCTGGGAAACCGAGATCCAGGCCCTGACCGACCGGATGATCGCATCCGTGGACGAAGCGCTCGAGGCCAAGCAGGCCGAGATCATGCAGGTTTGAGCCGAATGGCAGCGGCAAGGGAGCAGGCAGTGGCATCGGGCAGCGAGGCGCGGCCGCGGCATGTCGCCATCATCATGGATGGCAACGGGCGTTGGGCAACGGAACGCGGCTGGCCGCGTCTGGTCGGCCACCGTCGCGGGGCCGAACGGGTCAAGCAGATCGTGCGCGCCTGTCCCGACCTGGGCGTGGACTGGCTGACCATCTATGCCTTCTCGACCGAAAACTGGAAGCGGTCGACCGAGGAGGTGCTGGGTCTGATGAAGATCTTCCGCCGCTATATCGAACGTGAGGCCGTGGGCATGGCCGCCGAAGGGGTGCGCATGCGCTTCATCGGCGGACGCGACCGGCTGGACCCCAAGCTGCAGGCGCTCATGGCCGCCATCGAGGCGCGCACCGCCGGCAACACGCGGCTGAACCTGACCGTCGCCATCAATTACGGCGGCCGGGATGAAATCCTGCGCGCCTCGACCCGGCTGGCGCGCAAGATCGCCCAGGGCGAGGTCACCGATCCGTCCGAAAGCGATCTGGCGGCCTGCATGGACACGGCCGATCAGCCCGATCCGGATCTGGTGATCCGCACCTCGGGGGAAACGCGCACGTCGAACTTCCTGCCTTGGCAGGCGGCCTATGCGGAATATGAATTCACGCCCACGCTGTGGCCCGATTTCACGCCCGACCACCTGTCGGCCATCCTGGACCGCTTCGGCATGCGCGACCGGCGTTTCGGGGGCGCATGAGCGGCGGCGGGGCCATCCGCGCGGGCGGACGTTGGGGCGATCTGTCCCGACGTGTCGCCTCGACCCTGGTGCTCTTGGCGATCGGTGTGCTGCTGGCCGTGGCGCAGGGGCTGTGGCTGCGGCTTGGCATGGCGGTGATCTCGGCCATCACCTTCTGGGAACTGGCGGCGATGACGGGCTGGAAATATCCGGCCCGCCACGTGACGTTGTTCGGGCGCAGCCGCGCCGTGGCCCTGGCCGCGATTGCGGGCGTGTCGCAGGCCGTCGCGCTGACCTCGTTCGAAAGCTGGGCCTGGCTGGCGCTGCTGGTGCCGATCTTTGCCGGGCTTCCCGGTGCGGCCAAGCGTGATCGTCTGACCTATGCGATCTTCGGCGTCGCGATCATGCTGGTCGCCTATGAGCTTGTCGTCTTTCGCGAAAGCTATGGCCTGAACTTCGTGCTGTGGCTGATGGGGGTGATCATCATCTCGGACACGGCGGGGTATTTCTTCGGCCGCATCCTGGGCGGGCCCAAGTTCTGGCCCGCGCTCAGCCCCAAGAAGACCTGGTCGGGGACCATCGCCGGCTGGATCGGCGCCTGCATCCTGGGCATCGTGCTGTGGCTGTCGGGGCAGGGCAACATGACGTTGGTCTGGGTGTCGCCGCTGGTCTGCTTTGCGGGGCAGATGGGCGATATTGCCGAAAGCTGGCTGAAACGTCGGGCGGGGGTCAAGGACAGTTCGAACCTGATCCCGGGGCATGGCGGCTTCATGGATCGTTTTGACGCAGTGACGGGCGCGGTTCTGGCGACGATGCTGATCGGGTTCCTGACAAACATGCCCGTGGTAAATTGATCTCGTGGTGAACTGACCTGATGCGACGCATTTCCATCTTCGGGGCGACCGGCTCGGTCGGCGCCAACGGCGTCGATCTGATCCGTCGCGGCGGCGGGGCGGATGCCTATGACGTCGTGGCGCTGACCGGCGGGCGCAACATCGCGCGCCTGGCGCAGATGGCGCGCGACCTGCGTGCCGAAATCGCCGTCACCGCCCATCCCGAACTGCTGGACGACCTGCGCGACGCCTTGTCGGGCAGCGGCGTACGCGCCGCCGCGGGCGAGGCCGCCCTGATCGAGGCCGCGGCCATGCCCGCCGACTGGATGCTGTCGGCCATCGTCGGATCGGCCGGACTGGCGCCGGGGCTGACGGCGCTGGCCCAGGGCGCAGTGTTGGCGCTGGCCAACAAGGAATCGCTGGTCTGCGCGGGCGGCTTGCTGCGCCGCACGGGGCGGGACAGCGGCGCCACGATCCTGCCGGTCGACAGCGAACATTCCGCGCTGTTCCAGGCGCTTGCGGGGGAAAAGCTGGACAGCGTCCGGGACGTGACCATCACCGCATCGGGGGGCGCTTTCCGCGACTGGCCGCTGGAACGGCTGGCGGCGGCGACCGTGGCCGAAGCCTCGACCCATCCGAACTGGGCGATGGGCCAGCGCATCACGATCGACAGCGCGTCGATGTTCAACAAGGCGATGGAGGTGATCGAGGCCAAGGAATTCTTCGGCCTTGCCCCCGACCGCATCAATGTGCTGGTCCATCCGGAATCCATCATCCACGCCATCGTCAACCATATCGACGGCGGCAGCATCGCGCATATGGGGGCGCCCGACATGCGCCACGCCATCGGCTTTGCGCTCCATTGGCCCGAACGCCGCGCCTTGCCGGTGCCGCCGCTGGACCTGGCCCGCGCCGCCAGCCTGACCTTCCGCGCGCCCGACGAGACGCGCTGGCCCGCCCTGCGCCTTGCGCGCGAGGTGATGGCCGCGGGGGGCGCGGCGGGTGCGGTCTTCAACGCCGCCAAGGAACAGGCGCTGGACGATTTCATCGCCGGGCGCATCCGTTTCACCGACATGTCCCCCCGGGTCGAAACCACGCTGAGCGCCCTTTCGGGCGAAGCGGGCTTCGGCGACGACCCCGACACCCTGCAGGCGGTCCTTGAATGGGACGCGCTTGCGCGACAGAAGGCCGCCGCATGACCGATCTGATCCTTGGCGCAGGCAATACCCTGTGGACGCTGGCATCCTTTGTGGTGGCACTGGCCGTCATCGTGACGGTGCATGAATACGGCCACTACATCGTCGGGCGCTGGTCCGGCATCCGGGCCGAGGTGTTTTCCATCGGCTTCGGCCCGCGCTTGGCATCCCGCGTGGATCGGCGCGGCACCGTCTGGCAGATCGCGGCGCTGCCTCTGGGCGGCTATGTCAAGTTCCTGGGCGACGACAATGCCGCCAGCGCGGGGCCGGGGCGCAAGGTCGATCCGGCGCTGCGGCGCCAAACATTGCAGGGGGCGCCGCTTTGGGGGCGCTTTGCCACGCTGCTGGCGGGACCGGTCTTCAATTTCGTCCTGTCGATCCTGATCTTCGGCGGCTTTGCGCTGGTCCAGGGCCTGCCATCGCCCGAGATGCGCGTGGGCCAGGTGTCGGACGCACCCCCTGCCATCACCAACGAGCTGCGCCCCGGTGACAGGCTTTTGGCGGTGGGGGACGTCGCGCTGGAAAACTGGGGCGATCTGGGGCGGGCGGCGCAGGACCTGCCGCTGGCCGCGCAGCAGGATTGGCGCATCGAACGCGACGGCCAGCAGATGACCGTGACGGGTCCCGACCCGATGCCCGCGCGGGTGTCAGGCGTGGCGCCCGGCAGCGCCGCGGCGGATGCCGGCCTGCGGGAGGGCGATGTGGTGACGGCCATCGACGGCCAGCAGATCACGCGCTTTACCCAGATCCGCGATGCGGTCGAGACGACCAAGGGCGAACCGCTGATGCTGGATGTCTGGCGCGCGGGCAGCGACCCCATTCAGGTCACGCTGCGCCCCAAGCTGTCGGACCTGCCCGCCGAGGCCGGTGGATATGAACAACGCTGGCTGATCGGCATCACCGGCGGCAACAGCTTCTTTACCCCCGAAACCCGCCGCGCCGGACCCGTCGAGGCGCTTGGTCTGGGCGTCGCGCAGACCTGGGGCATCATCGTGTCTTCGCTGACGGGGATGTGGGCGATGATCTCGGGGCAGATCGGCAGCTGCAACCTGGGCGGTGCGATCAGCATCGCGGAAAGCACAGGCCAGGCGGCCAGCGCGGGGGGCGCGAATTTCCTGTGGTGGATCGCGGTCCTGTCGGCGGCGATCGGCTTTCTGAACCTGTTGCCCATCCCGGTTCTGGATGGCGGGCACCTGGTTTTCTATGCCTACGAGGCCGTGCGGGGCCGTCCGCCATCCGATGGGGCGCTGAACCTGCTGACGACGATCGGCATGGCGCTGGTGCTGGGACTGATGATTTTCGGCCTGACCAACGATCTTTTCTGCCCCTGAGCGTCGATGCGCTTTTGACAGGCCCCTGTCGAAAGGGCTACACGATAGGGCAAAACGACAAGCCCGCGACGGGCGCGTGAAGGCTGAAAAGAGGGGCTTCGATGACACGGAAACTGGGCAAGGGCGCGGTGGCGCTGATGACGGCCTTGGCGATCACGGTGCCTGCGGGGCTGATGCCGGCGCCGGCCATGGCGCTTGTGTTCAACGACATCACCATCCAGGGCAACAACCAGGTCGAAACCGCGACCATCCTGTCCTTCCTGAACCTGCCCCAGGGGCGCGACGTGTCCCCGGGCGAGGTCAACGACGCCCTTCAGCGCCTGCAGGGATCGGGCCTGTTCGAAACTGTCGAACTGACCCCCCAGGGCAACCGCCTTGTCGTGACCGTCAGCGAATATCCGACCGTCAACCGCATCTCCTTCGAAGGCAATCGCAGGTTGAAGGATGACCGTCTGGCCGAGGTCGTGACCAGCGAGTCGCGCCGCGTCTATCAGCCCAGCCAGGCCATTCAGGACGCCCAGACCATCGCCCAGATCTATGCGACCGAAGGCCGTCTGGCCGCCCGTGTCGATCCGCGCATCATCCGCCGCAGCGGCAACCGCGTCGACCTGGTCTTCGAGATCAAGGAAGGCGACGTCACCGAGATCGAGCGCATCAGCTTTACCGGCAACCGCGCCTTTTCCGACCGCCGCCTGCGCAACGTGCTGCAGACCAAGCAGGCGGGCATCCTGCGCACCTTCATCCGCCGCGACACCTTCGCGCCCGAACGCATCCCGCTGGATCAGCAGCTGCTGACCGATTATTACCGGTCGCGGGGCTATGCCGATTTCAAGGTGCAGGCCGTCGCGCCTGAAATCGCGCGTGAACGCGATGCCTTCTTCATCACCTTCAATATCAGCGAAGGCCCGCGTTACCGCTTTGGCCAGGTCAACACCGTGTCCGAGATCCCGGGCGTCGATGCGGCTGCCTTTGCCGAACAGAACCGCGTCGAACGGGGGACCGTCTACAACCCCTCGGTCATCGACACGACCATCCGCCGGATGGAGACCATCGCTATCCAGCAGGGCCTGAACTTCGTCAATATCGAGCCGCGCGTCACCCGCAACCCCTCGAACCAGACGCTGGACCTGACCTTTGCGCTGACCCGCGGCGAACGCATCTTCGTCGAACGCATCGACATCGAAGGCAACACCACCACCCTGGACGAGGTGATCCGCCGCCAGTTCAACACCGTCGAGGGCGACCCCTTCAACCCGCGCGAGATCCGCAATTCCGCCGAACGCGTCCGGGCGCTTGGCTATTTCGCCGATGCGCAGGTGGAAACCCGTCAGGGCAGCGGCCCCGACCAGGTGATCGTCGGCGTCGCCGTCGAGGAACAGCCGACCGGATCGCTGTCCTTCGGCGCCTCCTATGGGGTCAGTTCTGGCGTGGGCCTGAACGCGTCGATTTCGGAAAACAACTTCCTGGGGCGCGGCCAGCAGGTCGGCCTGCAGATCTCGACCGCCAGCGGCGATCGGGCGGCGGGCATCTCGTTCGCCGAGCCCTTCTTCCTGGGGCGCGACCTGCGGTTCGGCTTCAACGCCAACTACAACGAAACCGACAGCCTCAATTCCGACTATGACACCCGCTCGATCCAGGTCCAGCCGTCGATCGAATTCCCGATCTCGGCGAATGGCCGGATCGAACTGCGCTACAAGATCGCCAAGGACACGCTGCGCGACGTGACGACCGACAGTTCGATCCTGCTGCAGCAGGAGGAAGGGTCGCGGGTCACCTCGGCCCTGGGCTATACCTATTCCTGGGATTCGCGCCGCACGGGTCTGGACCCGCTGACGGCCTATCGCTTCCGCTTCTCGCAGGATTTCGCGGGCGCGGGCGGGGATACCAAGACGGTCACCACCACGGCCCTGGCGGGTGTCGAAAGCACCGCTTGGCGCGAGGAAGTGACCCTGCGCGGCGAGGTCGAGGCCGGCGCCATCTACAGCTATGGCGATTATTCGACCTGGATTCTGGACCGGTTCCGCACCGGCAACCGCATTCGCGGCTTTGAAAGCAACGGCTATGGCCCGCGCGACCTGGGCGCCGCGAACGAAGACGCCATCGGCGGCAACTACTACTGGGCTGCCCGCGCCGAGGCGCAGTTCCCCGTCGGCCTGCCCGAGGAATACGGCATCACCGGCGGCCTGTTCGCCGATGTCGGCTCGCTTTGGGGGCTGGACAACACGGCGGGGAATGCCACGGTCGATGACGACATGTATGTCCGCGCCGCCGTCGGTGCCTCGATCTTCTGGACCACGCCCATCGGTCCCCTGCGCTTCAACTTCTCGAAGGCGGTGCAGCAGGAAGACTATGACGAGGAACAGAATTTCGACCTGACCATCCAGACCCGGTTCTGATGACCGGGGCGATGACAGGACTGCGCGGATTGGGGGCGGCCGGGATGATCCTGGCCGCCCTTCTGCCGATGATGGTGGCCGCGCAGCAGGCCGAAGACGTGAGGCCGCAACTGCCCGGTTCGGACCCCGCGCAACCCACGGCGCCGCTCCCCAGCAGCACGATCACCACCTCCGGAACGGCCGAACAGGCGCTGAACGCGCCGATCCTGACGCTGGATCAGGACGTGCTGTACCTGTCTTCGGACTGGGGCAAGCGCGCGCAGGCGCAGCTGGAGGCCGAGGGCGACGTCATAACCGCCGAAAACGAACGCCTGACCGAACTGCTCTCATCCGAGGAGACGCGCCTGACCGAACAGCGCGCGACCCTGCCGCCCGCCGAATTCCGCAAGCTGGCCGAAAGCTTTGATCAGCGCGCCACCGATGTCCGCCGCGAACGCGCGCAGGCCGTGCAACTGCTGAATGCCTGGGCCGAGGCCGATCGCAGCGCCTTTTTCCGCGCCGCGCTGCCGATGATGGGCGAGATCATGCAGGACCATGGCGCGGTGGCGGTCCTGGACCGTCGCACGCTGTTCGTGTCGCTGGACGCCATCGACGTGACGCAGGACCTGATCGCCCAGCTGAACGAGGAACTGGGCGACGGCCAGGGTGCCGTGCTCCTGCCGCAGGAGGCAGAGGCCGAGGCGTCAGGGCAGGCGGGCGATCCGCTCGGCCAGAAGGTCGAATAGCGCGTCGTGATCGACCTGGCGCAGGAACAGCGCATTCGGCGCGCGGTCGGTCACGCGCCACCAATCGGCAACCGTCATGCCCGTGGTCCAGCGACCTTCGGTCTCGATCTGGACATTGATGTGGCGGCCCGTGAACATGTCGGGGCGCAGCAGCCAGGCGATGGTGCAGGGATCGTGCAGCGGCGCACCAAGGCTGCCGTATTTTTCCTTGTCGAAGCGTTCGAAGAAATCGGTCCAGCCCGCCACGGCGGGGCCGCAGCGTCCGGGCAGCGCCGCCATCGCGTCGACCCATTCGCGCGACGTCAGCGCCGTATGCGTCACGTCCAGCGGCAGGACGACCAAAGGCACGTCGGCGTCAAAGACCTCGGCCGCGGCTTCGGGATCGACATAGATGTTGAATTCCGCGGCAGGGGTGATGTTGCCGACCTCGAAATAGGCGCCGCCCATCAGCACGATCTGCTGCACGCGGGCGACGATGTCGGGCGCGCGGCGGAAGGCCTGGGCGATATTGGTCAGCGGCCCGATGGGGACCAGGGTCACGGTGCCAGGGTCCTGGGCGCGCAAGGTGTCGATGATGAAATCGACCGCGTGCCGGTCCTGCAACGGAACCGACGGATCGGGCAGCGCGATCCCGTCAAGGCCGGTCTTGCCATGTACGTGTTCGGCGGTCACCAGGTCGCGCGACAGGGGCCGGTCGCATCCGGCAAAGACGGGAATGTCCGGGCGGCCTGCCAGTTCGATGATCTTGCGGGCATTCAGCTGGGTCAGGTCCAGCGGCACGTTGCCCGCGACCGTGGTGATGCCCAGCACCTCCAGCTCTGGCGATGCCAGTGCCAGCAGGATGGCGACGGCATCGTCCTGACCGGGGTCCGTGTCGATGATGATCTTTTGCGCCAAGCTTGCCTCCTTGTCTGCGTGACGGGCAAAGCATTGCGCCGCCAAGATAAAAGGCGCAAGCGATATGCCTGCGCCTTTCCCGTTCTTGCAGCCGTCTGTTGCCGATCAGCCGTCCAGGTTGACCTGTTCGATCAGGTCCAGCGCCTTGGGACGCAGGTCCGAGATCTCGGACAGGGCCAGATCGTCGGCGGTGAATTCACCCCAGCTGGCGACCAGCTCGGATTTTTCGACGCCTTCCTTGACCGGGAATTCGTTGTTGGTCTCGGCGTAGATTTTCTGGGCTTCGTCGCTGACCAGGAATTCCATCAGCTTCAGCGCCGCGTCGCGGTTCGGGGCCGATTTGGTCATCGCCACGCCCGACACGTTCACATGAGTGCCGCCATCCTCGAAGGTCGGGAAGACGATGCGGACCGAATCCGCCCATTCCTTCTGTTCGTCATCCTTCAGCATCGCACCCATGTAATAGGTGTTGCCCAGGCTGATGTCGCATTCGCCGGCCCAGATGGATTTCACCTGGTCGCGGTCACCGCCTTCGGGGCGCTTGGCCAGATTGTCCTTGATGCCCTGCAGCCAGGTCAGGGTCTCTTCCTCGCCGTGATGGGCCAGGAAGGCGGCGGTCAGCGCGACGTTGTAGTCGTTGGTGAAGCTGCGGGTGCAGATGCGGCCCTTCCACTTGGGATCGGCCAGATCCTCGTAGGTGGTCACATCGCCATCGGCCACACGCTCGTTATGGGCATAGACGATGCGGGCGCGGGTCGTCAGGGCGAACCACTGGTTGTCCTTGTCGCGCAGGTCGGCGGGGATGACGTCCAGCATCTCGTCCTCGACGGCCTGGGTGACGCCGGCGTCCTTGACCTCGCCCAGACGGGCGACATCGACGGTCAGGACCAGGTCGGCGGGCGAACGGTCGCCTTCGGCCTGCAGGCGTTCCACCATGCCCTTGTCGACGAAGGCGGTGTTGACGGTGATGCCGGTTTCCTTGGTGAAGGCATCGAACAGCGGCTGGATCAGCTCGGGCTGGCGATGGGAATAGACGTTCACTTCTTCGGCCAGCGCGGGCATCGCGGTGGCACCAAGAAGCGAGGCAAGGATCAGCTGACGCATGATAGCTCCTGTCATCAAGTTGTGGGACCGCGATATGATGACCGACGAAACTTGTCAACAATAAGGGATGGGGGTGGGCGTCTTTCGCCGCAGCCCATGCACGGGGTCCATTGACCAAAGGCGGGCGGCAGGCTAGGGCGCAGGCATGGCAAGAGCACCTCTTTTACAACTCTCGGACATCGCGCTGACCTATGGCGGCGATCCCGTATTCGACGGCCTGTCGTTGAACGTCCAGCCCGGCGATCGCGTCGCGCTGGTCGGTCGCAACGGGTCGGGCAAATCGACCCTGATGAAGGTCATGGCCGGCTTCGTCGAAGCCGACCGCGGCGACGTGGTCCTGTCGGCGGGCGTCTCGACCGGCTACATGGAGCAGGACCCCGACCTGTCGGGCTATGCCACGTTGGGCGATTTTGCCCGCGACGGGCTGGATGACAGCGAAGGCTATCTGGTCGACATGGCCGCCGAAGGGCTGAAATTCGACCCCGACCGCCCTGTCGATACCGCGTCGGGCGGCGAACGCCGCCGCGCGGCGCTGGCCCGCCTGCTGGCGCGGTCGCCCGAACTGATGCTGCTGGACGAACCGACCAACCACCTGGACATCCAGGCCATCGGCTGGCTGGAGGAATACCTGTCCCAGACCCGCGCGGCCTTTGTGCTGATCAGCCACGACCGCGCCTTTCTGCGTCGCCTGACCAAGGCGACGCTGTGGATCGACCGCGGTCAGGTCCGCCGCCAGGAACGCGGCTTCGAGGGGTTCGAGGATTGGCGCGAAGCCACCTGGGCCGCCGAAGACGACGCCCGCCACAAGCTGGACCGCAAGATCAAGGCCGAGGCCCGTTGGGCCGTCGAGGGCATCAGCGCGCGGCGCAAGCGCAACCAGGGCCGTGTCCGCGCGCTGGCCGATCTGCGCGCCGAACGCAGCAGCCAGATCCGCCGTCAGGGCACCGCCGCCATGGCGCTGGAATCCGGCCCGACCAGCGGCAAGAAAGTGATCGAGGTGCAGGGCATCTCGAAGGCCTTTGGCGACCGGGTGATCCTGGCGCCCTTCGACCTGCGCATCCAGCGCGGCGACCGCATCGCCTTTGTCGGGCCGAACGGCGCGGGCAAGACGACGCTGATCAAGATGCTGACCGGGGAGGTCGCGCCCGACGAAGGCACCGTGACCTTGGGCACCAACCTGGAGATCGCGGTCTTCGACCAGGCGCGTGCGGCGCTGAACCCCAACCAGACGCTGTGGGAATCCCTGACGGGCGATCCCGACATGAGCGTGTCGGGCCGGGCCGATCAGGTCATGGTGCGGGGCGTGCCCAAGCATGTCGTGGCCTATCTGAAGGATTTCCTGTTCGATGACGGCCAGGCGCGGGCCCCCGTGCGCAGCCTGTCGGGCGGAGAAAAGGCGCGGTTGCTGTTGGCCAAGCTGATGGCCAAGCCGTCGAACCTGCTGGTCATGGACGAACCGACCAACGATCTGGACGTCGAAACGCTGGACCTGCTGCAGGATCTGCTGGGCGAATATGACGGCACGGTGCTGCTGGTCAGCCATGACCGCGACTTCATCGACCGCGTCGCGGATACGACGGTGGCGATGGAGGGTGACGGTCGCGCCACCGTCTATGCCGGCGGCTGGAGCGATTACCAGAACCAGCGCCAGGCCCCCGAGCCCGCCGCCGCAGCGCCTGTCGCGCGTCAGGCGACGCAGACGGCCGCGGCCCCTGCGGCCGAAAAGCCGCGCGAAGGGCTGACCTTCACCGAAAAGCACCGCTTGGAGGAGTTGCCTGCGGTGCTGGAACGCCTGGAGGCCGAGATCGCCAAGCTGACCGAGTTCATGTCGGACCCCGAGCTGTTCACCAAGGCCCCCGCCAAGTTCGAAAAGGCCAGCCTCGCCCTCAGCGAACGCCAGGCAGCCCTGGCCGATGCGGAGGAGGAATGGATGTCGCTGGAGGAAAAGGCCGCGGGTTAGACCCCGCGGTCCAGGTGGTCGCGCAGCCATTCATGCGCGAAGGCGATCTTGGTGCGGACCGGCCCGGTCAGCACGAAGGGATAGAGGTCGGGGTTGTCCAGCGCGCGGTTGATGTCATTGACCGCGATGGCGATTTCGGTCGCCACCAAGAGCAGCCGCTGCGTGTCGGTTTCCTGATAGGGGCTGAAGCCTTCGGGGACGCTGGACATCGACAGACCGGCGCTGACGAAACTGTCGGCGAAATCCACCATGTGCAGCAGGTGGGCGACGGTTTCGGCCCAGTCCTCGTGGGGGTGGGCCGTCGCATAGCCGGTGATGAAATCGCGACCGGGATCGCGGGGTTGGGCATAATGCCGCTTCAGCGCCTGCCCGTAATCCTGCCGTTCGTCGCCGAACAGGTCGCGGAAGGCCGGTTGGAAATCGGGGCAGCGGGCCAGCCGGTCGAACAGGAAATGCGCGATCTCGTGCCGGAAATGCCCCACCATCGACCGATACTGTTCCCCCAGGTCCAGCTGGCGCTTCAGGCGGATCAGCTCATCGGCCTCGGTGACGTTGATGGTGATCTCGCCTGCCGCATGGCCCATGATGATCTGCTGGGCGCGACCGCCGGTGTTTTCGGACAGCATCTGGAAATGCGGGCGGCGGCCGGCATCGTTGTCGTTGAACCAGTCCCATTGCGCCAGGTTCGCCAGGACCCACCGCTTGGCACGTTCGGTCGCGGCCAGCAGGCTGAGATTGTCGCCCACATGCAGGACCGGCACCACATGCGACATCGCGCAGGACAGGCAGCGCGTCCCTTCGGTCGGCGTGGCCCAGTTGCAGCCGATATCCTGACGATTGGCGCAGGACATCGCCTCGACGATCATGGAACGGGCCATCGGGTCGTAATGCAGCTGCTCCCCGCATGTGCAGGTCATGTTGTGGAAATAAGCGCGGGTCCCGCAGCTGGGACAGGTAAAGCGTTGCATCGGAGATCCGGTTCGTTCGTGGCAGGGCACAAGCACGGCCAAGGCCCCAAGGTTCCTGCCCATCGCCGGATCGGAGCCATTTCGCAAGGGTTGACTTTGCCGGGCGGATACGGCAATTGGCAGGCACCGGCCGGGCATCTGCCCTTGGCCGGTTGATTGTTTTTAATATCACCCTTTGACGGGTGCGCTGTCCGACGGTGGGGAAACCCATGAACATCGGCCCAAGGGTCGGGACCACAGGATGCGGTTGACAAGGGATAAGAAGCGATGTTCGCGGTTCTGAAAACTGGCGGCAAGCAGTACAAGGTGCAGGCGGGTGACGTCCTGCGCGTTGAAAAGCTGAATGCCGCAGCTGGCGACAAGGTCCAGTTCAATGACATTCTGATGGTCGGTTCGACCCTGGGTGCGCCCATGATCGAAGGCGCCTGCGTCCAGGCCGAAGTGATCGACCAGATCAAGGCCGACAAGGTCATCACCTTCGTCAAGCGTCGCCGCAAGCACAGCTCGCAGCGGACCCGTGGCCATCGCCAGCAGCTGACGCTGCTGCGCGTGACCGATGTGCTTGAAAAAGGCGCGGACAAAACCGGTGTCAAAGCAGCAATTGGTGCACGCACCAAGGTTGCCGACGCAGCTGAAGCCTAAGGAGAACAACCCATGGCACATAAAAAAGCAGGCGGTTCATCGCGCAACGGTCGCGATTCGGCCGGTCGCCGTCTTGGCGTGAAACTGTTTGGTGGCCAGGCGGCCATCGCGGGCAACATCATCGCACGTCAGCGTGGCACCACCTGGTGGCCGGGCGTGAACGTCGGCATGGGCAAGGATCACACCCTGTTCGCGCTGACCGATGGTCACGTCAGCTTCAAGAAGGGCCTGAAAGGGCGCACCTTCATTTCGATCGTCCCCGCGACGGTCGAGGCTGCCGAGTAACCCAAGCGTAACATTTCGATGTTAAAAGGGGGGATCGGCGCAAGCCGGTCCCCTCAGCTGTTTCATCATTTTTCGATTTCCAGCCAGTTTCCGGGGGAGGGAACATGGTCATGTCTGCACCGATGAGAGAGGGCACCCGTCTGGATGACCTCAAGGCGAATGATCCTGCGCAATTGAGCCAGCCGATCATTCCGACCGCACGTTTTACCCTGCGCCCCCTGCGTCCGTCGGATGCGGGCATGATCGCGCATTACACCGCCGATCGACGCGTGGCCCAAGGCACCCGCGCCATTCCGCATCCGCTGCCGCATGGCGCCTCCGAAAGCTTCGTCGCGCGTGCCCTGTCCGCCGACCGCAGCGAGGACGTCTGGGCGATCGACGGGTCGCAAAGCAAGCTGTCGGAATTGCTGGGCGTCGTGTCGCTGACCCGCATGGAGGGCGATCAGTCCGAACTGGGCTTCTGGATCGGTGCGGGTTTCTGGAACACAGGTTTCGCCACCGAGGCGGTTTCGGCGCTGGTCGCCGCCAATCCGCATGGCGCGCGCACCCTGTTCGCCGAGGCGTTTCAGGACAATGCCGGTTCGGCCCGGGTCCTGACCAATTGCGGCTTCGTCTATCTGGGCGATGCGGAAAGCTGGTCCGTGGCGCGCAATGCGCGCGTGCCGACCTGGACCTATCTGCGTAAGATGGGCTGAGCCCGGTCAGGGGGCGTCCGCGCCCCCTGATCGCACGCGCCGGCCTTCCATCGCGGCATTGCATATCGTGCATGCAGGGCATTGCAAAACGCCGGCGCAGACTTAGATCCTGCGCATGACACAGCACATCCCATATTCGCTTCTGGACCTGTCGCCTGTCCCCGAGGGCAGCACCGCGCAGGATGCCATTCGCAACACCATCGACCTTGCGCAACACGCCGAGGAATGGGGCTATCGCCGGTTCTGGCTGGCGGAACATCACAACATGCCGGGCATCGCCAGCGCCGCGACCGCCGTCCTGATCGGGCTGGTGGCGCAGGCGACCAGCCGCATCCGGGTGGGCGCGGGCGGTATCATGCTGCCAAATCACGCCCCCCTGACCGTCGCCGAGGCATTCGGGACCCTGGCCACCGCTTTCCCCGGCCGGATCGATCTGGGGCTGGGGCGCGCGCCTGGTGGCGACGGGGCGGTCATCCGCGCCCTGCGCCGCGATCCGATGGCCGACAGCTTTCCGCAGGACGTGGTCGAATTGCTGGATTACTTCGGCGAGGAACGCCCCGATGCCGCC
This sequence comes from Paracoccus sp. SM22M-07, assembly GCF_001887735.1. NCBI lineage: Bacteria > Pseudomonadati > Pseudomonadota > Alphaproteobacteria > Rhodobacterales > Paracoccaceae > Paracoccus > Paracoccus sp. SM22M-07. The sequence goes on from NZ_JPKW01000009.1 coordinate 78,562, forward strand.
GTCCGCGCGATCCCCGGCGAAGGCACGCATGTGCCGGTCTGGATCCTGGGCAGCAGCACCTTTGGCGCGCAGCTGGCGGCGCATCTGGGGCTGCCCTATGCCTTTGCCAGCCATTTTGCGCCCGACGACATGGAACGCGCCTTAGCGATCTATCGCGAACGGTTCCGCCCGTCGCCTTGGGGGCAGAAGCCCTATGTCGTGATGGCGGCGAACGTCTTTGCCGCCGATGACGCAGCCGAGGCTGCCTATCTGCGCACGACCATGCAGCTGGCCTTCGCGCGCCTGCGGACCGGCCAGCCCGGCAAGCTGCCGCGCCCGGTGCGCGATATCGACGCCGAGATCGGTGCCTCGGTCCGGCAGGGCGTGGATCGTGCGCTGCGCATCAGCGCCGTGGGGGATCGCGACCAGGTGCGCGACCAGATGGCCGCCCTGATTGCCGCGCACCGTCCAGATGAGGTGATCCTGACCGGTCAGATCCACGACCACGCCGCACGCCTACGCAGCTTCCAGATCGCCGCCGAGGTGATGCAGGATCTGCCCTTGGCCAACGCCGCCTGACGCCCACGCGTCCCAAGGGCGCAGCGGGGCGGCATGAAACGCATGCCGGCACAGGAGAGGGGGCTGCAGGCAACTGCGGCCCCTTTTCATGAGCCGGCCCTGTCGGCAATCCCATGCGCAACCCGCTTGCGGCCACTTTGGGTCGGTCAGTGCCTTGACCGCCGTTGTTCGGTGCGCGGGATGGCGCAGACCAGTACATCCAAGGGGGACCCGAGTTTTGAAGACGCAATGACGATGCCTTGCGCTGCTGGCAGCCCTGTTCGTCGCAGGATGCGGGGCGCGGTCCTATCATGGCAAGATGGACTAGGGCAGCGACCCGCAACAACTGGCTGCGCTGGTCAGCGGCGCGACGACCCGGTCCGGCAGCATCCAGGTCGAATATCTGTCACCCGATGGCAAGGCCTGTCTGTGGTATGCGGGAAACCCGAGAATCCTGCCCGGTTGGTGGAGCGTCGAAAAGCGCGGCCTTGGCGCGTAGATCTGTTTCACCTATATGCCGCAGCCAGTGTCGGGCTGGACCTGTCAGGGCGGCGGCAATTACCTGGTGAACCAGGCCGAAATCGTCGATGGCGATCCGCTGGATCTGGAAGGCGGCAAACTGCCTTTCGTCATGGCGCGGACGTCCTATCGGCTTTCGGATCTGATTGTGCGGACAGGCAACCCGTCCGCGCCTCTGCGACCGCGCCTGGAAACGCCGATCCTGTCTTCATCTGAAAGAGTGTCACCAGCGTCGAAAGGAAGCCAAGCACCTGCAGGGATGGATGACATGCGTGGCTAACTTGGGTGAAGTCCCAGCCTTTGTCCCGGCAAGATTTGCACCTGATCTTCTGGCATATCGGGCGACTACTGGGTGCGACGCTGCGAACCTGCCCGGAATGAAAAAGGCCCCGCCGATGAACGGCGGGGCCTTCGAAGTTCTGGGTCAGGTCGCGATCACTCGCGGTTGCCCATGAACGACAGCAGGAACATGAACAGGTTCAGGAAGTCCAGATACAGCTGCAGCGCGCCCATGATGGCCGACTTGCCGATGAAATCCGCATCCGAACCCGCCATCTGCAGATAGGTGTTCTTGATGTTCTGGGTGTCATAAGCCGTCAGGCCCGCGAAGATCAGCACGCCCAGGCCCGAGATCGCGAACTGCATCGCCGAGGATTGCAGGAAGATGTTCACGATCGAGGCGACGATCAGGCCGATCACGCCCATGATCAGGAAGCTGCCCCAGCCCGAGATGTCCTTCTTGGTGGTATAGCCCCAGAGCGACAGTCCCGCGAAGGCGATGGCCGTCACCAGGAAGGTCTGCACGATCGAGACCGAGGTATAGACCAGGAAGATCGAGCTGATCGACAGGCCCATCAGGGCCGCGAAGGCATAGAACAGGCCGGTGGCCGCGCCGACCGACAGGCGGTTCAGGGCCGCGCCGAAGGCAAAGACCATCAGCAGCGGGGCGAACATGATCACCCATTTCAGCGGCGAGGTGTAGATCGCCGCGCCCAGACCCGTCAGCTGGCCATCAGCCGTGACGGCAGCCGTCGAAATGCCGAATGCGGCAACGGCGGTAACACCCATACCGACCGCCATCAGCCCATAGACTTTGCTCATGTAGGCCCGCAGGCCTTCGTCGACCGCCGCGTGGCTGCGGGTGCCGACACCCTGCGCGGTGCGATAAGTGTTAAAGTCTGCCATCGAACTCTCCTCTGTGAGGCAATGGGGATCATGCCCCCTCGTGACCTAGAATATCGGTTGTTGTGCTGTTTTTTCAATGCCGGTGATGCGGCAGATAGCCGCAATTACAGGGTTATGATGACCTTTCCGACACTGCGCCTGTCACGCAGCAGGTCGTACCCCTCCTGGATGCGATCCAGCGGCAGGACATGGCCCATGACGGGGCTCAGCAGGCCTTGGTCGAACAGCCCGAACAGGGCCTGCATGCTGGCCCGCAAGGCGGCCGGGTCCTGCTTGCGATACCCGCCCCAGTAGAATCCGTGGATCGAGATGTTCTTCACCAGCGCGTGGTTCAGGGGCAGGGCGGGGGGCTTGCCGCCGGCGAAACCGATGATCAGGTGGCGGCCTCCGGGACGCAGGGCGCGAAAGGCCGCCGCGCCGGGTTCGTCGCCCACCGGGTCATAGACGACATCCGCGCCGCCCAGGTCGCGCAGGGCCTGACGCAGATCGGGGCAGGTGTCGCTGTCGATCACATGCCGGGCGCCGGCGGTCCGGACCGTCTCGAGCCGTGCCGCGCCGCGGGCGATGCCGATGACCCTGGCCCCAAGCGCCGCGCCGATTTCGACGGCGGTCAGGCCGACGCCGCCCGCCGCCCCGAGGACGACCAGGGTGTCGTCCGGGCGCAGGGAACCTGGACCTGTCAGGGCCAGATGACTTGTCCCATAAGCCACCTGAAATCCGGCGGCCTGTTCAAAGCTCATGCTGTCGGGAATGGCCTGCAGGGCGGCGGGATCGACGGCGATGATCTGGGCCATCGTGCCTGGACAGGACACGGCGACGCGGGTGCCGGCGGTCAAATCCGAACCCTGCGGTGCCTCGATCACGGTGCCGGCGCCTTCCAGGCCCGGGACGAAGGGCGGGTCCTGGGGTTCCTGATAGGTGCCCTGCGCCTTCAGCAAATCCGCGAAATTCAAGGCAGAGGCTGCCATGCGGACCAGCACCTGTCCCGGACCCGCCACGGGGGGCGGCTGGTCGGTGATGGCGGGCCCCTGACCGAGGGCGGGAATCTGGGCTTGGCGAATCATGTTTCCTCCTGTGATGGCGGGCGCAGGGCGCGTCGATGGCCAGGTTAGCCCGGACTTGATGTCCGGACCGCCCGGAAGCCTGTTCCGGACCTGTCTTTTTGGTCAAGATCGGGCCCGTTAACCAAGAAGACACTGTAGAATTGTGCCTTCTCGTCGTACCACCTCTGTAGATTGAGCGAGGTTAGCGATGAAGCATAGTGTTGATGTTCATGTTGGTAAGCGTATCCGCCATCGTCGCTGGATGATCGGAATGACTCAGCAACAACTGGCCGACAAGGTCGGTATCAAGTTCCAGCAGATCCAGAAGTACGAAACCGGGATGAACCGGGTCTCGGCTTCGCGTCTGTGGGATATTGCCCATGCGGTGGATGTTCCGGTCAGCTTCTTCTTCGAAGGGCTGCACGAAGGGGCCATGTCGCAGATCGTCGAGGGCGACATGTTCGCCGACAAGGAGGCCCTGCAACTGGTGCGTGCATATTATGCCATGCCGGAAGCGCAGCGCCGCCAGATCTTCGAACTGGCCCGCGTCCTGTCGGACGCCGCCTGATTGACTGAAAACCGGTCGTTCCGCGTTCATGAACGCGGGGCGACATCTTCCCTTCGCGTCTGGCCCCTGCGGTTCATTCGGGTTACACCTGCAGCGACCAGCGACAGGGGGCCATCATGCAGGACGCAGCGCAGATCATCCGGACCGCGCATGACATGGCAGATGCCGCCCGCAAGGCGATCCTGCCCCTGTTTCGCAGCGACGACCTGGTTGCCGACAACAAGCGTCCCGCCGATTTCGACCCCGTCACCGAAGCCGACCGCGCCGCCGAACAGGCGATGCGCCAGGTCCTGGCACGCAACCGCCCCGACGATGCCATCCTGGGCGAGGAATACGGCCACAGCCCCGGCACCAGCGGCCTGACCTGGATCCTGGACCCCATCGACGGCACGCGCGCCTTCATCAGTGGCGCGGCCAGCTGGGGCGTGCTGATCGGCCTGTCCGACGGGCGGGACGTCGTCTATGGCCTGATCGACCAGCCCTATATCGGCGAACGGTTCGAGGGTGGGTTCGGCATCGCGCAGATGACCGGTCCGCATGGCACCCGCAGCCTGAAGACCCGCCGCGACGTCGCGCTGGACCGTGCGACCCTGATGACGACCTTTCCCGAAGTGGGCACCGCGTCCGAGGCGCAGGCGTTCCGCCGCGTCGCCGATCAGGTGCGGCTGACGCGTTACGGGCTGGACTGCTATGCCTATGCGCTGCTGGCGCTGGGGCAGATCGATCTGGTGATCGAGGCGGGGCTGCAATCCTATGACATCGCGGGGCCGCTGGCGGTCGTTCAGGCGGCGGGCGGCATCGTGACCGACTGGCAGGGGGGACCGGCCGCACAGGGCGGTCAGGTCGTCGCCGCCGCCAGCCCCGAACTGCACGCGGCCGCGCTGGCCCTGCTGGCCGGCTGACGCCACCATCCACGCCTGACATCCGAAGACAGAAGGGGCAGCATGACCGACCACGACCGCCTGCAGATCGATCAGACCCCGAACCCCGATCAGGGTGACGAGGATTACGTCTCCAGCCCCGAATTCCTGGGGCGGCTGGACGATATCATGGATCAGGGTGACCAGCAGGCGCTGAACGCCCTGCTGGAAAAGCTGCACGGCGCCGATATCGCCGACATCATCGAACAGCTGGCCCCGGGGCGGCGCCGTCTGTTCCTTGAGCTTTACGGCGCCGAGATCGACGGCGAGATCCTGTCCGAAATCGACGAATCCATCCGCGAGGAGGTGCTGGAGCTGCTGCCCCGCGACGTCCTGGCCGATGCCGTGCGCGAGATGGACAGCGACGATGTCGTCGACCTGGTCGAGGATCTGGACGACAGCGACCGCGACGCCATCCTGTCGGCGTTGGACGACAGCGACCAGGCCGCCGTCCGACAATCGCTGGCCTATCCCGAATATTCCGCCGGCCGCCTGATGCAATCCGAGGTCGTGACCGCCCCCGAGCATTGGACCGTGGGTGACGCCATCGACCATATGCGCCGCGAGGAATGGCTGCCCGAGCAGTTCTATCACGTCATCCTGGTCGATCCGCGCCGGCATCCCATCGGCTATGTCACGCTGGGCCGCCTGCTGGCATCGCGCCGCGACGCACCCTTGCGCGACATGGCTGAAGACAGCTTCCGCACCATCAGCGCCTATGCCGAGGAAGCCGATGTCGCCTATATCTTCAACCAGTATCACCTGATCTCCGCCCCCGTGGTGGATGGCGACGACCGGCTGGTCGGCGTCATCACCATTGACGATGCCATGGCCGTTCTGGACGAGGAGCACGAGGAGGACATCCTGCGCCTGGCCGGTGTGGGCGATGAATCCAGCATCTCGGACAGCGTGTTGCAGACGGTGCGCCAGCGGGTGCCGTGGCTGGCCACCAACATCCCGACCGCTCTGGCCGCCGCCGCCGTCATCGCCTTTTTCGAGGGCGCGATATCCCAGCTGGTGGCGCTGGCCGTGCTGATGCCGATCGTCGCTTCGATGGGCGGGAATGCGGGCACGCAGACGCTGACCGTCGCCGTGCGGGGTCTGGCGACGCGCGACCTGTCATCGTCGAACGCGCTGCGCGTGGTGCGGCGGGAAATGGTGGTGGGACTGATCAACGGGCTGGTCTTTGGTGCCATCATGGCGGTCATCACCTTCCTGTGGTTCCAGGACCCCTGGCTGGCGGCGGTGATCGGCATGGCGATGGTCATCAACCTGATGGTGGCGGCGCTGGCGGGGATCATGGTGCCTTTGGCCCTGAACAAGCTGGGGGCCGACCCGGCCTTGGCATCGGGGACCTTCGTGACGATGATGACCGACGTGATCGGCTTCATGGCCTTTCTGGGGCTTGCCTCGACGGTGCTGCTGTGACCGACAAGGCGGCCTTGCGGCGCATGGCGCTGACGGCGCGCGGGCAGGGGGGCGATCAGGCCGCGCTGGACCGCCACCTGATCGCGGCCCTTGCTCCCCATGCCAGCGCCGTACTGGCCGGATACTGGCCCATGCGGGACGAGGCCGACCCCCGCGCCGCCATGGCCGCCCATTCCGGGCCCCTGTGCCTGCCCGTGGTCACCGGCCCCGCCCGCCCGCTGGTCTTTCGCCACTGGCAGGGGCAACCGCTGCAGCCCGGCGCCTTCGGCACGTCCCATCCGGGAGAGGACGCGCCCCAGCTGACCCCGCAGGTGCTGATCGTGCCGCTGGCGGGCTTTGACCGTCGTGGCAACCGCATCGGCTATGGCGGCGGCTTTTATGACCGCACGCTGGAGGTTCTGCGCGAATCGGGTCCGGTCACGGCCATCGGGCTGGCCTTTGCCTGCCAGGAATTGCCCGAGATTCCCGCCGAAGATTTCGACCAGCCGCTGGATCTGATCGTCACCGACCGTGACATCCTGACCCCGGCGCGCTGAAAATCGTGCTTTGTGGCTTTGGCGCATCGCCTGTTGGCAATCGGGGGATGACTGGCGCGAAAACCTGTGGATATGCTTGGGATGGTTTCGATCAACCCATTGGCGGTAAACGATATTCACCGCATTCACCCAAGGCGGACCCGAAAATCCGGCGCGTCCTGTGCACGAATCCGGCGGGGCCATGCGCGGCAGCCCTGTCAACGGGCAAACCCATGGTTTTGCAGAAATAAATCCGTTGAACAGCCGGTCTTGCGACGGCACCCTGTCGCAAATTGCCGCAGCGGCACAGGTTGCGCGCGTCACGGGTCATGCCGGACGCGCGCATCCCAAGGGCAGCGGACGACCGGTATGCCGGATGGTCGGGCCATCCTGCGGATGCCCCATGGGCTGACGGCCCGTCACGCGTCGCGCGGCCTCAAGGCAGGCTAGTACAGGACGCGCTGACATGCAGATCGAACGTCGTTTCTCTTCCTTGGATGCCGGGGCATATGGCGATATCGCCTTTGTCACGCGCCTGATCGCGCAAGGCCCCGAGGCCGAGGATGGCGAGGGCGATCCGGTCATCGTCCCCGCCCATTTCAGCCAGGTCGCAGCCGAGGTCATGGCGCGGTCCTTTTGCCACGCCGATGGCGTCCCCGCCATCCTGAAGCCCGTGCCCGAGGACGGCGTTCCCGAATTTCTGTGGCGGCACGAGGCCGACCTGTCGGCGCTGCAGGACCTGCCCGCCGATCAGCGTTTCGGACCCGAAACCGACGCACGCCAGGTTTTCGACCGCATGGCGGGGGCATGGACCTATTGGGGCTGGAAGGGCGGCTATTTCGACGGCCCCGAGGATGCCCGCGCCTATCTGGACGAGATGCGCGCCATGCTGGCCAGCCAGATGGCGTCGCCGTCGCCCGAACAATGGCAGGGGACCGGCCTGCATTGGGCCTATGGCATCGCCACGGGGGAACCGGGCTTTCGCGTCGATCCCGCGACCGGGCGGGTGGCGCGCGCCGACGCGTCCCATCCCCGCCCCCATGGCCATTTCATCCAGTCCATCGGCGACGGCCTGCCCGATGAGGGCGCCTTGGACCTGTGGCAGCGCGAGGCGCGGCTGATCCGGCAGGCCAAGGGCAGCGGCACGAATGTCAGCGACCTGCAGGCCGCCGACGAAACCCCGTCGCAGGGCGGGTTGATGGATGCCCTGCGCCTGGGCGACCGGGTGGCAGGCACGGTGCGTCCGCACGGCCAGAACCGCCGCAGCACCCGCATCGCCATCTGCGACATCGACCACCCCGAGGTCGAGGATTTCATCGACTGGAAGCTGGAGGAGGAGAACAAGCTTTCCAGCCTGATCGCGGGCGCCCATCTGCATCAGCAGCACCTGAACGCGATCTTTGCCGCCGTCGCGCAGGGCGGCAGCGACCCCGCCCGGAACGCCACGCTGACGCAGGCCCTGCGCGAGGCGCGGCGCGCGATGATCCCCGAAAGCTTCCTGCACCGGGTCCTGCATTACGCGCAGCAGGGGTTCACCAGCATCCGGTTCCCCAGCTTCGACACCGATTGGGACGGGACAGGCTATGCCAGCGTTTCGGGCCAGAACGGCGACACGGCTTTGCGCATCAGCGACGCGTTTCTGCAGGCGGTGCGCGATGATCGCCCATGGGCCCTGTTGCGCCGCAGCGATGGCGGCGTCGAACGCAGCATCCCGGCCCGCGCCCTGTGGGACCGTATCGGCCATGCCGCCTGGGCCAGCGCCGAGCCTTCGGTTCAGTTCCACGACACGATCAACGCCTGGCACACCTGCCCGCAGGACGGCTGGGTCCGGGGCAGCAGTGCCGATGGCGCCTTCCTGTTCCTGGACGACACGGCCTGCAGCATCGCGGTGCTGAACCTGCCGGCCTTTCTGCGCGACGGGGCCTTCGACGGCGAGGGTTTCGCCCATGCCGTCGGCCTGTGGACCCTGACCGCCGACATCACGGTCGCCATGGCGCAGTTCCCCACGGCCGGCATCGCACAGCGCAGCGTTGATTTCCGTCCGCTGGGGCTGGGATATGCGGGGCTTGGCGGGCTGCTGATGCGGATGGGACTGGGATATGACAGCGATGCGGGCCGCGCGATGGGCGCGGCGATCACCGCGCTGCTGACCGGCACCGCCTATGCGTTCAGCGCTCAGATGGCTGCGCAGCTTGGTGCCTTTGCCGGCCATGCCCGGAACAGCGACGCCATGCTGCGCGTCATCGCCAACCACCATGCGGCGGCCCATGATGTCGGCGGTCACGACGGGCTGAACGTCGTGCCCCTATGTCTGGACGGCGATGCCTGTCCCGACCCGTCGCTGGTCGCCTTGGCCCGCGATGCCTGGGACAGGGCGCTGAGCCTGGGCCGCACCCACGGGTTCCGCAACGCCCAGGCCAGCCTGATCGCCCGCGCGGGGCAGATCGGGCTGATCCTGGATTGCGACACGCAAGGGTTGGACCCCGATCATGCCCAGGTCCGGTTCGCGGCCCTTGGGGGGCAGGGGGAAGCCAAGGCCCTGAACCCGGCGATCCTGCAGGGGATGGCAGCCCTGGGCTATGACGACGACCAGATCGCCGATATCGCGGCCCATGCGGTGGGCCACGGCACGCTGATCGGCAGCCCTGCGATCGACCACGATGCGCTGACCGCCAAGGGCTTTGGCCCGCGGCAGCTGGACCGGGTCGAGGCCGCGTTGCAGGGTGCCTTCGACATCCGCTTCGTCTTCAACCAATGGACCCTGGGGCGCGATTTCTGCCGCGGGACGCTGGGCATCGCCGACGACCTGCTGGCCGATCCGGGCTTCGACCTGCTGGCGCATCTGGGCTTTTCGCAGGCGCAGATCGATGCGGCGAACGACCATGTCTGCGGCACCATGACCATCGAGGGCGCCCCGCATCTGCGCGCGCAGGATCTGGCGGTCTTCGACTGTGCCAGCCCCTGCGGGACGCGCCAGCTGTCGGTGGACAGCCATGTCCGCATGATGGCGGCCGTGCAGGGCTTCGTTTCGGGCGGCATCGCACGGACCATCGACCTGCCGAACGCGGCGACCATCGCCGACACGCTGGCCCTGCACGACCTGGCATGGTCGCAGGGCCTGAAGGGCAGCGCGATCCACCGCGACGGTTCGCGCCTGTCCCAGCCCGTCATCCGGTCCCTGATCGGCGAGGAGGAGGACGCGCAGGCCATCATCGCGGCCCCGCCCCGCCAGCGCGCCGGCATCATGGCCGAAAAGATCGTCGAGCGGATCATTGTCCGGGAAATCCGTTCTCAGCGCGAAAAGCTGCCGCTGCGGCGCAAGGGCTATACCCAGAAGGCCAGCGTCGGCGGGCACAAGGTCTATCTGCGCACCGGCGAATATGACGACGGCAACCTGGGCGAGATCTTCATCGACATGCACAAGGAAGGCGCGGGCTTTCGCGCCATGATGAACAATTTCGCCATCGCCGTGTCGGTGGGCCTGCAATACGGCGTGCCGCTGGAGGAATTCGTCGACGCCTTCACCTTCACCCGGTTCGAACCGGCAGGTGCCGTGCAGGGCAATGACAGCATCAAGAACGCGACCTCGATCCTGGATTACGTCTTCCGCGAACTGGCGGTCAGCTATCTGGACCGGACCGACCTGGCGCATGTGAAACCCACCGGTGCCAGCTTTGACGACCTGGGCGAGGGCGAACGCGAGGGCGAGGCGCCCCGGGCCGATCCCGCCCTGCAACCCCTGACGATGCTGCGTCAGGTCAGCAGCGCCGGCTATCTGCGCAAGCGCCTGCCGCAGGAATTGATGGTGCTGCAAGGCGGGGCAGGGCGATCGCAGGGCCAGACCGCGCTGCGCGTCGATGCCGAGCCTTGCGCCGCCTGCCAAGAGGGCGTCATTCTGCGCGATGGCGCATTCTGCCGGTGCAGCTGCTGCGGCTGGTCGGGCGGCAGCGCCTGACGGCCGGCGGATGTGCCGGTGGCGGATCGTCTTTTGTCTGCAACAGCTTGGCCCGCCGCCGGGTCTATCCGGAAGGATCGCTTGACGCGGGCGCGGCCGCCGTACTTCACTGCGGCTGCATGGTCGGTCCCGGGGGCCCGGCACAATGACATGGGGCGCCTTGCGCCAAGGGGTTTGTGATGGTCAAGATTACACCGGTTTTGATGGCTGGGGGGTCCGGGACGCGGCTGTGGCCGGTTTCGCGGAAAAGCTTTCCAAAACAGTTTGCCCAGCTGATCGGGGACGAAACCCTGTTCCAGGCCAGCGCGCATCGCCTGTCGGGGCCGGATTTCAACGATCCGGTGGTGATGACCAACAGCGATTTCCGCTTCATCGTGGCCGAGCAGCTGGAACAGGCGGGCATCAATCCCGGTCAGATCATGATCGAACCCGTAGGCCGCAACACCGCGCCTGCCATCCTTGCAGCCGCCATCATGATCGCGGCCAAGGACCCCGAGGCGATGGTGCTGGTCGCGCCTTCGGATCATGTCATTCCGAATGTCGATGCCTTCCTGGAGGCGGTGCGCCAGGGCGCGACGGCGGCGCAGCAGGGCCGCATCGTCACCTTCGGCATCACCCCCGACCGCGCTGAGACGGGCTATGGCTATCTGGAGCTGGCCTCGACCGGCACGGGACCGCAGCCCTTGGCGCGCTTCGTGGAAAAGCCCGATGCCGAACGTGCGGCCGCGATGGTGTCCGAAGGGAATTACCTGTGGAACGCGGGCATCTTCCTGTTCAGCGCCCGCGCCATGATCCAGGCCTTCCGCGACCATGCCCCCGATTACCTTGACCCCGTTCAGGCGGCGCTGGACGACGCGCATATGGACCTGGGCTTTCTGCGGCTGGCCAAGGCCCCCTGGCAGGGGCTGCGCGACGAATCCATCGACTATGCGGTGATGGAAAAGGCCGACAACCTGACCGTGGTGCGCTTTTCGGAACGCTGGTCGGATCTTGGGGGCTGGGACGCCGTCTGGCGCGAGGCATTGGGCCGCGCGCCTTCGGATGACGGCGTGGTCACCGACGGGCATTCGACGGCGATCGATTGCCGCGACGTGCTGCTGCGGTCCGACAGCGACGACCTCGAGGTCGTGGGCATCGGGTTGTCGGACGTGATGGTCGTGGCGACATCGGATGCGGTTCTGGTGGCCGACAGGTCGCGCGCCCAGGACGTGCGACAGGCCGTCGTCGCGCTGAAGAAGAAAAGCGCCAAGCAGGCCGAGGCCTTCCCCCGCGATCACCGCCCCTGGGGCTGGTTCGAGACGCTGGCCCTGGCCGACCGGTTTCAGGTCAAGCGCATCGTGGTGAAACCCGGCGCGGCACTGTCGCTGCAAAGCCATGTCCATCGGTCCGAACACTGGATCGTCGTGTCGGGCACGGCCCGGGTCACGGTGGATGACAGCGTGACGCTGGTGACCGAAAACCAGTCGATCTATGTGCCCCTGGGCGCCGTCCACCGGATGGAAAACCCCGGCAAGGTGCCGATGGTCCTGATCGAGGTCCAGACCGGCAGCTATCTGGGCGAGGACGACATCATCCGATACGAGGACGTCTATGCCCGCAGCAGCGCCGACTGAGGTGGCAGCCCCGCCGCATGGGCGGGGCCGCCTTGTCACATTGCGTCGCGCACCTGGTCGATGGCGCTGGCAACGCCTGCACGGGGAACGCCGCGCAGCATCTGCTGGCCAATGATGAAGGTCGGGGTGCCCTGGATGGCCATCGTTTCGCCCAACTCGCGGTTCTTGACCAGCACCTGCGTCACCTCATCCGAGGCCATCTGCGCGATGACCTTGTCGGCATCCACGTCGATCTGTTCGGCCAGCTTGCGCAGGGCATCCTCGGTCGCGGGGCTGCGCAGGGTGATCAGCGCGTCATGGGCGGCCTTGTAAGCCTCGTCGCCCGCGATCTGCTTGACAGCGATGGCAAAGCGGCTGGAAGCCTCGCTGTCCTGGCCAAGGATTGGAAATTCCTTGATGATCAGGCGGATATTGCCGTCATCCTCGACGGCATCGACCACTTCCTGATTGTATTGGCGACAGACGCCGCAGCGGTAATCCATGAATTCGACCATGGTCAGGTCGCCGTCGGGATTGCCGCCGACCCAGCTGTGGCCGTCATCAAAGATCGCGTCGTGGTTTTCGGCCACCAGATCCACGTCATCCTTGGCGGCCTGTTCGGCCTGGCGGCTTTCCAGCTCGTTGATCGATTCGATCAGCACCTGCGGATTGGCCATCAGGTATTCGCGGACCGCAGCCCCGAATTCGGTCTTTTCGGCATCGGTCATCGCGCCGATGTCGAAGGCCATGGCTGGGGCGGTCAGGACGGGTGTCGCGCCAAGCAGCAGCGCGGCGATCAGGCGTTTCATGATGGGAACCCTTCGGAGTGTCTTTGCGCCAGCTTGGACCGGGGGGGCTGGGATGGCAAGAATGCCGGGGAACAAGGCTGCGTGACGGGCGGGCATGGCGCAAAAGGCTGGATGGTCCGGCCCGCGCGCGTTATCACCGGCCCGCAGGACAGGACATAAGGGCAACGCCATGCGACATTCCACCCGCGGTCAGGTCGACCCCTTCATCGTCATGGACGTGATGGAGGCCGCCCAGAAAGCCGAGGCCGCCGGTCGTCACATCATCCATATGGAGGTCGGCCAGCCCGGCACGCCCGCCCCGCAGGGTGCCCGGCAGGCATTGGCCGGGGCGCTGGACCAGCCGCTTGGCTATACCTCGGCGCTTGGGCTGCCGGCGCTGCGGCAGGGGATCGCGGATCTTTACCGGCGCTGGTACGGGGTCGATCTGGACCCGGCGCGGGTTGTCGTCACATCGGGCAGCAGCGGGGCCTTCCTGCTGGCCTTTTCGGCGCTGTTCGACGCGGGTGACAAGGTGGCGATGGGGTTTCCCGGCTATCCCAGCTATCGCCAGATCCTCAAGGCGATGTCGCTGGAACCGGTGGGCATCCAGACCCGGCCCCAGGATCGCTACCAGCCGCGCCCGACCGACATTCCCGATGGCGTGCAGGGGCTGATCCTGGCATCGCCGGGCAATCCGTCGGGGACGGTGCTGAACGTGCCGGAACTGCGTGCCCTGACCGATGCGGCACGGGCCAGGGGCGTGGCCGTCATCTCGGACGAGATCTATCACGGGCTGTCCTATGGCGACCGCTGCCACTCAGCGCTTGAAGTGACGGATGAGGTTTTCGTCGTAAACTCTTTCAGTAAATACTTTTCCATGACCGGATGGCGCATCGGCTGGATGGTGGTGCCGCCAAGCCATGTCCGCACGGTGGAGCGTCTGGCGCAGAACATGTTCATCTGCCCGCCCCATGCCAGCCAGATCGCGGCCCTTGCCGCCCTGGACTGCATCGATGAGGCCGAGGCGAACCTGGCCGTCTATGCCGAAAACCGCCGCCTGATGCTGCAGGAATTGCCCGAGGCGGGCTTCGACCGCATCGCCCCGCCCGAGGGTGCGTTCTATGTCTATGCCGATGTGTCGCATCTGACCGAGGATTCCGTCGCCCTGGCGGCCGAGATCCTGGAACATGCGGGCGTCGCCGTCACGCCGGGGCTGGATTTCGATCCCGTGCGGGGTGCGCGGACGCTGCGCTTTTCCTATGCCCGCGCCACCGCCGACATCGCCGAGGGCCTGCGCCGCCTGACCGGATACATGGCGACCCGATGATCCGCAAAGCCGCCCTTCTGGTCCTTGCCCTGCTGCTGCCGTTCATGGCGCATGCGCAGGGGCCGGCGCGCATCGACGTGGGGGCGTCTTCCGTCACGTGGCAGGACGTGGGGTGGTGGCAGGCGGTCTTTGGGCCGCGCGCGATGGACCTGTCGCTGGCGCTGGACCAGGCCGTGCCCTATCGCGTTTTTCTGGTCGGCGACCCCGCCCGCCTGGTGATCGACCTGAAAGGGGCCAACCTGACCGCGCAGGACCTGCCGCAGATCTTCGGTCACGACCTGCTGCATGCGGTGCGCAGCGGCAGCTTTCAGCGCGGCTGGTCGCGCATCGTGCTGGAACTGCCGGGGCCCTATCGCGTGGCCAGCGCCGGGATGGACACCCGCGGGGCGCTGGCGCGTCTGGACATCGCGCTGTGGCCCGTCGCGCCCGATCAGTTCACGCCGCGCCCCTCGGCTGCGGCGGCGCTGCGCAACCTGCCCGATCCGGCGGTGCTGTCCGACACGCCCATCCGGGGCGAGGGGCTGGTCGTCACGCTGGACCCCGGTCATGGCGGCTTTGACCCCGGTGCGCAGTCCGATGACATCACCGAGGCCGAACTGGTCCTGACCTTCGCGCTGGAACTGCGCGAGGCGATGCAGGCCAAGGGCATCACCGTCAACATGACGCGCGACAAGGATGATTTCGTGGCCCTGGAACAGCGGATGACATCGGCCCGTGCAGCCGGATCGCATCTGCTGATCTCGCTTCATGCCGACGCGCTGCCCAAGGGCCAGGCCGCCGGCGCCACCGTCTATGTCTGGAGCAATTCGGCCGATGACCGCGCCGCCCGCCAGCTGGCCGCGCGCCACGAACGCAAGGACCTGTTGCTGGGCATGGACCTGACCGGCCAGGACGACGCGCTGGCCCATGCGCTGATGGATTTCGCCCGCACCGACACCCAGCCCCGGTCCGAGGGCTATGCCCGTCAGCTGACATCGCGCATGGCGCTGATGGGGATCGGGCTGCACGGCCGTCCGGTGCAGGGGGCGGCGTTTTCGGTGCTGAAATCGCCCGACATCACCTCGGTGCTGCTGGAATTGGGCTTCATCACGGATGGTTACGACCGGGCCAAGATGTCGGACCCGCTGTGGCGTGGCCGGATGGTGCAGGCCGTGACCGAAGCCACGCTTGGCTGGTGGAAGGACGAAGCCGCACGGGGGGACCTGCTGCGCCGGTAATTCCGCCAGTGTTGCTTTGACCGGAAGGGGCTGTGCGTCTATAGACTGACCCTGGGATTTCCAAAAGGCGACATCACGTGCTGCGAGCCATACTTTCATTCATCGGAGCGATCTTTTCCTGGTTCGTCACCGCCAGCTTTTTCATCGCCCTGACCTTGGGCGGGATCTTCTGGGTCTATTCCCGTGATCTGCCCAGCCACGAGACGCTGGCCCAGTATTCGCCCAAGACCATCAGCCGCATCTATTCCGCCGAAGGCCAGCTGATCGACGAATTCGCCGAGGAACGCCGCATTTTCGTGCCCATCGACGAGATCCCCGACCTGGTCAAGCAGGCCTTCGTCAGCGCCGAGGACAAGAATTTCTATTCCCATCCGGGCTATGACCTGCGCGGCATTCTGGGGGCCGCCTATCAGGCGGCGGCCAGCGGCGGGTCGCAGGTGCGCGGCGCGTCCACCATCACCCAGCAGGTGATGAAGAACTTCCTGCTGTCCAGCGACCGCAGCGTGGAACGCAAGGTCAAGGAACTGATCTTGGCATCGCGGCTGGAACAGACCCTGTCCAAGGACCAGATCCTGGAACTGTACCTGAACGAGATCTTCCTGGGCCAGAACAGCTTTGGCGTCGCCGCCGCCGCCCAGACCTATTTCAACAAGTCGCTGACCGAACTGGCCCCGCACGAGGCCGCGATGCTGGCATCCATGCCGCAGGCGCCCGGCCGCTATCACCCCGTGCGCGCCAAGGAGCGGGTGACCGAACGGCGCAACTATGTCCTGCGCGAGATGTGGCAGAACGGCTATATCGACGAGGCCGCCTATGAGGCCGAAGCCAAGCTGCCGCTGCGTTCGGTCCAGAACGGCGACTTCAAGTCCTTTCAGAACCAGCTGCCCGACCGCGACTATTTCACCGACGAGATCCGCCGCCAGCTGAGCCGCGAATTCGGCCAGGAGGAATTCTTCGGCGGCGGCATGACCATCCGCGCCACCGTCGATCCCGACCTGCAGACCGAGGCCGAGACCGCCCTGCAGAACGCGCTGGAGGAATATGACCGCGGCCTTGGCATCTGGCGCGGCACCGGCGAGGTGCTGCCCCCCGAGGCGCTGACCGACCAGGTCGCATGGCGCGGCGCGTTGTGGGACCTGCGCCTGCCGCGCGACATTCCGGGTTGGCATCCCGCCGTCGTGCTGGAGATGGGCGCCACCGACGCCCGCATCGGCATCGAGGGCATTGAGGAGGATGCCGACGGCCACTGGATCACCGCCGCCGACGTCCAATGGGCCCGCAGGCGCAATGGCGATGGCAGCCTGGGCCCCCGCGCGCAGGTGGCAGACGACCTGCTGGACGTGGGCGACGTGGTGCTGGTGCGTGCCATGACCAATGACGGCGACGGCAGCTTCATCCGCTGGACGCTGCGGCAGGTGCCGCAGGTACAGGGCGGCTTTATGGCGATGGACGTGAACACCGGGCGCGTGCTGGCGATGCAGGGCGGGTTTTCCTATCAAAGCTCGGTCTTCAACCGGGCCACACAGGCGCAGCGCCAGCCGGGATCGTCCTTCAAGCCCTTCGTCTATGCCGCGGCGCTGGACAACAACTATACCCCCGCCACCATCGTGGTCGATGAGCCGATCCGCGTGAACACGCCCCAGGGCCTGTGGGAACCCAAGAACAGTTCGGGGCAGCATTACGGGCCGACGCCGCTGCGCACCGGCATCGAACAGTCCCGCAACCTGATGACCATCCGCATCGCCGACGATATCGGCATGGACCAAGTCGCCCGCTATGCCGAGGATTTCGCCGTCTATGACGACCTGAAGCCATTCCTGGCCAACGCGCTTGGGGCGCAGGAAACGACGCTGTTCAAGATGGTCGCCGCCTATGCCATGTTCGCCAATGGCGGCGAGCGGGTCGAACCCACGCTGGTCGACCGCGTGCAGGACCGCCGCGGGCGCACCGTCTATCGCCACGACCAGCGTGTCTGCGAAACCTGCGGCATGCAGCCCTTGCCCGTGGGTCAGGGGCCGGTCATCGACAGCAACCGCGAACGGGTCATGGATGCCGTGACCGCCTATCAGCTGACCTCGATGATGGAGGGGGTGGTCCAGCGCGGGTCGGGCAAGGGCGTGAACCTGCCTGTGCCGATCGCGGGCAAGACCGGCACCACCAACGATGCCAAGGATGTCTGGTTCATCGGCTATTCCAGCAACATCGTCGCGGGCTGCTATATCGGGTTCGACCAGCCGCGCAGCCTTGGCGACCGCGCCTATGGCGGCACCCTCTGCGTGCCGGTCTTCAACGCCTTCATGCGCGATGCGGTGGCGAAATTCGGCGGCACCGAATTCAAGGTCCCGCCGGGCGGCTATTGGGTCAAGATCGACCGCGTGACCGGTCAGCGTCTGGCCGATGATGCCAGCGGGCCGAACGTCATCTCGGAATATTTCCGCGACGGGACGGACCCGGACTGGATGACGCCCTATGTCGTGTCGGGCTTTGGCGACAACAACGTGATCCTGCCGTGGGAGGCCGGCGCCGCGGCCGCGACATCGATCACCACGTCGACGGGCAAGACGCGCGTCATCCCCAAGCGGGCCGATTTCGGGTCCATGTCCTCGGGCGGTCTTTACTGATCGCGGCGGCGGGTGGTCTTGCCGAAGCCGGCCCGCCGCGTTATCACCCCGGACCTGACGCCAGACCGAAGGGAGCCCGCAGATGCGCGCCGAAACGCAGTCCACAATCGAGGCCATCCGTCGTTCGCTGACCCTGCTGGGACAGCGCCTCGACTGGCAGACCGCGCCCCATCGCCTGGAAGAGATGAACGCCATGATTGAGGATGGCGATCTGTGGTCGGACCCCGCCCGCGCGCAAAAGCTGATGCGCGACCGGCAGTCGCTGTCGGATGCCATCGACACCTATCGCCGGATCGAGGGCGATCTGGCCGCCAATGCCGAGATGGTCGAACTGGCCGAGGCCGAGGGCGACGCGGATCTGGTCGCGGAATCCGAAGCGAACCTGAAGGCACTGGCCACGATGGCCGCCCAGAAGGAACTGGAGGCCCTGCTGAACGGCGAGGCCGACGCCAACGACACCTTCCTGGAGGTGAACGCGGGCGCGGGCGGCACGGAAAGCTGCGACTGGGCGTCCATGCTGGCCCGGATGTATGTGCGCTGGGCCGAGAAGAAGGGCTATGAGGTCGAACTGCTGTCGGAAACCTCGGGCGACGAGGCCGGCATCCGCAGCGCCGCCTACAAGATCACGGGCCACAATGCCTATGGCTGGCTGAAATCGGAATCGGGCGTGCATCGCCTGGTCCGCATCAGCCCCTATGACAGCGCCGCGCGCCGCCATACCAGCTTCAGCAGCGTCTGGGTCTATCCGGTGGTGGACGACAATATCGAGATCGACATTCCCGACCGCGACATCCGCATCGACACCTATCGGTCGTCGGGCGCGGGCGGTCAGCACGTCAACACCACCGACTCGGCCGTGCGGATCACGCACCTTCCCACGAACATCGTGGTGACCAGTTCGGAAAAGTCCCAGCACCAGAACCGCGCCAACGCCATGGCGGCACTGAAGGCGCGTCTGTACCAGATGGAGCTGGACAAGCGGAACGCCGAGATCAACGCCCAGCACGCCGCCAAGGGCGATGCGGGCTGGGGCAACCAGATCCGGTCCTATGTCCTGCACCCCTATCAGATGGTCAAGGATCTGCGCACGGGCGAGGAGACCAGCGATACCCAAGGCACGCTGGACGGCGATCTGGACCGCTTCATGGCGGCGACGCTGGCCCTTGACGTGGCCGGCAAAAGCCGGGCCGAGGCGCAGGGCGACGATTGAGACAGGCGGGCACCCTTTCGGGTGCCCTTTTCATTTCGGGGTATGGGCATGATCCACAAGCGGCAACTGGGGCAGGGCGGCCCGATGGTGGGCGCGGTCGCGTTGGGCACGATGAACTTCCTGGGCACCTATGGCGCGGCCGATTCCGGTGCCAGCCTGCGCTGCATGGCCGAATGCGTCGAGATGGGGATCGACCATGTCGACACCTCGGATGTCTATGGCGCGGGCGGGGCCGAGGAATTGCTGGCCGGTTTCCTGAAAACCCATGGCGACCGCGTCACGCTGGCGACCAAGGGCGGGATCACCCGCCAGCCCGACCATCCCTTCGACAACAGCGACGCCTATCTGACCCGTGCGCTGGAAGCGTCCCTGAAGCGGTTGGGGGTCGAACGGGTCGATCTGTATTACCTGCACCGCCGCCAGGCCGACCACCCCATCGAAGACACCATGCAGACCCTGCTGCGCCTGCGCGATCAGGGCAAGATCGGGGCGATCGGCCTGTCGGAAATTGCGCCCGCGACGCTGGAACGCGCTGCCGCGGTGGGGCCTGTCGCGGCGGTCCAGTCGGAATATTCGCTGTGGACGCGCCAGCCCGAACTGGGCCTGACAGGGGCCTGTGCGCGGCACGGGGCCGCGATGGTGGCCTTTTCCCCGGTCGGGCGCGGCGTCTTCGCCGACACGCCCCCCGATCCGACGGGTTTTGGGCCGGGCGATCTGCGCGCCACGATGCCGCGGTTCCAGCCCGACAACTGGGCGCGGAACCTGCCGCGCCTGAAGGCCTTTGGCGATCTGGCGCGCGATATGGGCCAAAGCCCCGCCAGCCTGGCCATCGCCTGGGTGCTGTCGCGCGCGCCCCATGTCATCGCCCTGCCGGGGTCGCGCGACATCGCCCATTGGCGGCAACTGGCGCAAGGGGCGGACCTGTCGCTGGATGCCGAACAGCTGGCCCGGATCGAGGCCGTGCTGCCGGCCGGTTGGGCGCATGGTGCGCGCTATGGCGGTGCCATGGCCATCGGTCCCGAAAGCTATTGCTGAGGAAAGGGTCACTCCATGGAAGACAAGCGGATCAATCTGGCCCTGCAGGGCGGGGGCGCGCACGGGGCCTTTACCTGGGGCGTGTTGGACCGGCTGCTGGATGAACCGTGGCTGCAGGTCGCGGCGGTCAGCGGGGCCTCGGCTGGGGCACTGAACGGGGCGGCGCTGAAGGCGGGGCTGTCGGCGCATTCCGGCCGCGCGGGCCGCGAGGCCGCCCGCCGCAATCTGGACGCGCTCTGGTCCGGGGTCGGCGAGATGAGCGACAACCGCGTCATCCGCTGGATGCAATCGCTGATGCCCATGCCGCGCGGGATGCAGCGCTGGACGCAGATGGTGTCGCCCGCCGCCTGGCTGGACAACCTGACGCGGATCTTCAGCCCCTATGATTATGGCCCGTTCTATGTGAACCCGTTGGGAAAGCTGCTGCGCGGGTTGCCCTATCCCGATTTCGCCCGCGACGGAGGCCCGGTGCTGTTCGTGGCGGCGACCAATGTCCGCACGGGGCGCGTCCGGGTCTTTACCGGCAGTCACGCGACGCCCGACGCGGTGATGGCATCGGCCTGCCTGCCCACGCTGTTCCAGGCGGTCGAACTGACCGACCCCCTGACCGGCCTGACCGAGGCCTATTGGGATGGCGGCTATTCCTCGAACCCGGCGCTGTTCCCGCTTTACGGGGCCCGCTTTCCGCGCGACGTGATGATCGTGGCGCTGAACCCGCTGATGCGCGACGTCCTGCCCCGTACCCCGGTCGAGATCGCCGACCGCGTGAACGAGATCAGCTTCAATTCATCCCTGATGGGTCAGCTGCGGGCCGTGAATTTCGTCAAGCGGCTGTTCGAACAGGGCCGTGTCGATGACGCGACGATGAAGAACGTGCTGGTCCATCTGATCGACGATGACGCGCTGATGACCGACCTGACGGCCCGGACCAAGCTGATGCCCGGACCGGGGATGCTGGCATCGATGAAATCGGCGGGGCAGGCGGCGGCGGACCGGTTCCTGACCGACCACGCCGACAAGCTGAACGTGGCCGACAGTTTCGATCTGTCGCAGTTCTTCCCGCCGACCCCCTTCGATTAGGCCATGGCCCGCGCGATGGCCGCGGCCAGGCGCGCATTGTTCAGCACCAGTTCGATATTCGAGGCCAGCGAGCGGCCTTCGGTCAGTTCGAAGATGCGCTGCAACAGGAAGGGCGTGACCTGCTTGGCTGCGATCTTCTGGTCCTCGGCCTCGGCCAGGGCCTGCTCGATCACCGGCATGATGACGTCGCGGGTGATCTCGTGTTCGGCGGGAATGGGGTTCGCGACCAGCTGTCCGCCTGTCACGCCAAGACGCGCCCGCATGGCGGCGGCGGCGGCGATGTCTTCGGGGCTGTCCATGCGCAGCGGCGCCTTGATCCCCGAGGCGCGCGACCAGAAGGCCGGCAATTCGTCCTGGCCATAGGCGATGACCGGCACGCCAAGCGTTTCGAGCACTTCCCAGGTCTTGGGCAGGTCCAAGATGGCCTTGGCACCGGCGGCCACCACCGTCACCGCGGTCCGGCCCAGTTCCTGCAGGTCGGCGGAAATGTCGAAGCTGATTTCCGCGCCGCGATGCACGCCGCCGATCCCGCCGGTCGCAAAGACCTTGATGCCCGCCAGTTCGGCGCAGATCATCGTCGCGGCCACCGTCGTGGCGCCCGTGCGGCCATTGGCCAGGCAGACGGCCAGATCGGCCCGGCTGAGCTTCATCGCCTGGTCCGATGGCGTCTGCGCCAGCGCGGTCAGCGCCTCGATCGTCAGGCCGACATGGATCTGGCCGCCCATGACGGCGATGGTGGCGGGCACGGCGCCGTTCTGGCGGATGGTGTCCTCGACCTTCTGGGCCATTTCCAGGTTCTGCGGCCAGGGCATCCCATGGGTGATGATGGTCGATTCCAGCGCCACGACGGGGCGCCCGGCTTTCAGGGCCTCGGCGACCTCGGGGGCGAAGGTCATGGGGGCATCGGTCATGTGGGTCACGGAACGTCCTTTCCAGAGACATGGGCGGCGGCGGCCTCGACCGCCTGGCGCAGCGCCGCATCGCGCGGCTGGTTCTTCAATTCGGCGGCCAGATGGGCGGCCAGGAAACAATCGCCCGCGCCGGTGACGCGGGCCACGGTGACGCGGGGCGGGGTGACGACCAGCGTGGGTCCGTTCGCCATCGCATCCGCCGCGCTGTGGGGTCCGTCGGTGACCAGCACGCGGGCGGCGCCGCGCGCCACCACGGCCTCGGCTGCGGTGGCGGCATCCGGGCAGGCGCCCCCGGCCAGGATCTCGGCCTCCAGCCGGTTCAGATAGAAACAGCCGCGCCGGGCGGCGATCAGCGGTTCCAGCCGTTCGGCCTTGCCGGGGCTGGCGGGCACCACGCGCAGATCGGCCCCGGCCAGCCGGCGGTCGCGCGACATGGTCGCCAGCAGATCCTCGGTGAGGTTGCCGTCCAGCACCACCGGGCCGGTCCAGTCGGCCAGCGCACCGGACAGTGGCGCAAGGATGGTGTCGCCCGCGGCCTCCAGGCTGTGGGCATCGGCGATGGCGGCGATCAGCCCCTCGCTGTCCTCGATGCCCATGTAGCAGTCGGTCGGCAGGCCGCTGTCGCGCGTCAGCCAATCGGTGCGCACGCCAAGGCGGCCGGCCTGCGCGGTCAGGGCCTCGCCCTCGGGGTCGCGGCCGACGGCGGACAGGACGGCGGGCGTCAGCCCCCACCGCGCCAGCGCCACGGCCACGTTCAGCGCGACGCCGCCGGGGATGTGGCGGATGCGGCCCGGCACGTCGGCGCCCTGGGCCATGCGGCGCGGCGCGCGTCCGATCACGTCCCACAGCATCGCGCCGATGCACAGGATGTCAGGGTGCTTGTCGGTCATCGTCATCCCTCAGCTCGGTTTCCAGGAACCGTTCGAAATCGTCCAGGTCGATCGGGTCGAACTGCCCGAAGCCCTGCATCCAGACCGAGGCGCTGCGCATCCCGTCGGGGTCCAGCTTGCACCATGTGATCCTGCCGCGCCGCTCTTGCCGGATCAGGCCGGCGGCTGCAAGCACCGCCAGATGTTTCGAGATCGAGGCGAGGCTGGTGTCGAAGGGCGCGGCCACGTCGCTGACCGCCATGTCATCCTCCAGCAGCATCGACAGGACCCGCCTGCGGGTCGGGTCGGCAAGGGCCGCAAAGATCAGGTCCAGCCTGTCGGGGGGTGGGATCGGGGTCATCGGGATGCCTGTCGGTCTGTCGCCAAGGGGGCAGGGGGCCGCCCGCGGGGGCTGACGCTCAACCGGGCGGTTGAATAATGTCCGCGCGCGCAGGGGATTGCAACCCTTGGGACGGAATCGCGAAAAGGGCAAAGTGGCGCATTTTCAACGGCTTGACATCGGGCAACGCGCGCTTGACTTGGGCGGCCCTTGCCCCTAGACAGCCCCCAACGAACACGAGGGCGTGAAACATGGCCAGCGGGTCCCAAGGCGACAAGGACAGGGCGGCGGATGCCGAACGTCTGGCCGCCCTGGAAGCCAAGCTGGCCGCCAAGGCGCCCAAGCCGTCGGGTCCGAACCCGATGGGGAAATACGAACAGGCCAATCTGGCCTGGCGCATGGTGATCGAATTCGTGACCGGCCTGGGGCTGGGTTTCGCGGTCGGTTACGGGCTGGACTATCTCTTGGGCACCAAGCCCTTCCTGATGGTCCTCTTCATATTCTTCGGTCTTGCGGCCGGCGTCAAATCCATGATGCGGACCGCGGCCGAGCTTGACCGAAAATCCGGCGACCAGCCGGGCAGTGACGAGAGGGATTGATCGTGGCGACGGAACCGACTGGCGGCGGCCTTGAATTCCACCCTATGGACCAGTTCATCGTCAAGCCGCTGTTCGGTGCTGGCGAGGTTCACTGGTACACCCCGACCAACGTGACGCTGTGGCTGGCGCTGACTGCGCTTGCCGCGATCGCGCTGCTGGTTCTGGGCACCCGTGGCCGTGCCATCGTGCCGAACCGTGCGCAGTCGATGGCGGAAATGGCCTATGGCCTGGTCTACAAGATGATCGAGGATATCTCGGGCAAGGACGGTCTGCGTTACTTCCCTTATGTCCTGACGCTGTTCATGTTCGTCGTCTTCGCCAACCTGCTGGGCCTGCTGCCGATGGCCTTCACGGTCACCTCGCATATCGCCGTCACCGGCGTGCTGGCGATGGCGGTGTTCCTGGGCGTCACGGCGATCGGCTTCATCAAGAACGGTTCGCATTTCCTGGATCTGTTCTGGGTCCGCTCGGCTCCGCTGGCCGTGCGTCCGATCCTGGCCGTCATCGAAGTCATCAGCTACTTCGTGCGCCCTCTCTCGCTGTCCATTCGTTTGGCCGGCAACATGATCGCCGGTCACGCGGTCATCAAGGTTTTCGCGGGTTTTGCAGCCATCGCAGCTGTTGCCCCCGTCGCAATCATCGCGGTCGTCGGGATGTATGCTTTCGAGGTGCTTGTCGCCTTCGTGCAGGCCTATGTCTTCACCATCCTGACCTGCGTGTACCTCAAGGATGCGCTGCACCCGTCGCACTGAGGTGACGGGCTGCGGCCCCCGGGCGATGTCGTCCTGATATCGCCACAACACGTTTAAAGCCAAACTTCCAACCGCAAGGAGAAATACCATGGAAGGCAATATCGGAGAACTGGGCCAGTACATCGGCGTCGGCCTGACCGCATTCGGCATGGGCATGGCTGCTCTGGGTGTGGGCAACGTTGCCGGCAACTTCCTGGCCGGCGCCCTGCGCAACCCTTCGGCCGCTGCAGGCCAGACCGCCACGCTGTTCATCGGCATGGCATTCGCCGAAGCACTGGGGATCTTCTCGTTCCTCGTCGCGCTTCTGCTGATGTTCGCGGTCTGATCCATCGCCATCCTTGCGGCGGGGTGGGGGCAACCCCCACCCCATCGTGATATTCAAGGCCATGGGGTAGGATATGTTCAGCCTGTTGCAAGAGGCCGCCACCACCGCGGTCGAAACCACTGAGGGCGTCGTCGTCACCGACGAAGCAGCCCACGGCGCCGATGCCGCGACCCACGGGGTCGATGCAGCGGGCCATGCCACCGAAGCCGCGGGCCTTCCGCAGCTGGATATCGCCACCTTCGGCAACCAGATCTTCTGGCTGGTCGTCACGCTGGTGGTTCTGTATCTGGTGCTGTCGCGGGTCGCTTTGCCGCGCATCGCCGCGGTGCTGTCCGACCGTCAGGGTGCCGTGACCGGCGATCTGATGGCCGCAGAAGAATTCAAGCAGAAGGCCAAAGAGGCCGAGGCAGCTTACGACAAGGCCCTGGCCGACGCGCGCAGCGAAGCCCAGGCCATCGTCGCGCAGAACCGCACCGAGATCCAGACGGAGCTGGACGCCGCCATCGCCAAGGCGGATGCCGAAATCTCGGCCCGCGCCGCCGAATCCGAGGCCCGCATCCGCGAGATCCGCGCATCGGCCGACGAAAGCGCGCGTGAGGTTGCCCGCGACGTCACCGCCCAGCTGGTCTCCAGCTTTGGTGGCAATGCCGATGATGCCGCTGTCGCGTCCGCCGTCGATGCTCGCATGAAAGGGGCCGTGCAATGACCCGCTTGTTTGCAATCGCCGCTGCCGCGGCCGTGACGGCAGGTCCTGCCGCCGCAGCGACCGGCCCGTTCTTCTCGCTGCGCAACACGGATTTCATCGTGTTGCTGGCCTTCATCGCCTTCATCGCGGTGCTGGTCTATTTCAAGGTTCCGGCACTGATCGGCGGTCTTCTGGACAAGCGGGCCGATGGCATCCGCAAGGATCTGGACGAGGCGCGTCGCCTGCGTGAAGAAGCGCAGGAGATCTATGCCAGCTATGAGCGTCGCCAGCGCGAGGTCAAGACCCAGGCCGATCAGATCGTCGCCAACGCCAAGCGCGAAGCCGAAGCGCAGGCCGCCAAGGCCAAGGATGATCTGGCGACCTCGATCGAACGTCGCCTGCAGGGCGCGCGCGATCAGATCACCAGCGCCGAGAATGACGCGGTGCGTGCCGTTCGCGACCGGGCCGTTCAGACCGCCGTGGCTGCGGCTTCGGAAATCCTGATCCGGCAGGTCCATGCCGGTCAGCGTTCGGCCGGGATCGACGACGCCATCGAAGACGTGGCGCGCCGCCTGAACTGAGCCTTTCTTCAGGGACAGCGATCCAGACCCCCGGTGCTTTTCACCGGGGGTTTTTTTTCATGGCAGGGACACGGGCCCATGAAAAAAGGCCGGGCAGCGATGCCCGGCCTTTCAGTTATTGCCTCCGGCGCCCTTACTGGGTGGGGCGGATGATGATTTCCACGCGACGGTTCTGCGCGCGACCGGCGGCGGTATCGTTCGATGCGACCGGCTGGGTCAGGCCGCGGCCCGTGGCGGCAAGGCGGCCTTGCGAGACGCCTGCTGCGGCCAGGATGCCCGCGACCGACTGCGCGCGGCGCTGCGACAGGTCCTGGTTATAGGAGGCGCTGCCGGTGTTGTCGGTATGGCCGATGACCTCGACGCGGCTGTTCGGATATTGGTTCAGGTTGCGCGCGACGGCATAGAGGTCGCTTTGCGCGGGGCCCGAAACGGCGGCGCTGTCGGTGGCGAACAGGATGCCCTCGGGCAGAACGACCTGCAGGTAGGACCCATGGTTGACGATCTGGACGTTGGGGTTCGAGATCGAGGATTTCAGCGCAGCCGCTTGGCGGTCCAGGATGTTGCCCGCCAGCGCGCCGGCGGCGGCACCGACGATCGCACCGCGTGCGGCGTCGCGGCCCTGGTTGTTGCTGTCGCTGTCGCGCGTGGCGCCGTAAAGCGCGCCGACGGCGGCGCCGGCAAGGGCGCCCTGCTGGGTGCGGCTGGTGTCACCGCCGGTGGTGCCCATCATGCCGGTATCGGCGCAGGCGCCGAGGACCAACAGGCTGGAGGCTGCAAGGACGGACGTGGTGCGGAGTTTCATCGGGCTCCCTTTCCTCTGACTGCGCGGCCTTGGGTCATGCCCGGCTGCGCGCGAAGTTCTGATGGCGTTCCCGATTCCGGGATACGCGGCTAACGCGTGGCAAGCTGTCGCAGTTCCGTTCCGAAAGAAAGTCACTGTTTCGTTGAGGCGGCTGAATTCGCGTCACAATCGGGACAGCGGCCGCGTGATGTCGGCATGCTTGCATTAGCCCCGCCACCCGGTCAAAAGCATGTCCCATGGCCCCATCCAAGAAACCCCCCGCTGCATTGCCCTTTGCCGATCAGGTCGCGATCTTTCAGCGGTTCCAGACCGCCGATCCCGCGCCGGAAACCGAGCTGGACTATGTGAACCCCTTCACGCTGGTCGTGGCCGTCGCGCTTTCGGCGCAGACGACGGATGTGGGCGTGAACAAGGCCACGCGCGGGCTGTTCGCGGTGGCCGACACGCCCGAAAAGATGCTGGCCCTGGGGCTGGAGGGCGTGACCGAGCATATCAAGACCATCGGGCTGTTCCGGCAGAAGGCCCGGAACGTCATGGCACTGTCGCAGATCCTGGTCGATCGGTATGACAGCCAGGTCCCCGACAGCCGCGCCGCCCTGATGAGCCTGCCGGGCGTGGGCCGCAAGACCGCCAATGTGGTGCTGTCCTGTGCCTTTGACCATCCCGCGCAGGCCGTCGATACCCATATCTTTCGCGTCGGCAACCGCACCCGCATCGCCCCCGGCCGCGATGTCGACGAGGTCGAACGCGCCATCGAGGACCATGTCCCCGCCCGTTTTCAGGTCCATGCGCATCATTGGCTGATCCTGCATGGCCGCTATATCTGTCAGGCCAGACGGCCCCGTTGCGCGATCTGCCCGATCGCCGACCTGTGTCCCTATGAGGAGAAGACCCAATGACCACCCCCTATGTGATCGGGATCGGCAATGCCGTGATGGACGTGATCGCCCCCGTCGCCGAGGATCGCCTGGCGGCCCTGGGCGTCCAGAAGGGCATCATGCAGCTGGTCGATCTGGACCGCTCGAACGAGCTGATGGCCGCCGAGGGGCAGTTGGGCAGCGGGCAGCGGGCGCGGCTGATCCCCGGCGGATCGGTCGCCAACAGCCTGGCGGGGATCGGCAAGCTGGGCCTGAAGACCGCCTTCATCGGGCGGGTCGCCGATGACGCGCTTGGCCTGTCCTATGCCGAGCAGACCGAGGCGGCGGGCACCGTCTTCGTGAACCCGCCGGTGGGGGGCGATCAGCTGCCGACCTCGCGCAGCATGATCATGGTGACGCCGGATGGCGAGCGGTCGATGAACACCTATCTGGGGATTTCCGCCGAACTGGGGCCCGATGACGTGAACCCGTCGGTCTTCCAGGGCGCGGGCTGGCTGTTCCTGGAGGGCTATCTGTTCGACAAGCCCAAGGGCAAGGATGCCTTCCTGAAGGCGGCCCGGGCCTGCCACGATGCGGGCGGGCAGGCGGGGATCGCCCTGTCGGACCCGTTCTGCGTCGATCGCCACCGCGAGGATTTCCGCAAGCTGGTGGCGGGCCCGATGGATTACGTGATCGGCAACGTGCATGAATGGACCGCGCTTTATCAGGTCGAGGACCTGGAGGAGGCGCTGCGTCTGGCCGCCGCCGATTGCGGGACAGTCATCTGCACCCGGTCGGGCGACGATGCCATCCTGATCCGCGATGGTGAGCGCGTGACGGCCCCGGTCCACCGGATCGTGCCTGTCGATGCGACGGGCGCGGGCGATCAGTTCGCCGCAGGGTTGATCTATGGCTTGGCGACGGGGCGTCCGCTGGCCGTCGCCGGACGGATGGGGTGCATTGCCGCCGCCGAGGTCATCGCCCATGTCGGCGCACGCCCCGAGCGCGACGTGATGGCCGAATTCAGGGCCGAAGGGCTGATCTGATCCTGCGTCCCGCGACGGGCGGGGGGCCAGCCCCCCACACCCCCCGGGCCGGTTCCCGCCATGGCGATGCTTCGCCTTGTGGCGGGTGATCTCGGCTTCGTGACGTTGCGCGGCTGGCGCGGCGCGTGTATCAGGTTTGAAAATTGCGAAAAGCTGAAGGAAATGCCGATGCGCAGGGTTGTTGTCACCGGATTGGGAATGGTCACGCCGCTGGCCTCGGGCGTGGAGGCGACCTGGGAACGGCTTCTGGCCGGAAAATCGGGTGCGGGACCGATAACGCGCTTTGACGCCAAGGACGTGGTCACCAAATACGCCTGCGAGATCCCCTTCGGCGACGGCACTGACGGCACCTTCAATCCCGATGACTGGATGGCCCCCAAGGATCGCCGCAAGGTGGACGATTTCATCCTCTACGGCGTGGCCGCGGCGCATCAGGCCGTGACGGATGCCGGCTGGATGCCCGAGGACGAGGAAGACCGCCTGCGGACCGGCGTGATGCTGGGTTCGGGCATCGGCGGGCTGACCTCGATCGCGGAAACGGCCGTGCTGATCAAGGAACGCGGGCCCAAGCGGGTCAGCCCCTTCTTCATCCCCGGCGCGCTGATCAACCTGATCTCGGGTCAGGTGTCCATCCGCTATGGCTTCAAGGGGCCGAACCATGCGGTGGTGACGGCCTGTTCGACGGGCGCGCATGCCATCGGCGACGCGGCCCGCATGATCATGCTGGGCGATGCGGACGTGATGGTCGCGGGCGGCGCCGAAAGCCCCATCAGCGAGATCGGCATCGCGGGCTTCAACGCCTGCAAGGCCCTGTCCACCCAGCATCAGGACGATCCCACCAAGGCCAGCCGCCCCTATGACGCCGACCGTGACGGTTTCGTCATGGGTGAGGGCGCGGGCGTCGTCGTGCTGGAGGAATACGAACACGCCAAGGCGCGCGGCGCCAAGATCTATGCCGAGGTTCTGGGCTATGGCCTGTCGGGCGATGCCTATCACATCACCGCCCCGTCGGAAGATGGCGATGGCGGATTCCGCGCCATGCAGGCGGCGCTGCGTTCGGCCAAAGTCGAGCCGTCGCAGATCGATTACATCAACGCCCACGGCACCAGCACCATGGCCGACACGATCGAACTGGGCGCGGTCGAACGCCTGCTGGGCGATCATGCGGGCAATGCGGTGATGTCATCGACCAAATCCAGCATCGGTCACCTGCTGGGCGCTGCGGGCGCGGTCGAGGCGATCTTCTGCGTCCTGGCGATCCGCGACCAGATCTGCCCGCCGACGATCAACCTGGACAACCCCGCCGTGACGCCCAAGCTGGACCTGGCCGCCAATGCCGCCGTGCGCCGCAAGGTCGATGTCGTGCTGTCCAACAGCTTCGGCTTTGGCGGGACCAATGCCAGCCTGGTGCTGGGGAAGGTCGCCGAATGATCTGGCGCAACATCGCCTCGAACTTCCTGACGCTGGCGATCGTTCTGCTGGTGGCCTTGGCGGGTCTGATCGCCTGGGGCAAGTCGGAGTTCAGCGGCCCCGGCCCCAGCGAGGTCGCACAATGCGTCCAGATCGCGCCGGGGGCCAGCCTGAACGCGGTCAGCAACCGGCTGGCCGAACAGGGGGCGATTTCCAACGCCTATATCTTTCGCGCGGGCGCCGATTACCTTGGCAAGTCGCGCGACCTGAAATTCGGCAGTTTTCTGATGCAGCCCAATGCCAGCATGGAACAGATCGTCGACACCGTGACGGCGGGTGGCCCGTCTACCTGCGGGACCGAAGTGCTGATCCGCGTCGGCGTGCGCGAGAACACCGTCCTTCTGCGCGACATGAACCCCGAAACCGGCGCCTATGAGGAAATGGCCCGCTATGTGCCCGGTGTCGAGGATCGTCCGCAGACCATCGCCGATGCCGAGGAACAGGCCGATGTGCGCCTGTCGCTGGTCATGGCCGAGGGCGTGACCAGCTGGCAGGTCGTCGAGGCGCTGAAAGCGGCCAGTTTCCTGACCGGCGACATCGGTGAAACGCCCGCCGAAGGCAGCCTGGCCCCCGACACCTATCTGCTGAGGAAGGGTGCCGACCGCAGCGCGATCCTGGCCGACATGGCCAAGCGCCAGGCCGACATCCTGGCCGCCGAATGGGAGGCCCGTCCCTTTGGCCTGCCCTATGACAACCCCCAGGAGGCGCTGATCATGGCGTCGATCGTGGAAAAGGAAACCGGCATCGCGGGGGAACGCCCGCAGGTGGCCAGTGTTTTCGTGAACCGTCTGCGCCAGGGGATGCGCCTGCAGACGGACCCGACCGTCATCTATGGCGTGACGAACGGGCAGGGCATCCTGGACCGCGGCTTGCGCCGCTCGGAGCTGAATGCCGAAACGCCCTACAACACCTATCGCATCGACGGGCTGCCGCCCACGCCCATCGCCAATCCCGGTCGCGCGGCCATCAATGCGGCGCTGAATCCCGACCAGACGGATTACATCTATTTCGTCGCCGACGGGTCGGGCGGGCACCAGTTTTCCCGCACGCTGGATGAACACAACGCCGCCGTCGCCCGCTGGCGCGAGATCGAACGGGCGCGTGGTCTGCCCACCGACAGCCCGGTCCAGACGGACGAATAGGCCGCATCGGCATTTGACAAAAAAGGCCCCCGGACGCAGGCTTGCGGTCGGGGGCCTTCTTCATTGGCCCATCGCCGAAGGAGGAACGCGCATGAAACTGTCCGACATGTTTTCCAGTCTGGCCGAGAACGCCCGCATGTTCGAGGAGCGCTCGGCCAGCTGGCAGTCCGAAATGACCGCCCGCAACGACGAGATGATGGCCGGCATCAAGAAATGGCAGGACAGCGCCGCCGAACGCCAGGACCAGATGCAGCGCCAGATGAAGGAATATTTCGACCAGGCCGGCGATCAGGCCCGCAATCAGTGGGAGACGATGCAGAAGTCGTGGGAGGATCAGTTCGCCGCCATGAAGGCGCGCGGCGAGGAGATGCGCGCATCCGCCAGCAAGATGAAGGGCGGCGATTTCGCGGCCTGGTCCGAGGCCTATGCCGCCCAGATGGTCGGCTTTGCCCAGAAGATGCAGGATGAGGCGACGAATGCCATCGCCCGCGCGACCGAAGCCCGCGCCACGACCGGCAAGAAGAAGACCTGAAGACGCGCGGAGGGCCTGTAAGCCGGATTTTGTCCACCGCTTGCGCGGCTGGATGACCATTCCTCTGGTCCGTCCGTTACCGGACGGATCTAGCTGCCTACCCGGATCTGCTGGGGCAAGGTGGCCCTGCGGCTTGCGCCGCGCGCGATCCCTATTCGGCATTGCTCCTGGTGGGGCTTGCCATGCGGGCGCTGTTGCCAGCCCCCCGGTGGGCTCTTACCCCACCGTTTCACCCTTGCCGGTCCGAAGACAGGCGGTCTGTTCTCTGTGGCGCTTTCCCTGGGGTTGCCCCCGCCGGGCGTTACCCGGCACCATTACCTCATGGAGTCCGGACTTTCCTCGACAGGTTGCCCCGCCGCGGTCATCCAGCCCTCCGCGCGCGGTCGGTATGGCGGGGATCGGGCGGCGCGTCAATGGTCGATCCGGGGGTGGATCGGGCGCGATCAGGCGGGCAGCAGGCTGGCCGCGATGCGCCGGTCTTCCTCGGTCTCGGGGCCATGCGCCCAGGGGCGGAACCGCAGGCGGAAGGCCGCCAGACGCTTGGCGGGTTCGACATCGGGATAGCCGATGCGGGTCAGGCATTCCGCCAGGGGCAGGGCGGGCCCACGACGGTCCGATGGCCAGATGGCCAGCCCTTGCCGGGACAGCCGTTCCCAATCGAAGCGCGGGCCGGGATCGACCTTGCGCCCCGGCGACATGTCGGAATGGGCGATGACGCCTTCGGGGCCGATCTGCCAGCGGCTCATGATGCGGCCCAGCAGGTTTTCCAGCGTATCCATCTGGCGGGCGGCAAAGGGGCGGTTGCCGGGATTGGCGATTTCGATGCCGATGCTGCGGGAATTCACGTCGGCCTGGCCCTGCCAGCTGCCATCGCCCGCATGCCAGGCGCGGCGATCTTCGGAGACCAGCATGTCGGCATAGCCGTCTTCGTGGATCAGCCAATGGGCGCTGACCTCGGCCACCGGGTCCGACAGGCGCGCGCGCGCCGAGGCCGCATCCGCCATGCCGGTGTAATGCAAGACGATCAGCCGGGGGCGTTGGCCGCGGCGATCGCCGTGGTTCGGGCTGGGGCCGTCCATCGTGTCGTCCTTGGGGGTCAGGGCATCATCGCTGGCGACACGATCGGGATCGGTGCATCCGGATCGCGACGCGCCACCGGTTGCGTCCCGGGCTGAGTCGAAGGCAGGCCCATCGTGGCAGGCACCGGCACCGGGCTGCGACCCGCGATCTTGGCGGGCGAGGGGCTGTAGAAGGGCCGCGCCACCGGGATGGTCATGGCAGGCGACGTCCCCGCCACCAGCGCCGCTTCGCGCGCGGTGCGATAGGCGCCATAGGGGTTGTCGCCGAACTGATAGTTCGGGTTCCAGCCCCGGTGTTCGCCGCAGCCGGCCACGGCCAGCACAGATAAGATCAACCAGCCGCGCATCTTGCCTCCGACATCAGGTTATCGCCGGACGTTACCACCAGCGATCCGGCTTGGCCACAAATCCTGCGGCCCGCTCCAGCACCAGGGCCTGGTTCAGCAGATCGGCCTCGCCGAAGGGGCGACCGAACATCTGTAGACCCAGGGGCAGGCCCTTGCTGTCGCGCCCGACCGGCACGGCGATGCCCGGCAGACCGGCCAGGTTCAGCGTCACGGTGAAGACGTCGTTCAGATACATCTGCACCGGGTCGCCCTTGTCCACCGACCCAAGCGGGAAGGCCGATGACGGCGTCGTGGGCGCCAGGATCGCGTCGATGCCATCGGCGAAGGCGTTGTCGAAGTCACGCTTGATCAGTGCGCGGACCTTGCGGGCGCGGTTGTAATAGGCGTCATAGAAGCCCGCCGACAGCACATAGGTGCCGATCATGATGCGGCGCTGAACCTCGGGGCCGAAGCCTTCGGCCCGGGTCTTGGCGTAAAGATCGTCGATCCCGTCGCCCGCGCCCAGTTTCGCGCGGTGGCCATAGCGCACACCGTCATAGCGCGCCAGATTGGACGACGCCTCGGCCGGGGCGATGACGTAATAGGCGGGCAGGGCGTATTTCGTGTGCGGCAGGCTGATGTCGACGATCTCGGCGCCCGCGTCGCGCAGCATCTCGGCGCCTTGGGTCCACAGCGCGTCGATTTCGGGCGGCATGCCCTCCATCCGGTATTCGCGGGGGATGCCGATGCGCTTGCCGCGGATGTCGCCGGTCAGGGCGGCCTCGAAATCCGGCACCGGAATGTCGGCGCTGGTCGAATCCTGCGGATCGGCGGATGCCATGGCACCCAGCATGATCGCGGCGTCGCGGACCGTCTTGGTCATCGGCCCCGCCTGGTCCAGGCTGGAGGCATAGGCGATCACGCCCCACCGGCTGACACGGCCATAGGTCGGCTTCAGACCCACCGTGCCGGTGAAGGCCGCGGGCTGGCGGATCGATCCGCCGGTATCGGTGCCGGTCGCGCCCAGGCACAGATCGGCCGCCACCGCCGCCGCCGACCCGCCCGAGGACCCGCCCGGCGTCAGCTGCGTGCCGTCGGGCAGACGCCACGGGTTCACCGCCGGCCCATAGCTGCTGGATTCGTTGGTCGAACCCATCGCGAATTCGTCCTGGTTCAGCTTGCCCAGCATGACCGCGCCCGCGTTCCAAAGGTTCTGCGTCACGGTGGATTCGTATTCGGGAACAAAGCCCTTCAGGATGTTGCTGGCGGCCTGGCCCGGCACGCCCTTGACGCAGAAGACGTCCTTGATGCCCAGGGGAATGCCCGTCAGCGCCGTGGCGTCGCCCGCCTTCAGCCGCGCATCGGCAGCGCGCGCCATGTCGCGGGCCATGTCGGGCGTCTTGTGGACAAAGGCGTTCAGCGCGCCCGAGCCTTCGATGGCGGTCAGGCAGGCTTCGGTCAGTTCGACCGAGGTGACGTCGCCCTTGGCCAGCGCGTCGCGGGCATCGGCGATGGTAAGCGTGTTCAGATCGGTCATTCCACCACCTTCGGGACGGCAAAGAAGCCTTCGCGCGCATCGGGCGCATTCGACAGGATACGGTCGGGCATGCCGCCCGTGGTCACGACATCCTCGCGCCGCTTCAGGCGCATGGGCGTGACGCCCGTCATCGGTTCGATGCCGTCGACATCGACCTCGGTCAGCTGTTCCATGAAGTGCAGGATGCCGCTCAGCTCGCGCGCCAGCGCCGGCAGTTGGGCGTCATCGACCGCGATGCGCGCCAGATGGGCGACCTTGCGGGCCTCGTCCTCGGTGATCGACATGACGTCTCCTTTCGTTGGGCGCGGGTCTACAACCCCGCGCGAAAGGCCGCAAGCTGCCGCTTGGTGATAAGGGGTGCATTCGGGTCGGGGCCCGTGTCGCGATTCTGTCAAAGATTCGCCGCGACCCCATGGTATCGGGAAAGGCCGCCCGACGTTACGCCTTAATATCGCAGCATTTATTAGGCTTTTTTGGAATTTTGAAGTTTTTTCATCGAAAGGCGATTTTTGTGCTTGCGCCTCTCGGACGCTTTGCCTAAACACCGCTTCAACGCAGCCAAGCAAGACTGGCAGCGACACAGAGTGGCCCGTTCGTCTATCGGTTAGGACGCCAGGTTTTCAACCTGGAAAGAGGGGTTCGATTCCCCTACGGGCTGCCACTCATTCATTAAATTAAAAGAAAACAAGACGTTTACCTTGCAGTTTACAGTAACTGCTTGAGAGTTTACTTGTTTCCCGGTTTGTTCTTCACAGTGAAGCGTTGTCGTTAGACGCTGCACGCCATGTCTATGTATTGCCAATTCAGAGTCATTTTCAGCTTTTGGCAGAATTTGGACTGACCTCAGGCGCAGGGATTCAAGTCTCTGGCTCGGCGTGCTACAGTCTCTAAAAAGAGGTTGATATGAGCGTCCTATTTACTGTGGGGTATGAAGGCACCGACATTGATCGGTTCGTCAGAACGTTGAAAGCAGCTGGCGTTGAGCGCTTGGCTGACGTCCGTGCTGTAGCGGTATCACGCAAAGCAGGCTTCTCTAAGAAAAAGCTGGCGGCACGTCTGGCTGAAGAGGGTATCCTATACCGTCACTTCGTTGCACTGGGTGATCCGAAGCCAGGCCGGGAGGCAGCTCGCGCAGGGAAATTTGACTTGTTTCGCTCCATTTATGGTGAACACATTCAAACCCCATCTGCACAGGCCTCTTTGCAGGAACTGACGGAATTCACCCGCTCAGCCGCGACTTGTCTCCTGTGCTTCGAGCGCGATCCAACGGCATGCCATAGAACTATTGTCGCGCACAGCGTGATCGAAGATACTGAATTCGAAATTTTTAATTTGTATTCAGATAATCCGGATCGTTATGTCCACCATGCTTCAAAGTTGCCGCGTTTCAATTCTGGTAAAGGCCTTACCGCAGCGTAGCGTCAGTCACGGCGAAACAGTCTGTTGTGCCGGAGTTACAGCAAGTGGTGAATTCAAGCGGCTGTTTCCAATCCGGTTTCGGCATTTGAAAGATACATCCGCATTCAAGAGGTGGGATTGGGTCGACTTTAAGTACCGACTACCTACGCGAGATAGGCGTCTCGAAAGCTGTCACGTTATGGAAGATAGTCTAGCTATCAGCGGCGCGATGCCTGAAAAGGAGCGCGCGCCATTTCTAAATCGATTCGTGTCTTCCTCCGCCGAGGCCGCCTCTGGCGAAGGAAGATCGTTGGCACTGATCCGCCCAAAGAACACTCTGTTTTATAGCAAAAAGAAGCATCCAGATCAGTTAGAGCAAGAGCGTGCGACTTACGCAGAAGCAGCTCGTCAGGGGTCATTTTTCGACGAGCAGCTAAAGGCACTTGAACCTAGTCCTTACGAATTTCGGTTCAAATTTGAAGACGCTGCTGGCCGTCATGATTATGCAAATGGCGATTGGGAGGCACACGCAATGTTCTTTAATGGTCGCCGGAGAGAGGGTTCCGAGCAGGCGACCCTGCAATGGATGAACTCCGTTTTCAACGAAGACTATCCGAGCAAAGGTATGCTCTTCTGCATTGGAAACATGGCCAAGAGACGGCAAACTTGGCAATTACTTGGCGTTCTACGGGTGGATGCCACAACGCAGTACGATCTTTTTTGAAGCGCCTTCGGTTCAAAAATGCAGTTGATTTTGCGTGCCATATTTGACGGCGAGCCTCGCTATTCTCTTATTTCCAGAGTTACCGAGGGCCGCACGAGGCCTTGCACCGCCGCCCGTCTATCTGCCTCCCGCGTGTAATGCTCCACTTCCTCAAGTGTAATGTGGCCTGTCCAAGCAGCGATCTGGTGAACCGTGGCGCCCGCCTCGGCTAATGCCTTCGCGCGTGCCTTCCGCAGCCCATGCGCTGACTTGTCGATCTTTGCAGCGTCGGCCGCCTCCGAAACCAAGTGCCCCAGAGCCTTCGAAGATCGAGTCCTGCCGTGGGCTGTGGCCAAGAACGTCATGTGCTTTTCCGACCGAGCCTCCAACGCTAAATGCAGCTGTTGGCGGTCTTTAAGCATGCGCAGCGCATAGGCTGGTGGTTGGCAGGTCCAAGGGACGAAAGCGGGCTCTCCGGTCTTCTGCTGGCTGAACTGAAGAACTCCGTCGCGACCGACCATTCCTGGACCGATCAGGACCGCGTCGCTGATCCGGGCGCCAGTCCAGAAAATCAGTTCGAATGTCAGCCGCTGCACAGTGCCTACGGGCCATTTCGCCCGATAGCGCTCGATCTCCGCATCGGTCCATGCCGGATGACCGATGGTCTTCGGAATGGCCTTCCGGCGCGCTGCCAGAGATGGATCGACAGTAAGCAGGCGCTTCGTCTTGCCATAGGCACAAATCGCGCGCCACGTCTTCAGCCGGTCGGCAGCGGCGTTGGGCGCGAGCGGTTCAAGATCGTCGGCGATGTCCTCGGTGGTCAGGTGTGCGGCCAGCGCATCCTCGGCCTGTTCCTTTATCGCTTCGGCATGGCGTCTGATGGTGCGCCGGTAGGAATCGGACCGGTCCAGATGATCGCGGCTGGAGAGGTATCCCTCGATCATCAGCGCGATGGTGCCGGGCTTCGCCTTGGTTTTGACCTCGGCCACCGTCAGGGCCGCCGCATAGGCGGCTAGGAAGGGGGCGCTATCGATCGGCAGATCGGGCAAGCGCTGGCGCCTGGCTCCGGGGGCGCGCAGGTAATGATAGACCTTCCCGCCCTTGTAGATGGTCTGCAAGTGCTTGAGCGTCACGACGCCCGCCGCCCGAATTTGCCGCGGCATGTGTTTGCCTCTGATGCTATTTCTTCTCCTTCCACAGTCAGTGAGTCTGCGTAGTGGTCAAGGGCCAGGACGTCATAGAGGCGCTTGCTGCCAAGGATACGGCGGGGCAGGTTCAGCGTCCGCAGCGTGCTTTCGCTGATGCCCAGATAGGCTGCGGCCTTCGAGGCAGGAAGTAATCTGGGTGTAAATGTCAGGTCGGCGCGTGCCATCATGCCCTCCGCTTGCGTGCCACGCGCGCCGCGTGATCCAGCTTGGCCACGGCCATCACCGCGGGCTTCAGCTCGGCGGGCGCGTCGTCGTATTTCAGGCCCGACCAGCGACCGTTCAGCCGGGGCAGCATGCCCTGGGGGATCGCCTGCCAGTTGGCCGGGTCGCAATTGGTCTTGTCGCCGTCCAGGCATTTCAGGACATGACCCTCCGGGACCGGACCATGCTGCCGTTCCCACAGATAGCGGTGCTTGTGGACCGGGCGCGTGGCATGCCCGTTCCACGGGTTCCGCTCGTCGACGATCATCACGACGTAGCCGTCCTTGCTGTCGATGCGTTCATGGCCCGGTCCGCGATGGTTCGCAGGCCGGTGCCCCGGCTTGAAGGCCGTCGCCATGACCTTGGCCCTGACCTCCGGCGGCATTGGCTTGCCCTTGTTGTGGGAGACCTGACCCTTGTGGAAATGCCCCGTGCGCCCGGTCATCCAGCCGCGCCGCTTGCAGAGCGCGGTTAGGTTTGCCTGCGAGACGTCGTCACGCTGCCAGAAGGCGCGGAACAGCCTGTGCAGCTCCGCCCGCGGCAGATCCTTGCGCGCCTCGATCCAAGCCAGCTCCTCGGGGTGATAGGTGATGGCGCGGCCCTTCATTCGGCCTTCCCCTCGATCTCGGTAGCACTGCCGCCGACCTTGGGCAGCATGGGCATGATGGCACTGCCATGTTCGGCCCAGAGCTTTGCCGCCTTCAGCTGCGTGTCGGCGGTGCCGATGATCTTGTCGGCGACCGCGACGATGGCGTCGGCGCGCTTGGCTTCCTGCTCGATCTGGTCTGCCGTCATGCCCTCGTCGCCGAGCCGTTCCAGGGCGGCAAAGAGGTGGTTGTTCAGGTCGCCCAGCTTGTTCTTCATGTCCGGCCCTCCGGGCGGGCGGCGGACCGCTCGCGCGCCTCGATGATGCGGCAGCATTCGGCGCCGAGTTCGCGCGCCAGCGGCATGTCGATGGGGTCCATGCCGCAATAGCGGTCGATGACGCCAACCATGGCGGCGGTGATCTCGTCGCGCTCTTCTGCCGTGCAGGCAGTCGCGCGGGGCGGAAGGGTGATGTCAGTCATCTGTCCTGGTCCTTTTTCGCAAGGTGCTTGTCGATCTGATCCTTTGCGACGGCCACGGTGCAGGCGACGCCGTAGCCGTCCGTTTCGTCATGGGTCCAGAAGAAGGGCGTGTAGGGCACGTCGTATCGGCAGATCTGGATGCCGCGATGGGTGACGATGTCGGTCATGCGCTGAACTGCAGTTCACCTGGATCGGCCATGCCGTGCAGCGTCTGGTCGATATCCGCGCCACGTTCGACGCGACTGCTGCGCGTGCGCGTCGTCCAGCCGCATTCGCGCAGCACGCGCGCCACGTGGCGGGCCGACAGGTTCCAGCTGGCCGCGGCAGGATAGCGGTCGGCCAGATCCTCGGCGATCTGCAGCGCGCTGCGCGACCAGCCATGCAGTGAGCAGTCGTGCTTGATGAAGGCGGCCAAGGCCATGCTGCGCGGGCTCATGCGAAGATCCACCAGACAAGGGCGCCGCCGCAGAGCGTGCCGAGAATGCCGATCACGAAGGCGATCATGTCGCCCCTGGTCAGGATGGGGCGCAGCGGATCGGAAAAGCTGTCGATGGCGGGCAGGTCGATCGGCAGGGTCGAAGGCGTATCATCGCGCCGGGCGCTGATGCTGTTGTGCGGGTCCATCAGCGCGGCCCCTCGATCAGGTTTGCGGGCCGGTGGCGTTGGCGGACCTTGCCGCCGCGGGCACTGACCGTGATGTACCAGGCAAAGCGGCGGGCGGTCTCGCCGGCGCGCGCGGCCAGCTCCGGGTCAGCGATGATGGCGCGGGCCTGGGCCGGGATGGTGGGCTGGCGAAGGGTGTCGGCGATGATCTGCATGGCCGTGATCTCCATCGGGTTGCGATGGAGCAAATATGCGTATAACGCATATACTGGTCAAGGATAATTATGCTTGTCAGGCATTAATCCACCGCAGGTCTTCATCGCTCGCATGCAGCCAAGTACCATCGGGGGTTGCGCGAACTGCATTTGTTCGCTTAATGTTCTCATATTGCTTGAGGAATGTTATGCCTGGTCAGGTTGAAGAATTTTCGCAAATTGTAAACGAGCTTAGCGAGTCTGACTTTGATCACTTGCTCGATCTGCTGCTCGAGCTTCGGCCTGAACCAAACGAGCCATTTCGAGCCAACCTTGCCTACGGCTCTCAGGAAGATCGCGAAAAGCCTCTATAAGCGCCTGTTCTGCATCGGTTCTTGGGTCAGTAAACAGGGCCGATAGCGGTACGCTCAGTGCATCTGCGATAGTGCGAAACAAAGAAAGAGGAGGCCCTTCGTCGCCCTTCTCGATACGAGAGATGTGAGGCTGACTAACCCCGACCATATCCGCCAGATCGTTCTGCCGGAGACCCTTTGCCTTACGTATTCGCGTGATGTTGTTCATGGCGCCATTTTGATCGCAAGCCAGCAAACTGTCGAATACGGGGTGCGAATTTTTATGCTTGACCAGTATATACCTGTTGCGTATTTATTCTGGCCATGATGACCCTTGCAGAATATCTCAAATCCAGCCGGACGAAGCAGGAAGATTTTGCTGCTACCATCGGCGTTACGCAGGCTACGGTCTCTCGGCTGGTTCGAGGCGTCGCTCTGCCTAACATTCCCATGGCGGCAGCCATTAAGGCTGCAACCGACGGCAAGGTGGACTTCGAAGCATGGGTGACATCTGCCACCAAACCCACTTCCACCCATAACCAAGAGCCCTCTCATGACACTTCCCCTGCAAACACTGCGCCCGACGCAGCATGACGGCGCATGCCGTCCAATGTCCCATGCCAACCTGTTTGACGGGCGGGGCCGCGGCCGCGATGCCGCGCGCCGTGCCCATGGTGGTCATAGCACCGACCGCGACGCCTTCCTGCGCCGCTGGTCGCTGCTGATGATTGCCAGCTTTGCCAGCCGCGAGGTTTGCGCCGTGCATTTCGGCGTCACCTTTCAGACGGCCTGCAACTGGTTCGACGGGCTGAACGCGCCTTACGGCCACCATGTCGATCACGCGACGCGGAGCTTGGCGCGTTATGCCGAGATCATGCAGGGCGAATGATGGGTTTCGGGTCATCAGGACACCCGAAGGTGGATGAGATGGGCAGGAAGCATGGCCCGTCCAGGGGTATCACCCCCCACCCAAGCCGCAATTCCGGCCGCCTTCGGGTGAAGCACGGAAGACCCGGGATTGCGGACCCTGCGGCTGGCCCGGCCGAGAGCTGCCTTTTGGCAGCGGGGCATGTTTTCCGGTCCGGGCATCGCCTGTCCTGCACCGGCACCTGGCGCGGCGGCTGCAGGGCTGCCGCGTCCTTTTCATTCTCATCCGCCCCCGCGCCGGTCGCGGGCCTGCGGGTGCCCGGGCCGCTCTCCTCCTCCCTGGCGGCCCGGGCTTTTCACCCCATGGGGGCGTGGTGCCGCGCGGCGGTACCGGAACGAGCGAGGCGCCAATGATCACGTCATCCGAAGGCGCGCCGATGGCGGCCGGACCGCGGCCCATCCCGCACGGGACATCCTCGGGCTATGTCAGCCACAAGTGCCGCTGCGATGCCTGCCGCGAGGCGGAGATCGCGCGGCAGCGAGCATGGCGCCGGCGGCTGCGCGAGGGCAAGGTGCGCCACTGTCCCGATCACCCGCGCTGCGTGCCGGTCCGGGTGCGGGGCACGGTCTATCCCTTGATCTCGGCCGCTGCGGCGGCGCTGCGGATCACGCCGGGATCGATCTCGGGGCAGTTGGACCGCAAGGGCCATGCCGACGCGGCGGGCCTGGGAT
Source organism: Paracoccus sp. SM22M-07 (assembly GCF_001887735.1). Lineage (NCBI taxonomy): Bacteria > Pseudomonadati > Pseudomonadota > Alphaproteobacteria > Rhodobacterales > Paracoccaceae > Paracoccus > Paracoccus sp. SM22M-07. Next base: position 121,281 of record NZ_JPKW01000009.1, read on the forward strand.
CCCATGCGCCCCGGCGCAATGTGCCCCGGCCGAATGCCAGGCCCTGCGTCATCCACGGCCGGCGCTTTGCCTCGATCGCCGAGGCGGCGCGGGCCCTGGGAGTGGGTTACGCGCATCTGCATCGCCAGCTGAAGGCGGGCATGACGCCACGCTATCGCGACTACCTGCTGGGCCGGATGATGCGCGCAGGCATGGGAGCGGAGCGATGAGCCTGTCCCTGGCGCCGGTGGGCGAGATCGACGAATACCCGCTGACGCGCGAGGATCGGCTGGACAGCCATTACTTCATGGCTTGGGAGCGGCGGCGCTGGCTGAACTGCGACATGCGGCTGAAGGCCACCAAGGAATGCCGGGCGCTCTATTTCGACCTGATCAACATCGCCTATGACCAATCGCCGATCGGGACCCTGCCCACCGATCTGGGCGTCCTGGCGAAGATGGTTTTCGAGGATCGCGACCATTTCGAGCAGCTGTGCCGGCTGGAATTCGGGCCGTTGCATAAGTGGCGCCACGTCCGCTGTGGGGGCGAGATCCGGCTGATGCATCCGATGATCCTGCGCACGCTGACAGACGCGATCGCCCGCAAGGAAGATCACCGGGCGCGGAGCGAGGCCGCCAGCGTCAGCAAGCGGCTGTTGCGGTTGCGGACCGCGCTGGCCGGATACAGCAAGGAAATCGCCGCCAACGACGCGGCCCTGCGCTGGATCGACGAATGGCTGGTCGCGGAGGGCTGTGAGTACCGGTCCTCGAGCTGGATCGAGCGCGGGATCGCGCGCTGGTCCGATCACATGCTGGACCTGACGATGGCGCAGAAACGAACGCGCGCCTGAGACTGTCCGAACTGTCCCGACATTGTCCGCAAGACAGTCCGAGACAGTCCAAAGACACTTCGAGACTGTCTCGCTCCATAGAGACAGGGACAAAGAAAAAGACAGGGAAAGAGACAGCGCCCGTCGCGCGACACTCCGGCGATGGCGCCTGTGGATAGGTTGAAGGGCTGAGAGAAGGGGAAGATGCCATGTCGGCTCCGAATGCGGAAATGAGGGCGCGGGTGGATGGGTTGCTGATGCAGCCCCTGGCGGGGCTGGCGCGCAAGCGCGGCGTGAGTGCCGAGGCGCATGACAAGGCCATGGCGCGGCTGCGCGATTGGCTGACCTACATGTCCGACGACAACCTGCGGGCCATGGTCGATCTGATCGCGCGGCATGCGGTCAAGGGCATCTGGCCCGAGGAAGGGCTGATCCGGTCCTGGGCGATGACGCTGCAATGCCCGCCGCCGCGCGACAGCGCCTATGCCCAGAGCCTGATCCGGTCGGCCATGGGACGGCAGGCCATGGCCGAGGGCTGGGCGGTGGAGCTGTTCCAGATCGCCCGGAAGCTGGGCCCGCCGCCGGGCAAGTACATCATCACGCGGTTGCGCCAGGACGCGGATGCCAACCGCCACAAGCGCCGGGTCATCCGCGAGAACATCGAGGTCGGGCGCGCGACGCTGGCCGAGAAGGACTGGCTGGCTGCCTGGCACGCGGATCTGGCCGAGATCGAGGCCATCCAGAACGCGGCAAACGAGGAAGGGACAGCGGCATGAGCATGATCGACAGGCAGGCGGCACGGGCGCGGCTGGAGGGCGAGGCCGAACGGCTGCGGGCGATGATCGATCGCGCGACGCCGGTGGCGGGCTGCGGCCCCGCCATTCCGACAGCCCCGGCGCGCGGACCGCAGGTGGCCGAGATGCCGCGGGTGGTGATGCCCGACGGCAAGTCCAGCTCCGGCTACAAGGTCGAGGAGATGGGCTGGCGGGGCTTCAAGGCCGTGCGCGCCGCCGACATCTTCGACGATCTGGCCCGCATCGCCGCGGCCAAGGGACGCGAGGCGCCCTTCACCAAGGCGCAGGTCACCGTCGCCCGACGCTATCGCGACCTGGTCGAGCGACACGATGCGGGCGGCATGCGCTGCGCCAGCCTCGAGGCCCGACGTGGGTCGGGGCCATCATCGGGAGGCGCTTTCATCGACGCCTATCTGGCCGAGGGCGAGGAGATCCGCAGGCTGCAGCGCCGGATCGGTACCGGGACCGCCATGGTGGTGCGCCGCGTGCGCCCGTCCAGTCGCGGCGGCGCAAGGGCGTCGATCATTACAAACCGCGCGCTGGTCGACGCGATCTGCCTGCAGGGGAAGCGCTTCGACGACGTTTTACGCGCGCATGGCTGGGCAAAGTCGGGGAAGCACGTCTCCTGCCTTAAAGTCGCATTGGGAGCGTGCCTCGAAAGCATGGCTCGGTGATAAAAGTTTGGATTGACCGCTTAGATCACCGCAAGGCATAACCTTTGTCATCATCCACAGGTGCGTCCGCCGGGAACTCTCTCTGCGGGCGTTTGTCTTCAAGAGTGGTATGTTGTCCCGTGGCCCGCATGCCGTTTGGGAAGCTGGGGACCGTATCCTAAGTTCGATTGATCGACCAAGCCGTCGATCTTCTGGATCAGAGCACGATAGCCGGTATTGTGCTGAAATGCATTCAGCGCGTGGTGAATAAGCCGTAGTTCCTCGTGGGTGAAATCACCGACCATTCGCAGTCTCCAATGCTGTCATTTAGTCGATACAAATGACAACGCGGCTGAATGGGTTCCTGCGCGAACTGAAATCGTGAACACCTGCGTGCGTCTTCTTTACCTAGGGTTGCGCCGACTTTCCCGATCACCTCTCAAGGGTTGATCCGCTGCCTGTTTCTTATGATTTTCGCCCAGAGGGAGGCCTCATAATAGGCAAAGGCTGCTGGAGAAAATGAACCTGGCCAGCCTCACCTATCCGCATGTCAGCGTGCGCTCCCGAGCGCCGTGCTCCTAGCGGCAGAGATTTGGTCTGGCGTATCCCTGACGTGAAGAATTCGCTGCACGCCACGGTGGCGCAATACCAGCACCGTCGCCCCTTCAGCGCCGGGGTGGATATCGAATTTCGTTTCGTCGCTGAATGTCACGTCAACTGGTTCACCAGCCGGCATGGAGATCAATCTCATGGTCAGCATGACGTCATCGTCCTCGTCTCTGTTGCGCGTTTTCCGAGGCCAAAGGGTAGCGAAACCAAGAGTTTCACACAATCCTGCGACCGACACGGATCGTAGTGTTCATCGATACCACCGGTTGAAACTGGACGCTGAAGAGAATGGACACCAAACAGCCAAGGTTACTGCGCTATGCGCCAGAGTTCCTCGACGTGAAACTTGGACTCGACGACGAAGAAGATCTGTTCGGCTCCATTGCTGTAGATGATGACGCAAGTCGAGTAGTCGAAGCACTCAGAGACGGCTATTTTGGGACTGGGTTCGAATTCCACAACAAGCGGCTGAAGTGAATGAAAGTCGGTCAGGATCATTCGGGGCATAACTTGCCACCCTCGGAAAAAAGTTAACTAAAATTAATCCTACGCATCGAACGCGACTTTGCCCCAGTATGGTTTCCACGACCGGAGATGATCTGTTGCAGCTTTGGTGGGATGTCTGGCCACCACACCATGTCAACCGCCACCGCCGAGCTACAGGTTCGATGGCTGATGCCCTCGATCATCGTGCAAAAACGCGCCCGAAAGCCGTTGCTCCGGCGTGCATTCGTCAATTGCGAGAGCTGACTTGGTCGGCGAGAGACCCGTATCGGTGCAGCCAATACTGCGTCTGGCGTATGGCCTCCTCCTGATCCGGACCCGCCGTGACACCCTGCCTGTTGAGGTGGGCCAGCCTGCCAAGCCAATGGCAACCACATTGGCTAGCCTCGGCCAGTTGTTCGTGCAGTAATCTATTTGACATTCGATCCTCCCAAAATCGATGAAACTGTCAAAATTCGGATCCTAATCACGGGAGTGCCGTCTCCAAAGTTGCAGTTCTAACCAAAAAAAGTGCAAGGCGTTGGCCTTGGCCAAAAAACATGTATCGCACCTGCATCTGATGCTGGTGGCAGTCCTGGACCGGATGCAGCGTGCCTGCACCGAAAGGTCCCGAACCCTTATTCCTCGCGGCCATACCTCGTTCCAGCTATCTTTTTGGACTGGACATTGGATCAGCGGCCCGGCGCCGATCCCATCATCCGTCACATCCTGAGGCGCCATGTCACGTCATCCGTTCTACAAGACGGCACGCTGGCGACGCGCTCGTCTCGGCCATCTGTCGCGGGAGCCGCTCTGCCGGCTCTGCCGCCAGGCGGGTCGCGTCAATGACGGTGGCCTGACCATGGGAGGCCTGTCGCAGGCGGACCGGCGGCGGCGGTTCCTGGTGGTCGATCACGTCGTTCCGCATCGTGGCGATCACGCGCTCTTCTGGGACGTGGCCAACTGGCAGACGCTCTGTCCCGATCATCACGACGTGGTCAAGCAACGCGAAGAGGTCCGTGGCTTCTCGAACGCCCGCGGGCGCGACGGCTGGCCGATCGATCCGGCCCACCCGGCCAATCGCTGACCGCCAACCCGGCCAAGGGGGGTATCGCAAACTCCCCAAGGCCAAGGGCTGCGGACCGGTGCGGACAGTTTCTGTGCGCAAACCGGGAATTGAATGGAAAAAGCCACAGCATGAGGAGGCTCGAGGGGTGAAGGGACGCAGGCCGAAGGACAGCTCCGTCGTCCCGATGCGCGAGGATGGCACCGGCGGCCAGAACCTCGAGGCGCGGGCCCTTGCGCGCGCCGCCGAGCTGCGCCCCGAGGGCCTCCTCGACAAGGTGCGATGGGTCTATGACCGCCTGGCGCCGCCGCTCTGCCATCCCACGAAGAACCGGCTGAACGAGGTGAACGTCTTCATGTTCGTCCAGCTCTGCCGGTCGGTGGTGCGCTACGAGGAATACACGACCCTGATCGAGGAGCTGGGCGAGACCTACGAGGCGAAGACCCGCAACGGCCTGCAGATCAAGTCCCGCCCCGAGGTCGCCCAGCTGAACGAGACCTGGCGGCAGGTGCGCGCGCTGGCCGGCGATTTCGGGATGACGCCGGCGGCCGAGCGGGCCATGGGCAACCAGGGCCAGCTGGGCTTCAGTTTCCCCGAGGGCGACGATGACTTCACCTGACCGGACGGCGGCCTACGAGGCCGATCCGGTCACGGCATGGGCCGAGGATGTGGTGGCCGGTGCCATCGTGGCCGGTCCCCATGTGCGCGACGCCGCCGCGCGCCATATCCGCGACCTGGCCGAGGGTCCGGCGCGCGGCCTCTTCTGGGATGTCGCGGCGGCCCGCAAGGTGATCGGCTGGTTCGCCCGGAACCTGCGGCTAAACGGCGGCCAGTTTGAGGGCGTGCCCTTCGTCCTGCACCCGAGCCAGGCGTTCCGGGTCGGGTCGATCTTCGGCTGGAAGCATGCCGCCACCGGTTTGCGCCGCTTCCGGCGCTTCTACGACGAGGAAGGCAAGGGCAACGGCAAGTCGCCGATGCTCGGCGGCATCGGCCTCTATCTCATGGTCGCGGATGGCGAGGCGCGTGCGGAGATCTATTCGGCGGCCGCCAAGAAGGACCAGGCGCGCATCCTCTTTCAGGACGCGGTGGCCATGGTCGACCAGTCGCCCCGCCTCTCGGCCAAGATCGAGCAGCAGGGGCAGAACCCGGTCTGGCAGCTGAGCTATGTCGGCAAGGATGGCGGCCGCCGCTTCTTCAAGCCGATCGCCAACGAGGCCAAGTCGGGCGGGCAGTCGGGGCCCCGGCCGCATGGCGCGCTCTGCGACGAGGTCCACGAGCACCCGAGCCGCGACACGATCGACATGCTGGAGCGCGGCTTCAAGTTCCGCATGCAGCCGCTTCTCTGCATGGCCACGAACAGCGGCACGGACCGCACCTCGATCTGCTGGGAGGAGCACCAGCATGCCGTCCGCGTGGCGGCCGGGGTCCTCGAGGATGACACGACCTTCGCCTTCGTCTGCTCGCTGGACGAGGGCGACGATTGGGAGAACGATCCCACATGCTGGGTCAAGGCGAACCCGCTTCTCGACGTGACCATCACCACGCCATGGCTTGCCGCGCAGGTCGACCAGGCCAGGAAGATGCCGGGCAAGCGCAACGGCATCGCGCGGCTGCATTTCTGCGAATGGACGCAGGCCCAGACCGCCGCGATCCGGCGCGAGGCCTGGCTTGCCTGCCGGGCAGCGGTCGATCTCGAGGAGATGATCGCCAGGGGTTATCCCTGCTTCGGGGGGCTCGATCTGTCGCAGACCCGCGACTTCAGCGCGCTGACGCTGGTCTGGCTCACGGACCGGACGCGGGATGCCGAACGGTTCCTCTCCCATACCTGGTTCTGGACACCGAAGGACACTCTCGCCGATCGCGCCGCGGGCGATCAGGCGCCCTACCTGGACTGGGCGCGGGACGGCCATATCGAGGCGGTGCCCGGCGAGCGGCTCAAATATGCCTGGCTGGCCGATGCGATCGCACGGGTCAACGCGCGCTTTGCCCCCGAGGTGATCGGCTGCGACCAGTACGGGCTCGAACGGCTGCAGGAACACCTGACCGATCTCGGCGTGACGATCCCGGCAGAGACGCATCCGCAGGGTTTCCAGAAGAAGGTGCTGGAGAAGGACCCGCAAGCCCCGGCGGGCCAGCAGGAGATCTATCTCTGGATGCCCGACAGCATCAACAAGCTGGAGGCGGCGATCTACGAGGAGCGGATCGGGATCGCCGAGAACCCGCTTCTCGACAGCATGGCGGCCAGCGTCGTCTATGCCGAGAACCGCACCGGGCACCGGATGTTCGACAAGCCGAACGCCTATGGCCGCATCGACGGGATGGTGTCGCTGGCCATGGCCACCGGCGTCGCCCTCTGCCGTTCCCCGGGCGAGGAGCGGTTGCAAAGACAGAACTCGTATTTCCGGAGCATGGTGACCGCATGAACCTCTTGCGCAAGATCTTCGGTGCGCGGGAGGAAGCGCGCGTCCTCGACCTGCGGGCATCCCCGGGCGGGTCCGGGGCACCGCCGCCGCCGCCCGGCGCGCCCACCGTGACGCCCGACAACAGCATGGCGCTGGCCGCCGTCTGGGGCTGCGTCAATCTCATCGCGGGCGCGATCAGCTCGCTGCCACTGCAGGTCTTTCAGGACGATGCGGCGGGCATCCGGCGCCAGCGGCGCGATCTGTCGCTCTACCGCGTCCTTCACGACGCGCCGAACCTCGATCAGACCTCGCTCGATTTCTGGGACTTCATGACCATGTCGATGGAGCTCTGGGGCAACAGCTATGCCCGGATCGAACGGTTGGGCGGCAAGGTCATCGCGCTGATGCCGGTCTGGCCGAACCTCGTGCAGGTGCGCCGGGATCCTTCGGGCGCCCTGCGCTACCGCTGGAGCGAGGCTGGGCGGCGCTACGATCTGCCCGAGGGCGAGATGCTGCATGTGCGGGGACCCGGGGGCGATCCGATGGGCGGCATGTCGACCCTGACCTTCGCCCGGCGGTCCTTCTCGATGGCCATGTCGGCGGAAGCCTCGGCGGCGGGCTTCTTCAACAATGGCATGCGCCCCTCGGGGGTCCTGAAGTTCCAGGACTGGCTCTCGGAGGAGAACCGCGAGATCGCCCGCAAATACATGCTCGAGGAGTTCACCGGCGCGGCCAATACCGGGCGCCCCTTCATCGCCGAGGGCGGCGTCGAATGGCAGAGCCTCGTGGTACCGCCCGAGGACGCGCAACTGCTGGAGACACGTGGCTTCTCGATCGAGGAGATCTGTCGTTTCTTCGCGGTGCCGCCGGTGTTGATCCAGCACTACTCGAAGACCAGCAGCTGGCCTACCGGCGTCGAGCAGCAAGTGCTGATCTTCCAGAAGTTCACCCTGCGCCGCCGTCTCAAGCGCTTCGAGCAGGCGATGGAGAAGCAGCTGCTGACCCCGGCGGAACGCGCCGCGGGCGTTCGCATCGAGTTCAACCTCGAGGGCCTTCTGCGCGGCGACAGCGCCGGGCGCGCGGCCTTCTACAAGTCGGCCCTGGGCGACGGGTGGATGACCATCAACGAGGTGCGCGGCAAGGAGAACCTGCCGCCGGTCGATGGCGGCGACGTGCCGCGCATCCAGAAACAGAACGTGCCGATCGCGGATCTCGAGGCGCTGATCGGCGGCGGCTCCGCGGGAGAGGAGAACTGAAGATGCAGATGAAGCACGGCGCGGCCATGTTCGACATCAAGGCGCTCGGCGAGAAGGGCCGGATCGAGGGCTATGCCAGCACCTTCGGCGGCGAACCCGACAGCTATGGCGACATCATCGCGCCCGGTGCCTATGCCGAGAGCCTGGCCCGCCACAGCGCCCGGGGCACGATGCCGAAGATGTACTGGCAGCACGATCCGCGCGAGCCGATCGGGAGATGGCTGGAGGCGGCCGAGGACGGCACCGGTCTTTTGGTCAAGGGCCAGCTGAACATGGGCGTCCAGCGCGGGCGCGAGGCCTACGAGCTTCTGAAGGCCGGCGACATCGATGGCCTCTCGATCGGCTACCGCGTCGAGGGCTACGAGGTCGACGAGAAGGGTGAGATCTGGACGCTGACCAGGATCGACCTGCGCGAGGTCTCGATCGTCAGCATCGGCGCCAACGACCATGCCACGATCGCCGCCGTCAAATCCGAGCGGCGCGTGCAAGAGATCGCAGACAAGCTCCGGGCCGGGGACCGGCCCACGGAGCGGGAGTTCGAGGATCTGCTCAAGGGGAGCTTGGGCTTCTCGAACGCACAGGCGGAGCGTGCCGTGCGCGTCCTCCTGAAGGGTCAGGGGGAACCTGGCGACGCGGCAGACGGGCTCGCATTCCTGCGCGCCCTGGCGGGCTGACGCCCGAAGAGCATTCCAAACGAGAGAGGTTTCCCCATGTCGGGTGAGAAGACGGCACAGCAGCTGGCCGAGGAATTCAGCGAGAAGATGAACCGCTCGGTCGATGCCGCCAAGGCGATCGCCGAGGACGCGCTCGGCCGGGTCGAGAAGGGCGAGCAGCTCAGCGCGCAGATGAAGGCCGATGCCGACAGCGCGATGTCCGATCTGAACGAGCTGAAGGGCCAGGTCGGCGAACTGGCCCAGAAGCTGGCGCGCGCGCCCGGCGGTGATCCGGACCAGGCCAGGTCGCTCGGCCAGCGCTTCGTCGAGGATGACGGCTTCAAATCCTGGGCGGACGGACGCCCGCGCCAGGGCAAGTCCGACATGGCGGTCAAGGCCACGATCACCACGGCCACCACCGATGCCGCCGGTTCCGTCGGCGCGGCGACCGAGCGGACCAGGCTGCCCGGCATCCAGGAACTGCCCCGCCAGCGCCTGGTGGTGCGCGACCTGATCACCCAGGGGCGCATCGACAACGCGGCGCTCGAATACATCCGCGAGACCGGCTTCACCAACAACGCCGCCCCGGTCGCCGAAGGGGCGAAGAAGCCCGGATCGGACGTGAAGATGGATCTCGTCTCGACCTCGGCCCGGGTGATCGCGCATTGGATGAAGGTGTCGAAACAGGCGCTGTCGGACGTCTCGCAGCTGAGGTCCCATATCGACAACCGCCTGCTTTACGGCCTGGCCCTGGTCGAGGAACGCCAGATCCTGCATGGCGACGGGACCGGGCAGAACCTGCACGGGATCGTGCCCCAGGCGAGCGGCTACGCCGTGCCGGCCGGACTGCCCGCCGCGGGGCTTTCGGTCATCGACACGCTGCGCATCGCGGCCCTCCAGGCGGTGCTGGCCGAATATCCCGCCACTGGCCATGTGCTGAACCCGATCGATTGGGCGGCCATCGAGCTGACCAAGGACGAGATCGGCCGGCACATCATCGGCCAGCCGCAAGGCAACGCGCCCGCCAGCCTCTGGCGGCTGCCCGTCGTCGAGACCCAGGCCATCGCCCAGGGCAAGTTCCTGACCGGGGCCTTCCAGATGGGCGCCGAGGTCTTCGATCTCTGGGACTCGCGCATCGAGGTCGGCTTCGAGAATGACGACTTCACGCGCAACCTCGTCACCATCCTGGCCGAGGAACGCATCGCGCTGGCGGTCTATCGTCCCGAAGCCTTCATCTACGGCGATCTGGCACCCGCCGCCGCCGGCTGATCATGACCACCGCCCGGGCCCGGACGACCGGGCCCGGCACCGCGAACGGGAGATGCGAGATGAACTACGACGTGAGACGCGAACACCAGGGCGACCGCTTCTACCGGCAGGGCGAGACCCGCAGCGCCGATCCTTCGATGGTCGCCCACCTGGTCAGATCCGGGGTGCTGGTCGAGGCGGCAAAGGGCGGGCGGAAGGCGGAACCGAAGCCCGAGAACAAGGCCGAACCAAAGCCCGCCAACAAGGCGGGGCGCTGAGACCATGCTGTCGCGGGTCGGCGCGAGCCGGGCGCAGGATCTCGTCGGGCTTGAAGAGATGAAGGCGCATCTGAACCTCGGGGTCGATCATCGCCATCACGACGCCCTGATCACCGGGTTGATCGAGGCGGCCTTTGCCCATCTCGACGGCCCGCGCGGCATCCTCGGCCGCTCGGTCCTGCCGCAGGCGTGGCAGCTGGGTGACGTCGGCAACCTGCCGATGCCCTACCGCCTGCCACTGCCGGGCGTGAGCGAGGTGGTGGTCCAAGAGGGCACCGGGGACCTTGAGATCACGCATGGGCCGGTCTGGACCCATCTGCGGGTCACGGGCGATGTCGGGACGATCCGCTTCACCGCCGCGACGCCCGAGGATGCCCATCCCGCCATCGCGGCGGCCCTGAAGCTCCTTGTCGCGCATTGGTACGCCACCCGCGAAGCGGCAACGGACGATGGGCTCTCGGCCATTCCCTTCGGCGTGACGCGGCTCCTCTCGCCTCTGAAGGTCCGGTGGCTCGGATGAGAGCGGGGAGAAGGGATCGCCCGGTCCAGTTCCTGCGGGCCGCGCGGATCGATGACGGGCTGCAGAGCCGTCCGGGACCGTTCCTGCCCTTCGGTGGGGTGGTCCTGGCCGGGAAGATCCCGGTCCGTGACCGCGAACGCTATGACGCCGACACGGTCATGCGCGACCTGACCGACCGCTTCGTCGTCGAATGGTCCGAACTCACCGCCCGCCTCACGGGTGCCGACCGCCTGGACTGCGAGGGGACGCTCTATGCCATACTCGGCATCAAGGAGATCGGCCGCCGCGAGGGCTTCGAGATCACCGCCGGCTGGATCACGCCTTGAGCTTCCGCATAGAGGGGATGGCGGAGCTGGAGCGGGCGCTGGAGGCGGTGGCATCCCGCTCGACGCAGCTGGCCATCACCCGGCGCGCCCTGCGCAAGGCGGCGCACCCCATGCTGGAGAAGGCCCGGCAATACGCACCGATCGACGAGGGCGATCTCGAGGCCAGCATCCGGATCGGCACGCGGATCAAGGGCGAGGTCGGGCGGGCGGCCTATGCGCGCCACATGGCCGAAAGCTGGGACGCGGCCAAGGCCGCGGGCCGGCAGGCGCAATGGGACCGGGTGGTCGAGAAGGCCCATGCCGCCCAGGCCCTGCGCGATGCGCGGCGCGCCTTCAAGGCCGCCAACCCGCCGGCCATCCTCTATCTCGGCCCCACCACCGCCGGCTGGCATGGCCATTTCGTCGAGTTCGGCACTGGCCCGCATCTCAATGGCGGCAAGTTCGCGGGCAGCCGCCATCCCGGCACCGCGCCCGAACCCTTCCTGCGCCCCGCCTTCGACAGCGAGGCGCGCCCGACCATCGACCGGCTGGCGCCGCTGATCTGGGACGGGATCCAACGCAACGCGGCCCGTGTGCCCAAGCGCAGGAGATGACCCATGGAAGAAGCGCTGCGCGCCCTGCTGCTGGCGGGGCTTTCGGACATGACCGCCGAGCGGGTGAACTGGGGCAGCCATCCCCAGGACATGCCCGCCAACGCCCCCGCGAGCTACATCGTGCTGCACCTGGTGGGGCTGAACCGGGGGCGGACCCAGCAGGGGGCCGACGGGATCGACACATCGCGGGTGCAGATCGACGCCTATGCCCCGGACTTCATCACCGCGCGGGATCTCGGCACCGGCATCATCAATCACCTCGATTTCCACTGCGGCGGCGGCTTCGAGGCGATCTTCTTCGACACCGCCCGCCTGACCCGCGAGGGCGGCAGCAACCCCGGCGACGGGCTCTGCCGCGCCAGCCTCGACTTCATCATCCACTGGAGGACCAGCCATGTCGGTTGAGACCGCATCGAAAGCCACGATCAGCTACCAGGACGAACTCTGGATCGGGCGCCTCGCGTCCGGGGGCGGCAACCCCGTCTTCACCCAGATCCTCGGGATCGAGACCGTCGCCATGCCCGCGCGGGTGCCCGAGGATGTCGATGTCACCCACCAGCAATCGCCGGGCCGGTCGCGCGAGACCATCCCGGGCCTGCTGCCGGTGGCCGAGTTCTCCCAGGACATGCAGTTCTGGCCGACCGATCCCGGGCAGATGATCGTGGACGAGCTGGCCGATCTGACCGAGGTCGGCACGCCCGAGGACATGCTTCTGGAGATGGTGGTGGGCGGCATCCGGCGCACCTATCGCGGCCATGTCACCGCCTATACCCCCTCGGGCACGGTCGGCGACAAACGCATGGCGGCGATGAGCGCCAAGCTCTTCGAGCGCCGGACGGATAATCCTCGCGTCCCGGAGGCTGACTGATGGCCGACGTGACCGGAACGCTGCATCACGACCATGACGGCCGGACCTATGCCCTGCGCCTGACCATGGGCGGCCTCGCCAAGCTGCAGGGTCGCCATGGCCTCGATCTCGGCGGGCTGCTCTCCGGCAAGTTCGACCTGCCGGAGGATGGTGAGGCGGAGGACAGCGACACGTCGCGCCCGATCCCGCCCTTCGCCATCATGCTCGATGTCGTGGCCGTCTCGCTGGAGAAGGGTGAGCGGATGGATCCCGCTGAAGCGGCCGAGCTGGCCGATGACCTGCTGACCGGGGATCGCGGCCTTTGCGGCGCGGTCATGCAGGCGGCCTTCCCGGGTGCGGCCAAGGCGGGAAACCCGCGCGCCCCGGGGACGGGGCGGCGCAAGCGCTAGACCTCGGGGCGCTTTGCACGGCCGCGATCGGCGCGGGGCTTGATGCCGCCCGCTTCTGGGAGATCACCCCGCGGCTTCTCGAGATCGAGATGCGCGGCGCGGCCATGCGCCTCCGCCGTGAGCGAGAGATGACCTGGTGGGGCGCCATGCTGCCCCATCTCCACGAGATCCCCTCGCTCGACGCCTTCACCGGCAGCCCGGGCGATCCGGCAGCCCGCGCCGAGCGGGTCAACGCGGCCTGGGACAAGATCGACCGGGCGCTGGCCCGGCGATAGGGTTAACTAAAGTAGACGCGATAGCCGCCGCAAAATTGCAGTGGCGGCGTGTGCCTCTGGCTTGTCATATCTCCCAGCCCCGCTGAGTTCGTTCACGCTTGCCGGGGATAAGAACCACCAGCTTTACATAGTGCACGTCGCCGTTCGATTTTATGGAAGTGATCTCACAGGAAATGGGCATTTCTTCGGGATATTTCGACAGCGCAAGGGCTTGGTCTCGGGGTAGATAGCCGATCAGTTCGCCATCCAGAAACTTGGTTGAGATGTAAACCTGTATGGCATTCTTGTCGTGAGGATTGTCCGGCTCTCTGAATAGCTCGGCCTCTACTGCTTCGCCTCTGCGCATTGCCGAGATTGCAGCATTCACTGCGTCAGTCCTGAGAAATGTCCCTGCCACTTCGCAAGTGGCGCCGAGACGGACCATGCCCTCAGGTCGCGAAACCACATTTGGGTAAGAGCTCCAAGTCTTGTCCTTTGGATCATCTACCCTGTTGAGCGGTTTGCGCTCTGACTTGGCCGTCATTGCCTTCGTCGCCTTGCTGGCTTGCCGGAAATGCTTTGCGCCCTTCTTTCCAAATAACAGATCAAGCAGTCCCATCCGCAAATCTCCGCCTAAAGGAGATCAGGATGGAGCTTTGTCGATCAAGTTCAAGGATTCGTCTGATGTCCACCGTCATCGGTCACCTGCATGCCGTCCTCGGCCTCGATGCAACCGCCTTCCAGCAGGGCATGAGCAACGCCGCCTCGACGCTGCGCGGCGTCGGGCGCAGCATGCAGCAGGTCGGCCGGCAGATGTCGGCGGCGGTCTCCGTGCCGCTGGCGGGGATCGGTGGCCTCTCCCTCAAGGTGGCCGGCGACTTCGAGGCCTCGATGAACCGGGTCCAGGCGGCGACCGGGGCCGGCACCGCCGAGATGGCGGCACTGGAGGCGGCGGCCTTGGAGATGGGCGAGACCACGCGCTTCAAGGCCTCGCAGGCCGCCGAGGCGATCGAGGTGCTGGCCAGGAACGGGCTCGATGCCTCGCAGATCATGGGCGGCGCTCTGCAAGGCTCGATGTTGCTGGCGGCCTCGTCGGGCGCGGGTCTCGCCAGCTCCGGGGATCTGGCCACCGACGTGATGCTGCAGTTCGGCAAGGAGGCCGGCGATCTGACCGGTCTCGTCGATACCATGACCGGGGCGATGCTCAGCTCCAAGTTCGGCTTCGAGGAGTACCGGCTGGCCATCGCCCAGGCAGGCGGCGTGGCCGGCGGGCTCGGCGTGGGCTTCGAGGACTTCAATGCCGCCATCGCCGGGGCCTCGCAGCTCTTCGCCAGCGGCTCGGATGCCGGCACGGCCTACAAGACCTTCCTGCAGCGGCTGGTCCCGGCCTCGGCCCCGGCTGCCGCCGCCATGCGTGATCTGGGCCTCGAGTTCTTCGAGGCCGACGGCTCGATGAAGTCCATGGCCGAGGTCGCCCAGGAACTGCAGGACGGGCTGGCGGGCCTTTCCGACGAGGCGCGCAACGATGCGCTGAGCACCATCTTCGGCACCGACGCGTTGCGCACCGCCATCGGCCTTGCCGACCAGGGCGCGGCGGGGATCGAGCGGCTGAAGGCCACCATCGCCGAAGCATCGGCCGAGGAACAGGCCGAGGCGCGGATGAAGGGCCTGAACGGCGAGATGGCGAAGCTCGCCTCCGCCCTCGAGGCGCTGATGATCGCAGTGGCCAAAAGCGGCATCCTCGAGTTTGCCACCGATCTGGCGCGCCAGCTGACCGAGCTGGTGCTGCGCCTGAAGGACACCAATCCCGAGATGCTGAAGATGGGCACGGTCTTCGGGGCGCTGGCCATCGCGCTCGGGCCGCTCCTCGTGGGGATCGGGCTGCTGCTGACCGGGCTCGGCCCGCTGATCGGGCTGGTGGGGGCGATGTCGGCGCCCTTCGCGCTGGCCGCCGCCGCCATCGCTGCGGCCGGGCTGGCGCTCTATCAGAACTGGGAGAGCGTCGGGCCGTGGTTCAAGGACCTCGCCATGGCCATCGGCCAGCACTTTACCGGTCTGGTCCAGGTCCTGCAGGGGATCGTCACCGGGGACATGGCGCTGGTGGTCCAGGGCTTCCGGAATGCCTGGGAGGGCATCACCGCCTTCTGGTCGGGGCTCTGGAACGGGATCACCGCCGCGATCACCTATGCCTGGGAAGAGGTGATCCGCCCCGTCACCGACAAGCTGGGCATGACCGATGAGATCGTGAAGGGCTGGGAGCGGGTCAAGGCCATGTTCGACACCGTGCTGGACGGCATTGCCGGGGCCTTCACCGCGGCCTGGGAGAAGATCGAGCCGGTCGTCACCAAGCTGACCTCGGCCTGGGCCCGCCTGAATGCCAGCCGCGACGGGGCGATCAGCAGCGGCTACGACCCCTCGGGCGATCCGGGCGATGCCGGGCTGATCCTGCCCACCGCCGGCGGCCACATGGCGGACGGGCTGGCGGTCGGCACCTCGGGGATGGAGGACCAGGGCTACCGTGACGCCGAGGATTACGACACCGGGTTCCGCAAGCGCCAGGGCATCAACTCGCCCGCTCGCGCCATGATCGAGATCGGCCAGTACATGAGCCAGGGCCTGGGGATCGGCATCGGTAACGGCCAGGCACTGGTCGAGACGGCCAGCGACCGGCTCGGCGGCAGCATGGCCGAACGCTTCAGGAGCCACTTCGCAGGCATCACCGACAACGCCCGGAGCCTCTCGGATGTCTTCGAGAACGTTCGGACGTCTTTCCTGCGCCTTCTGGACGACATGGCATCCCGCCTGATGTCGAGCGGGCTGCAGGGCATCATCGGCGGTCTCTTCGGCGCGGTCGATCCCCTGGCCGGGGCGCTGCAGGGCGCTGGCCTGAATGCCATCCCCGCCTTCGCCACCGGCACGAACTTCGCCCCGGGCGGGCTGGCCCGCATCAACGAGCTGGGCGGCGAGATCGTCGATCTGCCGCGCGGATCCCGGGTCTATCCCCATGACATCTCCAGGCGCATGGCGGACGGCGCCGGGAACGGTGAACTCCTTGTCCGGCTGCAGCTCTCCGACGATCTCGATGCGCGGATCATGCGCGGCGCGGACCGGGCGGCGAATGTCCGGGTCGAGCGCTTCGCCAGCGCCGAGCTGCCGGGGCGGGTCTCGGAGATCCGCCAATATGAAGAGGAGCGGATGTGATGGCGCTGATCGACTGGCCCGCCGAGCAGTTCCGCATGTCGATGACCAGCTATCACATCGACTGGACCAGCCGCAGCGCCGGGCGCGGGCTCTCGGGGCATGAACAGGTGATCTCCAGCGGCACCGGGGCCTGGCGGTTCCGCTTCGGCCTGATCATCGAACCCGACAGCGACCGGCTGAAGCGCTTCGAGGCGCTGGTCTCGGAGATGCGCGGCCGGCTCAACACCGCCGTGATCCCGCTCCACGACCGCTTCGCCTATGACGCGGCACTGAGCCCCGCGCAGGAGCGCTGGCAGGACCAGACCTGGTTCGCCGATACCACGGGCTTCACCGATGGCCGCAGCGTCGAGCCGATGATCACCATATCCGACGCGGCCGCGGGCGCATCCGAGCTGAGCGTGGCGCTGAGCGATCCGGCGCGCCCCTCCTTCCGGGTCGGCGATCTCTTCAGCTTCGAGGGCTTCGTCTACCGGGTGGTGCGACGCAATGCCGGGGGCTGGGTCAAGGTCGAGCCGCCGCTGCGCGCCGCCATCCCGGCCGGCACGACCTTGGAGACCGATCCGCCGGTGGCCTATGCGAAGTTCGCCACCGATGGCGAGGGCGAGCGGGCCCGCGACCTCCTGTCCTGGGGCGAGCCGGTGACGCTGACCTTCATCGAGGAGTTCGACCGGTGAGCTTCACGCCCGCGCAGATCGCCTTCCTCGAGGCCAACCGCGACGCCATCGAGGCGCGGCGCAGCTTCGAGATCGGCTTTGCCTCCGGCACGCTGCGGCTGATCGAGGGCAGCACGCCCTGGCATGACGGCACCCACACCTGGCTGGCCGCCCACGGGGTCATCGAGGCCTCGGGGATCCGCGCCTCGGGGGTGATGGACGCCCATCCCGCCAAGTACCGCTTCGGCGCGGTCAGCCGCGAGCTGTCGCTGGCGCATATGAACGACGAGGCGGAATGGCGCGACGCGGTGATCCACCAGCGGCTCTTGCTCTTCGTCGAGGGCGCGGCCGTGGGGCCGGCCATCCATATCCACCGCGGCCGGATCTCGGACATCCGCCGCCCCGAGACCGAGACCGACGATTACTTCGCCATCACCGCCGAGGGACCCTTCCGCGACCGCAACGCCACCTTCCTCGGCAAATACACCGATCGCGACCAGCAGATGCGCACCCCCGGCGATCGCGGCTGCGAATACGTCGCCCTCTACGAGACCAGCGGCGCAGAGTTCACCGGGTGGTTGCAGCAATAAGGGAAATAGCTGCTTAGAGCCTCAGGGGGCACGGCGGGGATCTGTTGCCGCCATCTTTGCAACTGGCCCCGAAAACATGACCTCTCAGAGCGGATATTTCTTGCTTTCTCTCTGCCCCGGACTATGTCGTTCTACTGCGGGACCGGGCCCCTCTGGCGTCATGATCAAACTGATCTGGCGCGATGTCGGACCGCATCGAGCGTGCTCGGTGCGACGGCGGCCTCAATCCCCTCGCTCAGCACGATGGCAACATACGCGAGGGCATCGTGGAATTTCTTCTTATCGCTTTCTTGGGCAAGCCGCTTTGGATGTGGCTTCTCTTCATGGGCCTGGTGATCATGCTGCTGGTTTTCGACCTCGGCGTGCTCAACAAAACCGATCATGAGATCGGGATCGCGGAAAGCCTGAAGCTTTCGGCGATGTACATCACCTTGGGCCTGGCTTTTTCAGGCTTCATCTACTGGCAGATGGGTGGTGAAGCGACTGCGCAGTATCTCACCGCATTCATTGTCGAGAAGACTTTGGCGATGGACAATATCTTCGTCATCGCGCTGATCTTCAGTTTCTTCGCAATTCCTCGCCAGTATCAGCACCGCGTGTTGTTCTGGGGCATTCTGGGGGTGATCCTGCTGCGGGGCATCATGATCGGCTTGGGAGCAACCATCGTCGAGCACTATCACTGGGTGCTGTACATCTTTGCTGCCTTCCTGATCTTTACCGGCATCAAGATGCTGTTTGCCGGAGATCAGCCCCACGACATGGCTGACAACAAACTTTTGGCTTTCCTACGCAGACGCATGCGCGTGACCGATGAACTGCACGGGCATGACTTCGTTGTCAGGAAGCCAGACCCAGAAACGGGCAAGGTGGTTCGTTTCGCCACGCCCCTTCTGTTGGCACTGATCGTGATCGAAGTGGCGGATCTGGTCTTTGCCGTCGACTCCGTGCCGGCCGTCTTCACCATCACGACCGATCCCTACATCGTCTACACGTCGAACATCTTTGCAATTCTGGGCCTCAGGGCTTTGTACTTTGCCTTGGCCGCCATCCTGCATCGCTTTGCATATTTGAAGTATGCGCTGTCGATCCTGCTGGTTTTCATCGGATCGAAGATCTTCATCGCCGACCTGATGGGATGGGAGAAGTTCCCGCCCGCATGGTCCTTGGGCATCACCTTCACGATTTTGACCATCGGCGTGGTCATATCGGTGATCAAAACCCGTGGGAAGAAGCCGGAGCCGCTCGATTTTGATGCGGCGCGGCACTGAACAGACGTCAACACGCCGCCTGACATCAGGCGGCGTGCTTCTTAACGGAAGGCTGTAAAGATCAGGATTTGGCAGAACGTCGAGATGCTTGATTTGGCGATTTGCAAAGTGTGTCACCGCTCCTGATCCAAGATCGCTGTTCGTACTCACGTGAAGCTTTCATCAGCCCGGCCCGTTTGGTCCGGGCTTTTGCCGTTCCGAGGCCCCCGCCATGTCCGCAGATCTCTCCGCCTACCTGACCTGCGCGACGACGCTGCCCTGGGTCTGGGGGCGAAGCGACTGCACGATCTGGGTGGCGGACTGGTGCCTGCTGCGCTTCGGCTTCGACCCGGCGGCGGGGTTTCGCGGGCGCTATGACGACCGGGCCGGCGCCGAGCGGCTGATCGCCGCGGGGCTGGCCCGCACCATCGCGCCCTGCATGACGCCGCTGCGGGAAACCCGCGACCCGCGCCCCGGCGATGTCGGCATCATCGAGATCGGCGGGCGCCAGGTGGCCGCCATCCGCACGGGGCCCCGATGGGCGTTCCGCACCCTGCGGGGCTTGGGCGAAGCCCCCGCGCCACCCGTCATCTCCTGGGGAGAACCATGCCGCAAGCCATTCCGGTCGTGATCGCCATCGCCAGGACGGCGGTCGGCAAGATCCTGATCAGCACCGCCATCAATGTCGGCATCGGCGCGCTGCAGGCGCGGCTGAACCGCCCGAAAGGTCCCAAGCCCCGCGACCTGCAGACCCAGATCCGCTCGGGCTCCGCGGACCGGATGCAGCATTTCGGGCGGGTCCGGACCAGCGGCACGCTGGTCTTCTCCGACTACAAGGTCTTCGAGGATCCCATCGAGATCCTCGGGCTGACCATCCCGCGCGGCAAGCGCCGCGCCTATGTGCTGCTGGCCATCGCCACCGGTGGCATCTCGGGGGTGGAGCGCTGGTACCTGGACGGCAAGCCCGTCGCGGTCGATGGTGATGGCTTCGTGACGACGGCCCCCTGGGATGGCGGCAAGGTCCGGCTGCAGCTGCGCCGCGGCCTGCCGCCCGAGGCGGCGGGGGGCGACTGGCCCGAGCTGCACGCGGCCTTCCCGACCCGCTGGACGGCCGAGCGCCACCGGCTGGAGGGGGTGGCCACCATCCTCGGCACGTTCGATGCCGTGAAGCCCGAGGAGATCAACGACACCTATCCGGGCGGCCGCCCGCCCGAGATCAGCGCGGTGATCCGCGGCACGCCCTGCCATGAGCCCGCCACCGGCAATGCCAGCTTCACCACCAACCCGATCCGCCACCTGCTGCATTACCTCTCGGATGCCGGCACCGGGGCGATCCCCATCGCCGAGTTCGACCTGCCATCCTGGTTCGCGGCCATCGCGGATTGCAACGACGCGCTGCCCGGCATGGCCGGACCGCGCCCGCGCTACGAGGGTGGCGGCAGCTACGCGCTGAACGAGCCGGTCAAGGATGTCGCCCTGCGGATCCTGGAAAGCGTCGGCGGCGAGCTGTACCTGGCGCAGGACGGGCGGATCGGGGTGCGGGTCGCCAAGTGGCGCGCCCCCACCGCCATCATCGACGAGAGCAAGATCGTCAGCCTCGATTGCGGCCCGGGTCGGGCGAAGCTCGACCGGATCACCACGCTGGTGCCCGATTACATCGAGCCCTCGCTCGACTACACCGCCACCACCGCCGATCCATGGGAGGATGCCCGCGCCATCGCCCGCTTCGGCGAGCCGCGCCCGCGCGAGCTGTCGCTGCCCTGGGTCCAGCATCACGGGCAGGCGCGGGCCTTGGCCAAGATCGCCGCCGCGCGCGAGAACCCCCGCATCACCGCCAGCATGGCGCTGCGCTTCTGGGGCCTGCGGCTCTTGGGCGAGGAGCGGGTGCTTCTGCACCGCCCCGACCGGGGGCTGGAGGTGGTGGCGGGCCGGATCACCGGCCTGTCGCTGGACCTTGCGGCCTCGGACGGGGTGGTGAAGATCGAGCTGGAGAGCGACGAGGCCGCGACCTATGGCTGGGCGGCCTTCGAGGAAGGCGCGATGCCGGCCGCGCCGGAACGCTCGGTCAATGGCCGCCAGCCGATCCCGGCGCCGGTGATCGAGGAGATCACGCTGAACGCGGCCGGCGACACGCTCTATCTCTCGGGGGTCATCGCGCCCGTCGAGGGGCAGCTGGTCGGCATGCAGTTCCGCCTCTCGCCGGACGGGCCCTGGTCCAATGCCGAAGTCAACCAGGACAACGCCTATTTCCGCACGCCCGATCTCGCCGATGGACGCGCCTATGACCTTCGCGCCCGTCGGTTCCTGTCGGGGCTCTCGGCGCTGAACTGGCAGCAGGGCCGCGATGTCACCCGGTTCAGTCCCTGGACCGAGGTCACCGGCATCGGGGTCATCGCCGATGAGACGCCCCCGGACCCGCCCGAGCTGGTCGCAGCCACCGTGAGCGGCAACCGCCTGGAGATCACCTTCCGGCCCGATCTGGGCGCCAACTACAAGCAGACCGGGATCTGGCGCGGCACCGGCAGCTTTGCCGGGGCCAGCTTCATCCGCTGGTGCTACGATCTCGCCTCGAGCGTCGAGGCCTCCGTCGCGCTTGGCGACACCCCGCAACGATACTGGCTGCGCTCGGGCAACGGCTCGGGCGTCAGCTCCGCCCCCGTCGATATCGGCACCTACTGAGGATCCCCCCATGGCAATGAATTTGACGCGGCCCGTCGGGACCGTGGTGAGCGACAATGCGCCCGTCGGCAAGGGACCGATGCGCGACCTGCTGAACGACCTCGTCTCGGCGATCGAGGGCAAGGCGGAGATCCAGGACAGCGGCAAGCTGTTCTTCGACCGCGCCTCGGCGGTCTCGGCCGGGCAGGAGAAGCTGGTCCCGGCTATCGGGCGGATCTTCACCGTCGAGGGCGACGACCTGGTCCTGCGCGGCCAGGGTCAGACCGGCGACGACCCGCTCTTTGCCACGCAGCCGCGGTGGGGCGTGGTCGACCGCTACCCGGCGCGCTCGCTCCTCGATGCGCTGGCCGCCGATCTGGCCACCCGCCGCATCGCCAGCACCGCCAATGGCAGCTTCGCGGGCACCACCTTTCCGACCGGCACCACCACGGTGATCCATCGCGGCCCGGCGCAGGTGGCGATCTGGCTGCGCCTGGACGGCGGGGCACCGAACCCTGCGGAACCCATCCATCAAGAGGACAAGGCGGGCCAGTGGTGGGAGCGCGCCTGGCAGAGCAGCGACACGCGGGGTGCGGTCGCCTCGGGCGCCCTGATGCCCCTGGCGGGGATCGGCGGCACGGGCGATGCCTGGACGGCCGAGCTGGGTCCGGCCTTCACCGCCATGGGCATCACCGCGCTTGGCGCCGACGGGATGGTCGAATACATCCCGGCGCTGCCCAACATGGCCGACAATCCCACCGGCACCATCGGCGGGGTCGGCTACGCCATCCGCAATGCCGATGGCGGGACCTGGCCGGCGCGGGGCTTCGCCCCGGGGCGCCCCTATACCCTGCGCCGGCGGGGCAACCAGCTGCGGGTGATCGGCGACGTCGCCCAGCCCGATCTCGCCGCCGCGCGGCTGGCCCGCATCACCGGGGATGCGCAGATGGGCTCGGTGATGCTGGAGGGCATCGCCGGCACGGGCGATGCGATCACCGCCGCCATGCCCGGCACGCTCTCGGCCATCGGCATCGCCGCCGCCAATATCCGCGAGGTGATCTTCACCGTGCCCGCCGCCAACACCACCGGCGCGCCAACGCTGAACATCGACGGCCAGGGCCCGGTGCCGATCCGCGACCATCGCGACGGCGCGCTGCCTGCCGGCGCACTGGTGCCGGGGCCGCTCTACCGGGCCGTCAAGGTGGCCGGGCGCTGGCGGATCGTCACCTCGGAGGTCGATCGCGCCTTCGTCGCGGGCGCCCTCGCGGAGCTGCGATCGGCCCCCGAGGATATCGGCGGCGGGCGCGTGATCATCGAGGCGGGCGGCATGAAGGTGCTGGTCGCCGAGGAGGACGGGCTGGACTTCGTGCCCTCGCGCAAGCTGAAGGAGAAGATGGGCGGGACCGGCGGTCCGCCCCCGGCCTTCGACGTGGCGCAGGGCTTCGAGGGCGATGCCCTGGTCCTCGATGCCGCCGACCAGCTGGTCATCGGCATCCGGCCCGACGGGCTGGACATGACGCCGTCGGGGCGCATGGTCGCCCGGCTGATGGAGGCCGGCCGCTTTGCCGGGGTCGCCCCGGGCGCGATGCTGGCGGGGACCGATGCCACGGGCCGGGCGGTCTTTGCCCACGGGGCGCTCGGTCCCCGGGCCGGGCTCTACCGGGTGGGCAATGCCGGCGCCCCCGAGGTGGCCGCGACCCGATCGATCCTGGTGCTGCATTACGGCCAGTCGAATGCCGGGACCGTCGGTCAGCCCCCGGGCGTGGCCGACCGCTGGCCCGCCCATGTCGTGGTCCCCAATGACGGCCGGTGGCAATACGGGCCGAACAACAACAACGAGCAGCCCGTCAATCTGACCGGGCTGACCGGCTTTCGCCCCACCGATCTTTTGGCCAGCGGCAAGGCCTCGATCGCGGTCCCCGCGGCGATGGTGGTCGCCGCCCGCCTGTCCGAGCCGGTCCGGATGATCGTGCGGGCCGAAGGGCGTCCCTCGCGGGCGATGGTCGCCGCGAACGGCATCCTCTACGAGGCGGATGGCACGACGCTCTCGCAGAACTTCCTGAACCTCGTGGCCACGGCGCTGAAGATCCTGGCGGTGGCCGCGGATGACGGCGCACCGGTCGACCGGATCTATGTCCCCTTCACCCACCAGGAGAACGACAAGGACACCCCGGCCGCCACCTATGCCGCGCATCTGAACGCGCTGATCGACGCCTTCGCCGCCCGCATCCGCGCTGTCCATCCCGCCATGGCGATCACCTGGATGCTGGACGAGCTGGCCGGCTGGTCGGATCTCGGCAATGCCTTTCCGGTCCGCAACGCCCTGGGATCGGTCGCCGATGCCCGCCCGGGCGAGGTGGTCCATGTCGGGCCGCGCTATCCCTATGCGCTGCTCGACGGGGTCCACATGCATGGCGAGGGGCAGCTGCGCTTCGGCGCGCTGCTGGGCGAGGCCATCGCCGCGACCGAGCTGGGCCAGGGCTGGCAGGCGCCGCGCCTCTCGGGCGTGTCGCGGTCCGGCCGGGTGATCGTCCTCGACTGGACCTCGGCCCTGCCGCTGGCCTTCGACGACTTCGCCTTTCCCACCCATGAGAGCGTCCGGGGCTTCAGCCTCTGGGGGATAGCCAATGGCGCGGTGATCGAGAGCGTCGCCCAGACAGGTCCGCGCCGGATCACCGTCACCCTGTCGGAGGCGCCTTCGGGCAGCGACATGCGGCTGCGCTATGCCTGGCGGGCGCCGCAATCCACCGATCCCGCGCTTCTGGCCGGGCGCCCCTTCGGCAACGGCGCTCTGCGCGACACCTTCAGCGCGCCCTCGCTCTTCTTCCCCGGCGAGGGGGTCCACCGTTTTGCCATCGGCTTTGACGCCGCCATCTGAGGAATGCCACCATGCCGATCACGCTGAATGCGACATTGCCCGCCGCCGCCACCCTGGGGGCCTTCGTCGATGCCCTGCCGGCGCTGATGGCCGCGCCCGGGGTCTTCGGGATCTTCGACACCACGCCCGCCAGCCTGACCATCTCGGGCGGCGGGGTGGCGGAATGGGCCTCGCGCGGGGGGCTGACCAGCGCGTGGGTCCAGGCCGATGCCGGGGCCCGGCCGACCATCGACAGCGATGGCCGGGTGTCCATGGGGGGAAGTTCCCGCATGGAGCTGCCGGGCCTCGGCACCGTGCCCGCCTTCACCATCGCCACGCGCTTTGCCAGCCGCAGCGACGCGGCCATGCAGACCATCTTCGCGGGCAGCGGCAACGGGGTCTATGCCCGGGCCTTCTGGCAGCCCTCGACGCTGCGCACCCGGTTCGGGGACGCCTCGGCGCTGCGCGACATCGTCTCGCCGCCCGTGCCCCTGGGCGTCGTCTACGTGGTCGATGGCACCACCATCACCCTGCACACGGGCGGGCAATCGGTGACCTGGACCGGCACCGCGGCAAGCTATGCCCTGGTCTCGCTGGTGATCGGCGCGCAGACCACCAGCGCCGCGCCGGACAGCTTCCTGCGCTATGGCAAGTTCGGCGTCTGGCGCGCGGCGCTGGCGGGCCAGCACCTGGCGAACGCCAAGGCCTGGGTGGGTGCGTGATGGCCGAGAAGCCGCCGCTGCCGCGCTTCATTCTGGAGGAGGCGCAGAAATGGATCACCCGGGTCATCTTCGCGGGCGTGGCGATGTCGCTGGTCTACCTGCTCTCGCCCTTGCGCGACCGGCTGACGCTGATCTGGCACGGGCCGGACCGGCTGGCCGAGATCTCGGATAAGCTCGATCAGCTCTCGCAGGACGTGATGCGGGCCACGGGCGAGGACCGGGTCATCCAGGAGGTGGCGGGGCTCAGCTATGTCCGCGAGCCCGTCTACCAGGGCGATCCGATCACCCTGAGCCTGGTGGTGCGCCGCACCCGCACCGGCGCCGCCTGCACGCTGATCAGCCGCACCGCGATCTTCACCGACGAGGCCAACATCGCCAGCGCCGGGCCCGCGCAGAAGCCCGCCCGCCAGGTCGGCAGCAACGAAACACCCCTGCGCCTGCGCATGGACGTCCCGCCCCAGGTCGCCCCGGGGCGGGTCACCGTATACCTGAGCCTCGAGTTCGATTGCGCCGGCCGCGCCGTCTATGACGCCACGAGGCCGGTGGCGTTCATGCTGTTGAGAAAGCCGGGGTGATCAGGCCTAAGATCATTGCCTGCCTGTCGATCCGAAGCACAACCACTAGAGTATCGGTAGGTTATCAGGACGAACCTTTTGCCGCAAAGGCGCCGGCCTGAGAGGGCTGTGCCGGAAAGGCCGCCAGTATCCATTTGGTGATCGGATTGACTGCCTGATCTTTCCCGTCACCGCCTTCTTTGTCCTTGAACAAAAGCTCTAAAATCTTTTCGTCGATGATGGTCATGTTTTCCTGTCCCTCCAAGGCCCCATTCTTGGAGCTCATATTTTGACCCATAGAAAAGGAGGGAAATTTCTCGATGACAATCATTCGATAGAAAATGATTCCACACCTGTCACTTGGATGCATCATCCCTCGGTTGCATTGCCTTTAGAACTCCCATCCATAGTCGAGAGACTGGGCAGCTGTAGACTATGGCTCCTTGCGCAACCTGTTCCATAAGGTGCATCGCCCGCCAAGTCAGCGGCAATGAGACGACTCTGCGCCTGCGCATGGATGTCCCGCCCCAGATCGCTCCGAGGTGGGTCACCGTCTCTCTGAGTGTTGAGTTCGACTGCCTTGGCCGCGCCGTGGCCTTTATGCTGCTCAGGCAGCTGGGGTGATCAGGTCACGGATTGGGGATGCAGTTGGTCATGTGGAACTTCGAACTGCTCTTTGGGAGCTACAGTTCGAAGTTCCGCATGACTTGGTCCTCGCCGACCAAACACGCCGCAACGCATTGCAACAGTCGACCATCACGATCAATCTTGCGGTTGCTGACGAAGCTCACGCAGGAAACCGTGATTTAAAAAGTCACTGTAAAAATCCAGAACTAATTACTTTTTTATGTATACCGATAAATTCGGAAAAGGCCCCCTGTCCAAATGGACAGGCTCTCGAAATCGCCAATTTTTCTGAAAACGCAACTGATAGCAGAGCCATAGACTCTTTTTGACGTCAGTTCGACCAAACCAATTCATCCTTTCGGACGTGTGCCGCTACACTTCGTCGCGTAGATGCTGCTGAACAGCCCGGAGTGAGCGGCGACCCTGACACCCTCACCGCACAGGGTCGCCTCGCTGGCATGCCCATCATGTGGCGCCTGCCAGCGTAAGGCGCACCCCAAGCTGTCTTGCTCCCCTTCTTCAACCCTTGACCCTCCGTCATGCGGGGCACTTTTACGTAAAAGAACAGGCGAACCTCACCGCAAAGCTTGGGCTTCCGGTTTGGCTTTAGGGCCGTCGTGCCGGCGCCCTGTCATCGCCCTCCAGCGATATGCTGAAAGTGCGATGAGAAGGAGACATGAGAGGATCGGGAGCAGGTTCAGCTTAAGTAAGTTGATGAGTTTATTGGGTCAAAACCATGCGCTTTGTCTCAGGTCCAACCTAACAGCCGGTTAACTACCCCACAATTTTTCGCCCCGCCCTCGTGCGGGGCTTTTTCATGTCCGGAGATCCTCATGAGTTACCAGATCCGCGCGCGCCAGGCGCGCTGCGCCGCCTTGGGCTTCTGGCCCGGTCCCATCGATGGCATCGACGGCCCGCGCACCCGAGGCGCCCATGCCGCCGCCTGCGCCGCGCAGGCCGCCAGGGGCCGGCCCTTCGCCCATCCGACCGGCATCACCCGCATTCACTGGCACTGGACGGCTGGCAATCATCAGCCGAACGCCACCGACCTTCGCGCCTATCACTGCCTGATCCCCGGCGAGGGCGCCGCACGCTGGCCGGTTGAACCGACCGCCGGCCGGTCGCACACGCTGCACGCCAATGGCGGTGCCATCGGGATCTCGCTCTGCGCCATGGCCGGCGCGCGGGAGCGCCCCTTCGATCCCGGCCGCGCCCCGATCACGCCCTGGCAGGTCTGCCAGCTGGCCCGCATCACTGCGCGGCTCTGCCGGGATTACGACATCCCCGTCTCGCGCTGGTCGACCTTGTCGCATGCCGAGATCCAGCCCGCCCTCGGCATCGCGCAGCGCCAGAAATGGGACATCACCTGGCTGCCGGGCATGCCGGGCCCCGCCGATCCCACTGCGGTGGGCGATCGCCTGCGCGACCTGGTGTCCCGTGAATTGCAAACCTTCTGACCCCATGGAGATCCTGATGACACGCATCACCCCCACGCTGGCGGCGCTGGCCGCCGCCCTGATGACCGCCCCCGTCGCAGCTTTGGCGACCGAGAGCATCCCGCAGCTGGTCGACCAAGGCATCGCCTGGCTGGCTACGCTCTTCGCCTCGGCCGTAGCCGGGGTCATCGCCGCCGCGGTGACCAGGGTGACCGGCGCGGCGCTGGACGCCAAGGCCCGCGACACCATCCAGACCGCCATGGAGCGCGCCGCGCGGCTCGGGCTGGAATGGCTGCTTGACCAGGCGGCCGACCTGCCGATCGGCCAGCGGCTGAGTGCCGCCGCCCGCGCAATGCTGCCCTATGTCGATGAAGGCGCCGGCGATGCGCTGAAGCGCTTCGGGCTCGATCGGTCGCAGGACGCCCGCCAGCACCTGCAGGACATGGCCCGCGCCGAACTGATCAAGCAGCTAGGTAGCGTGGCGCCTGACAAACTGAGCGAAGCGCTGGCGCAGGCAACGGCCAACGCCGCGCGCTAAGGCAGCCCACAGACCCAGAAGAACCAGACCGGGATGGCGAAGCGGATCGCCCGCCGTGCCGGCCCTTTGATTGCCCCTCCGCGTCGCGGCAGGGGACCGGACCTTGCGGTCCGATCCGTGCAGCCGACGCTTTCACACCGTCGACAACGGGGGGTGGAAATTACCCGCTGCCTTCTTTCGCAGTTAGTTTGTCAGATAAGCCGCGAGCCCAAGAACAGCTGCGAGACCACCGATGAAGAGGATCCAGTGGGTCAGGACCTGACGCACCTGCGAGGGGTGATCTGATGTTGTGCTGGTCAAGATGTCTGCGGTTCGATCATCTTGCACGATCCCTGCGCTAGTTTTGTCCTGCTCTGTCATGTCCGCGTCTCCACCGAATGCTTGTCAGTGCGGGACGGCGCGTCGAGGTTGGGTGCCACAGAACCGTGGGTGGATTCTGGCAGGTCCGCCTCGCGCAAACCTTTCTTGAAGGCGGTCAATCCAGAGCCGACCTCGCCCATGACGGAGCTTATCTTGCCCTTGCCAAAGAGGACGAGCGCGACGACGACGATGAGGAGCAGCCCCGGGAGGCCGATATTGTTCAGCATGATGATTTCCATGATTGCCTAAAGAAGGCGCGCCGGTTGGGCACGCCATACATGGACCTCGTCCGCATCAGGACAGGTGTCGTCTTAGGAAGGGCGAGATCCGATGACGTCAGGCAATCGTGGGAGGAGCGCGGGCGGACCAGTGCCGATCCGGCGCCGACACCGGGATATCGCTGCCCGTCGGGCCGAAGCCTACGCGCTTGGCGTCGCAGGGCGGTTCAGGCCATGAAGCCTGAGGGATAAGACAACCACCACCTGCACCTTCCGGCGCCAGGCGCAGATCGGGTAGCCGAACGAGGCGCCACTCTGTCGTGGAAAGAACCGCCTGATCGGTATGGCTCGAAAGGACGCTGCGGGTGTCGTGCTGGACACTCGATGCCCCCGCCGAACCTGAGATCAGCATGACCGAGACAAGCACCATCAGTACGCGAAGCTGCGCAAAAATGATGCTTGAGATGGCTGAAGCGCGACTCATTCGGGAAAGATACAGCGAGACGCACTGCTTTGAATAGCGTCATGCTGAGCTGCGCTCGAGGATGTAAGATAGCGCGGCATCAGATCAACCCGAACAGCGCCGAGGAAGCGGGGCAAATCTGACAATCACCCAACGCTTGACTGGGCATGGCGTGTTCTTCATATGTTCTCTCCATGACCAGACGCAATGTTCCCCAATCCAAAATCAATGATGCTGCCTTTCCGGTGCGGCTGTTCATCGTTTCTCCGGGGAGTGGCGTGGGCAGAGATATCGATGCCATCTATCGTTGGCTGAACCAGGAAGTGGGGCGAGACCAGTATGCCATCCACAGCGCCGGACGCGCACCAGGGCAGAACGGCATCATCTATCGCATCGCGATCTACCTGAAACATCCGAAGTTCGGCGCTGCTCTTTTGTCCGCCTTTCCCAGCTTGGAACTGGCGGATGGAACGCTTTCGTCCACCTATACTGTGAACCGCGCCGGGTTTTCCGGAGGCTCCAACTCCTGAGTAGGATGGAGCATCATGAGCAAGACCACGAACAAGTTTTCCCCCGAAGTGCGCAAGCGCGCTGTGCGGCTGGTCCTCGACAATGAGGGGCAGCATGGATCGCGGTGGCAGGCGGTCATGTCGATTTCGGCGAAGATCGGCTGCGCGCCGCAGACCCTGAACGATTGGGTCAAGAAGGCCGAGGTTGATAGCGGCAAGCGGGCGGGTATTCCGACCGAGATGGCCGACCGCGTGAAGGCACTGGAACGCGAGAATCGCGAGCTGCGCCAGGCGAACGAGATCCTTCGCAAGGCGTCAGCGTATTTTGCGATGGCGGAGCTCGACCGCCGGTCGAAGTGATGGTGGGCTTTATTGATGCGCATCGGAATGCGCACGGGGTCGAGCCGATCTGCAGCGTTCTGCCGATTGCCCCCTCCACCTATTACGATCACCTGGCCAGGCGGGCTGATCCCGCCCGGCGGTCGGACCGTGCGCGGAGGGATGAGGCGCTACGCCCCGAGATAAGGCGTGTGTTCGAGCAGAACTGGCGGGTCTACGGCGTCCGGAAGGTCTGGCGGCAGCTTCGCCGTGAGGGTTTCGATGTGGCCCGCTGCACGGTCGCGCGGCTGATGAAGAGTATGGGTATTCAGGGCATTATCCGCGGCAAGCCGCACAGAACGACGATCCCGGACAAGAAGGCGCCATGCCCCTTGGACAAGGTGAACAGGCAATTCCGCATGCCCGCGCCAAACATGCTGTGGGTGTCAGATTTCACCTATGTCGCCACCTGGAAGGGGTTCGTCTATGTCGCCTTTGTCATCGACGCCTATGCCCGCAAGATCGTCGGCTGGCGCGTCAGCACCTCAGCGCATGCGGGCTTCGTGCTCGATGCCCTGGAGCAGGCGGTGCATGATCGCCGTCCCGGAAAGGGCACGGGGCTGGTCCACCACAGCGACAGGGGTTCGCAATACCTGTCCATCCGCTACAGCGAGCGGCTGGCCGAGGCCGGCATCGAACCCTCGGTGGGCAGCGTCGGAGACAGCTACGACAACGCGCTGGCCGAGACGATCAACGGGCTGTTCAAGGCCGAGGTCATCCACCGCCGCGGACCATGGCGCAGCTTTGAGGCCGTGGAATACGCGACCCTCGAATGGGTGGACTGGTTCAACAACCGCCGCTTGCTCGAGCCCATCGGGAACATCCCGCCCGCAGAAGCCGAGGCCAACTTCTACGAGGCTCTGGAAAGTGAGACCTTGGCCGCGTAACTAACGAAAATCAGCCTCCGGAAAACCCGGCGCGGTTCATCAGAGGCTTGCGCAGACAGCCGCTTTAGACCCACTGATTTTCATAGATGGTCCGGCGAAGTGTGCGTTGCGCCAACTTGGCCCACTCCTCTAGTTGCTCTTCATAGGCCTTTAGATTCATTAGAATTTCTTCATCGTCTTCTGGCGTGGCCACATGGACCCACGTATTGCGATATTTTCGCAACTTATGGATGTCGTCTCGAAGTTCTTGTTGGATAGGCGCGAGATCAATCAGATCAACAAGGCGAATACGATTCCCTGTAGCATACTCGGCGCGAAGATACGTTTCGATTGCGGCGGTAGCGGTTACTACGGTTGCGAGGTTTGCACCACCGACGAAGGCGTAATCGCAATCGCGGACGATGAAGGCACACCATTCCGACATGGTAGCGCTATCCTTCAGAAGTTCGTTATCAAGTGCGTTGATGAATGCCCATCTGGCGTCTTCATTCAATTTCTTTCCCTCAAGAGTAGGCCCGTCGTGGCCAAACTATAGCATTGGTCAGTGTGTTCTGACACCGGCCATCCGCAGAGCTTTGCACGAAGGTCCGCTCAGGGCCGGTAACGCCTTGCGGGTGCTTACGTTTAGCGGCACACCGCCGGCCATGAGTTCAAGACATAAGACACGTCGCCGGAGTGGCTTGCTAAAGCTCCTGAAAGCTTTGGCCATTATAGCCGCGATCCTGGTGATCGGGGATAGAAGTCCCCAGATCCGCGACGCCTTGGAGGATCAGCTTCGGGAAATCCTTCAGACTCAGCAAGCTCGCGACCGGGTAGGGGGTGTGGCCCATGTCATCGACGGCGATACGTTGGACATCAATGGCACGCGGATCCGGATGTTCGGTATCGATGCCCCCGAGGGGCGGCAAACCTGTCGACGAGATCGGTCGGACTGGGCTTGCGGGGAGGCATCGACCGATGCGCTGGTGAAAGTGGTCGATCGGCGGGAGGTTCGCTGCGAGCAACGCGACACCGACCGCTATGGCCGGGTGGTTGCAGAGTGCTGGAATGGAAACCGGAACCTGAATGCCTGGATGGTAGCGGAGGGCTGGGCCGTGGCCTACCGGCAGTATGGCGGGGCCATCTACGACGCCGAGGAGCAGGCCGCGAAAGACGCAAGGCGGGGTGTCTGGAGCAGCAGGTTCGACATGCCGTGGGACTGGCGCAAGCGTGCCAGCGGAAGCTAACTAAGATAGAGACCTGATGCCGACACGATTTGCACTGGATGCCAAGGACAACACCATCAAAGCTATCCGCTACGTCCGAATGCCCCAACGTCGATGTCATTGAAGGATTGGATCGAGACCGCTCGTTAATGCGAAGAGTGAATGCTCACGAGCCCAGACAATCGATCCATATGGAAGGGTCATCCTTCACTTGCAGTTCCACTAGAACGCGAAGATGCTTCACTGAAAAGGATGAAGGTTTTGCTCATGTCCGACGCCCGGTGCGATGTTTGTAACGCGCTTCTGTCTGATCGCGAACTGGACCTGAGCCGGTTCGTCGGTGACGCTCAAAACGATCATTGGATTTGTCCAGCGTGCGTTGGGAAGCGAGATGCAGACGAATTTATGCGCGAGCTAAAACACGGAGCAAAGTCCTCCCGAAAAGACTGATGGCCCCAATGAAGGTCGATCCTTGCGGTTCACGGGGGATCGAAATTCTGTTCAAAGCCTTAGATCATGCAGGTGCCGGACAACTTCAAGAGCATCAACTCTGGGGGGAGATCTCCGACTGTACTCACGCTTGCGTTGTGCACTGCCTTGATGTCAGACTTAATAAGAGGGTGATCGATCAACGGCAATAGGTGCAGGATAATCCAATGAAAGCGACCAATCCTTACAGAAAGCTTCCGCGTCGAGCATTTTGGAGCACTTCTGTTGCCAAATCAGCGAAAATGAAAGGCATGGTGGACGACCTTTGGCAGCCAAGCTTTCAGCTGACCAAGGATCATCCGGTCGCGACGGTCGGCTCCTGCTTTGCACAGCATATCAGTAGTGCATTGGTGCAAGCTGGCTTCAAATGGGTGCAGGCGGAAAGACCGACCTTTGGACTGAGCGAACAGGCTGCCCGCGACTTTGGCTACAGCATCTTCTCGGTTCGGACGGGGAACATCTACACAACAAAAATGCTCCGCCAGTGGCTGTCTTGGGTCCGAGACCCCGAAACTCAGGATACAGAGTTTTGGGAGAGCCAAGATGCAGTGTTCGATCCGGTACGACCGCAAATCGAACCAGGCGGCTTCGAAGATGCAGAAGACATGGCCGCCGCTCGAAAATCCACAATTGCTGCTTTTCATCGCGCGATTGAAGAGGCATCAGTCTTTATTTTCACTTTGGGGCTCACTGAGTACTGGGAGAATATTGAAACAGGATTGGTTTATGCTTCGTGTCCCGGCACAGTCGCAGGAGAGTTCGATCCAGCTTTGCATCGCTTTCGGAATTCTAAATACCCTGAAGTGTTGGAAGATTTGGAGGAAATCCGAAAGAGCCTTCGTGCGATCAATCCCGAGATTAAACTTCTACTGACCGTTTCTCCGGTTCCATTGGTGGCGACGGCAGAGGAGGGCAAACATGTTCTCACCGCAACGACACATTCCAAATCTACGCTCAGAAGCGCCGCCGGCGATTTCAGCAGCAACTATCAGGATGTAGATTATTTTCCATCATTCGAAATTGTGACTCATCCTGGGCTGGATAGGCAAATGTTCGAAGATGATCGCCGAAGTGTTCGTCCAGATGGCGTAGATTTCGTAATGGAACATTTTCTGGCTGGTTTGGGGTTAGTTCATAGATCGCCAACGTCCAGAGGATCGGACGGAGTTGACGCGATCGCGACCAGCGTCGAAGAAACACAGAAAGCAGATGAGATCGTCTGTGAAGAAATCGAACTGGAGCGCTTCAATGACAACAGAGATTGATGCCATTTTTGTTGGCGATTCCCACGGGATGATCATGCAATCAGCAGCAGCAGCTCATGGAATTAAATTCAAATATCCTGTAACGGCCGCTAGCGCCACCTTTGGTGGCGCAACAATGAGGAAAAGTGAAAATGGGGGGGTCGTATTTGAGATTGCCGCATCAAGACTAGATCCGGATCGAGTAAAGCCAGAGACAATATCACATCGTTTGCAAAAGGCAAATTCGATAAGGCAGAAGCTTAGTGCAGCCTTTGAGACGGGTCTTCCGATATACTCAAACATTGGAATGACGGCACGCAACTTTGTCTTGGGTATCGTAACCGCAGCTAAAGCCAACGGCGAAGATCCTTCGTTGCTTTCCAAAAAAATTATGAGACTTGCAGCGGAAGAGTATTTTCAACAGTTTGTATCTCAATATGAGACGATGAAGGCAAGTTCTCCAAGAGTTACAGCAGTGTTCGGTCCCACACGTTTTGAACATATCAGTAGGGCCATTTGGATTTCATATGACGATACGGCTGCTAGAATGTTGCGCGAACGGAACATTGATATTTTAGATCTGCGAGGCGATTTTGGAAATGAAGACCTTCTATTGCGAGAAGAATTCTATGGGCAGCCGGATGATGGTGTTCATGGTAACGATCATTGGGGGCTAATGACGGTTCGAAAAATTGCAGAGCACTGCCAGCTCGCTTCTTCTGATTCACCTCAAAAGAGTATGGCTTATTAATTGTGCTCCCATAAAGACCACATAACAGTCAAAAGTGTTCTCTGGACTTGGGCTCAGATTTCCTCTTTCGCTTGCTGTGTGGGAACAGCCCGCTCGGTGGAAGTCGAGCTGCTGCTGTGAGCAACCTTAAGCGGATCGGCAAGTTTACGTAAATGGCAGGTTTCCGGCCTGCGGCCTAGACAGACGATGACTGAGTACATGGCGTCCTAGCCGGCGGACGCACATCGACGCTGCAAGTGATCTTCCGGGCGCAGCACCAATCCATGCAGTTCACCATCACCATTGAAATAAGGCGTACTGCCTGATTTGCTTTCAAAACTAGGTCACGCATCGTCCTTTAGGCGCTCTGATTAGGGTGCAGTTGGTTTACACGAAGCACTACAACCCATTGAAATCGCTAGGGGGCAGGGCAGGGCGGTTTTCACTCTAGTGCATTGAAAGCATACGGATAGAACAGACCCCTACGGGCTGCCACTTTATCCCTGCTTGAAGAAACAGGACGACCATAGCGGGCAGCCGATCGGCTTGCGCGGTTTTTCGTGTTCAGAGCAATGGATCTAGTCCGGCGGCAGGCGTCTCCGGGCGGGATTTTTCGTCATCCACGGGCGCGCATCGAGAAAACTGTCATATCTTCATGTCAGACTCGCGATGTCGCGACCGGTTCGTGTTGTAAGCGGTGTCGTTGTATCCCGGTCGCGACTTGCGGTGCGGCTGCGCCGTTGCCCCGGTCCCGTCATTCGATCAGGAAATTGCGGCGGGGCGCGGTGGTGGCCAGCGGTTCGGCTTCGTCCTTCAACTGGATGCCGGTCAGGCCCAGCTGGCGGGC
The DNA here is from genome assembly GCF_001887735.1 of Paracoccus sp. SM22M-07. Classification (NCBI taxonomy): domain Bacteria; kingdom Pseudomonadati; phylum Pseudomonadota; class Alphaproteobacteria; order Rhodobacterales; family Paracoccaceae; genus Paracoccus; species Paracoccus sp. SM22M-07. The sequence goes on from NZ_JPKW01000009.1 coordinate 156,894, forward strand.
GCGGGTGATCAGGAAGATCAGCTTCTGCGCCGCTTCGGGATAGGACAGCCCCGCCGCCCTGACATTCGAGACGCAGTTGCGCGCCTCGTCGGTGCGGCCCGGTTTCGGGTCGTGGGTCAGGTACAACCCCATGCTGTCGGGCGAACTGAGCCCCGGCCGTTCCCCGATCAGCACCAGCACCATCCGCGCCCCAAGCGCCGCGCCGATTTCATCCCCGATGGCGACCCGCGCCTGCGTGGCGATGACCAGCGGACCAAGCGACAGTTCCATCCGACGCAGCATCGGCACGACCAGCGACAGGAAGGGCGCGGCATTCGACTGGATCGCCAGCGCCGACAGGCCGTCGGCCACGACGATGGCCAGATCGCACCCCCCGTCGGCGCCCGCGATCGCCGCGCGCGAGGTCGGGTCCAGCTGCCGCCCCAGATCGGGGCGTTGCAGATACATGGCGCGGTCCGTCGCGGCGCTGGCCACAACCTGCACAGGCAGGTCCAGATCCGCCAGTTCGCCCTGCAGCGCGGGCAGGTCCAGCCCCAGATGCACCGCCTTGCGGGCGCGCGCATGGGCCAGTTGAAATTCCAGATGCGGCGCGGTGGGCAGGCTGCTGCCGGCGCGGCCAAGCGCGATCCGGGCGGGCGTCAGCCCGCGCAGTGCCGTCCAGGGCGTCGGTGTCACGTCCGACCGGGTCATGCGGCACCCGTGATCGCTTGGCGGAACATGGGCGGCAGTTGGTCGGCCATGCGGCCCCGCGCGTCGAAGATGCCATGCTGCTGCAGCCACGCCTCGAATTCGGGGGCGGGGCGCAGGTCCAGCACCTTGCGGGCGTAAAGCGCGTCGTGAAACGAGGTCGTCTGATAATTCAACATCACGTCGTCGGACCCCGGAATGCCCATGATGAAGGTGATCCCCGCGACCCCCAGCAGCGTCAGCAGATTGTCCATGTCGTCCTGATCTGCCTCGGCGTGGTTGGTATAGCAGATGTCGCAGCCCATCGGCAGGCCCAGCAGCTTGCCGCAGAAATGGTCCTCCAGCCCCGCGCGGATGATCTGGCGCCCGTCATAGAGGTATTCCGGCCCGATGAAGCCCACGACGCTGTTGACCAGCAAGGGCTTGCAGGTGCGGGCCACGGCATAGGCGCGGGCCTCCAGCGTCTGCTGATCGACGCCGTGATGGGCATTGGCCGACAGGGCCGATCCCTGGCCGGTCTCCAGATACATCACGTTGTCGCCCAGGGTGCCGCGCCCTTGGGACAGCGCGGCTGATCGACCCTCGGCCAGCAGGGCCAGGTCGATGCCGAAACTGCTGTTGGCGGCCTGCGTGCCTGCGACCGACTGGAAGACGATGTCGACGGGGACGTCGCGGCGGATCATCTCGATCGCGTTCGTCACATGGGTCAGGACGCAGGATTGCGTGGGGATGTCGTACCTTGCGATCACCTCGTCCAGCATGTGCAGCAGGCGGGTGGCGGCGGGCAGGGAATCGGAGGCCGGGTTGATGCCGATGACCGCATCGCCATTGCCGAACATCAGCCCGTCCAGGATCGACGCCGCGATCCCCGCCGGATCATCCGTCGGATGGTTGGGTTGCAACCGCGTCGACAGCCGCCCCGGCAGCCCAAGCGTGTTGCGGAAGCGCGTCGTCACGCGGACCTTGCGTGCAATCAGGATCAGGTCCTGGTTGCGGCAGATCTTGCTGGTGGCGGCGACCATTTCCGGTGTCAGGCCGGGGGCCAATGCCGCCAGCGCCGCGCCGTCGGTGGCATCCGACAACAGCCAGTCGCGAAACCCGCCGACGGTCAGGTGGGCCACGGGCGCAAAGGCGCGCGCATCATGGGTATCGATGATCAGGCGGGTGACCTCGTCCTGCTCATAGGGGATGACGGCGTCGTGCAGAAACGCCGCCAGGGGCAGGTCGGCCAGCGCCAACTGGGCTGCGGCGCGTTCCTCGGCGTCGATGGCGGCGATGCCCGCCAGATGATCGCCCGACCGCTCGGGCGTGGCCTTGGCCATCAGCTGGGCCAATGTGTCAAAGCGCCAGGTCTGGCCGCCGATGGAATGTGCATAGGTTGGCATCCTGTCCCCCTTTGGTCCTGCGGATGGTTCGGGGCGATGACCGCCCCGACCCGTCAAGTCAGCTGACCTGCGGCATGGCGGCGGCGTCGCGCTGGCCGCGCGTCATGCGGAAATACAGGTATCCCAGCAGCATGATCGCCACGAAGATGACCGCAACCGTGAAGTTGTAATAGGTCATGGCGATCAGGCAGATGATGGCCGCGCCCATCGCGAAGGCCGGAAAGACCGGATAGAAGGGCGTGACATAGCTGCGTGGCATGTCGGGCCGGGTGCGGCGCAGCCGGAACAGGCTGGCCATGCTGAGGATATACATCACGATCGCCCCGAAGACCGCCATGGTGACGATGTTCGCCGTCAGGGGCTGACCGCCGATGGTGACGAAGCTGTCGCTGAAGATGGCGATGATGCCCACGACGCCGCCCGCCAGGATCGCCCGGTGGGGCGTCTTGAAGCGCGGATGGATGGCGGCCAGCGCGGGTGGCAGGTATCCGGCCCGCGCAAGGGCGAAGATCTGGCGCGAATAGCCCAGGATGATGCCGTGGAACGACGCCACCAGCCCGAACAGCCCCAGCCAGACCAGCATGTGCAGCCAGCCGCTGCTGTCGCCCACGATATAGCGCATGGCCTGCGGCAGCGGGTCGTTGATGTTGGCCAGCTGCGTCCAGTCGCCCGCGCCGCCCGCAAAGACCATCACGCCCATGACCAGTGCGACCAGCGTCAGGATACCCGCGATATAGGCGCGCGGGATGGACCGTCTGGGGTCCTTGGCCTCTTCTGCGGCCATGGCGACGCCTTCGATGGCAAGAAAGAACCAGATGGCGAAGGGGATGGCCGCGAACATGCCGGGGATCGCGCCCCAGGTGAAGGCGTCCTGACCGGACCAGCCGCCCGCCGTCAGGTTCGCCATCCGGAATCCCGGCGCCACGACGCCCATGAAGACCAGCAGTTCAAAGATGGCGATCAGGGTGACGACCAGCTCGAACGTGGCCGCAAAGGCGACGCCGACGATGTTCAGCGCCATGAAGACGACATAGGCGCCCACGGCGGCGACCTTGGGGTCAAGCCCTGGAAACTGGATGTTCAGATAGGCGCCGATCGCCAGCGCGATGGCGGGGGGCGCAAAGACGAATTCGATCAGCGTCGCCATGCCGGCAAAATAGGCGCCGGTCTCGCCCAGGCCCGCGCGGGCATAGGCGAAGGGCCCACCCGCATGGGGGATGGCGCTGGTCAGTTCGGTGAAGCTGAAGATGAAGGTGGTGTACATCATCGCCACGAACAGCGCGGTGATGATGAAGCCAAGCGTGCCGGCCGACCCCCAGCCATAGCTCCACCCGAAATATTCCCCCGAGATCACCAGCCCGACGGCGATCCCCCAAAGCTGCACGGTCGAAAGCGTCTTGGCCAGCTGCGGCTGGCCTGACCCCTGTATCTGCGTCATTGCCGTTTTCCCTTCCTGTCAGGAACTGCGCCTTTGGCGTCATGTTCTGCGATGTCGTCCCCAAGGGCTGACGCGAATCGCCCCCCCGCCGCTATCCGATTTCGGCAACAGCGACGTTCGGATGGGTTTGCAGCCGCAATCGGGGCGGGCAGGATCGGGCGGTCTGCCCGTTTTGCGGGCAGCTGGTCGGTGGCTGTTGCGACCGGGCCCGCCCCGTCCTTGCGGTGCGCGGGGGGCAGGGCGCAGCTGTCCGCAACGGTTATGGCAGGATCACGCGATGCATCTGGACCATCCCTCTGCGCGTCTGCGCCATGCGACCACGGTCGAGGAACAATCCACTCTGCTGGCCGGCTGGAACCAGCGCTATGCCCAGCTGTCGCGCGGCGGCTTTTCGGGCATGCTGTCCGAGGCGCATCTGCCTGGCGCCTATCTGTTCCGCGAAGTGACCAGCCGCAGTCTGCTGCAATCGGGCATGGTGGGCCATGACGTCCTGGCGGTGGGCATTCCCGTGGCTATCAGGGGTCCGGCGCGGTTCTGCGGATCGCCCTGCGGCGGCCACCAGCTGCACGTCTTTTCGGGCCGCGAGGGGTTTCAGTTCCACACGCCCTCGGATCTGGACATCATGGGCATCGTGATCCCGCGGACTCAGCTGCCGGCCCATCTGGACGCCGCCGAAGGCAACCTTCTGGCCGACCGCCTGAAGCGCGCCCATTTGCTGGAACTGCCGCCGCCGCTGTTTCACCGTCTGGGCCGGGTGATGCGCGACCTGATGTCGGGTCTGGCCGAGCTGGACGACATCACGCCCCTTTTGGCCGAGGCGCTGTTCCATGCCGCCCCGTCGACGCAGGCGCCGCGGGGGACCGAACTGATCGACGACCTGCGCCGCATCGCCGCCGATCCCACCCGCGACCAGCCCCCCACCATCTACGAAGCCTGTGAATTGCTGGGCGTCAGCCGCCGCACCCTGCAATACACTCTGCGCAGGCAGATCGGCATGAGCCCCGCCGACTATATCCGTGCCTTGCGCCTGAACACCGCCCGCACCAGCATCCTGGAGGGCGCGACGGTCACGCAGGCGGCCACCAAGGCTGGTTTTTGGCATTTCGGTCGCTTTTCGCAGGATTACCGCGCGCTTTTCGGGGAATTGCCCTCGGCCACCTTGCAGAACGCGCGCTAGCCCGTTTCCCGGGCGCCATGCGGAATAAGCATCGCGGGCGGGACCGGCCTTGTTGCTGCGAGGATCATCGGCATATCGGTGCGCGCCATTCGGCATGGTTGGTTGCCACAGGCTGCAAAGTTCATGCCCATCGTGCAAAAGTGATGTACACGAAATCTGCAGAGATGGCTAAGTTTGCGCGTGTCGGCAGATATCGGTCGCATCATGGGTAAAGGCATTGCCTCCCTTGCACAAGTATCGCGTCTGCGCGCCGAGCATTGCACAATTGATGGTACAACTATCACCGACCAACTCGTGCCATCCGAAAGCCCCGTGTCCAGGTCACTCAGGCTGGCAGGGGATGCCGCCGCAGCCGCAAGTCTTGTGGTTTCGTCGTCCGAGTTGGCCGAGGTGCGGGCACCGAACCTGCCGGTCGCGTTGATCTCAAGCAGGTTCTTGGCCGAAGAGGTCGTGTTTCAGGTCGAACAGGGAGGGATGCTCAGCTTTGAAACCGTGGTCATCCGGGCCATCGGTCGCCTGGCGCCCCGGCCCCCGAATTGCCGGCGCCCGTATCAGCGGATGGCGCCACGCTGCGGGTTTCGATCCTTGAGCGGCTGGTTACCGGGATGACCGCCGAACGCGGCCCCTTGCCGTGTGTTCGGCACGTTTCATGCGCGAACTGGGTATCCTTTGTCGTCAGCACGAAGAAACCCAGGCGGGTTTCCGCGACCTCGAGGCCTTCCTTTATCGCAACGTGTCGCAGAAGCGGCTTTTGGATGTCACGCTGTCGCCCGTGGCCGCTCAGCCTCCGATCGTGCTGAACGGCGGCATGCAGCTGGTCCAGCGGCTGCCCGCGACCAGCATCGGTCTCAGCGACGTCCCGATTTGTGTCGCCAATGAAACGGCATCTGTCGACGGGGTTCTGCATGTCAGCCTGTCAAGCCCGGACAGCGGCCAGACGCTGGCCATCTGGGAAGTTCCGGCCAGAAAGCTGTCGCAGGGGTGGTTGCGGTCGGATGCGGTGACGGTGCTGCTGCGCGTCGCCTATCAGGGGACCGGTTCGGTCCGCATCGCCAGCTCGTTCCAGCATCCCGGAGAACGGTTCCAGCCGCTGCTGGATGACCGGCGCGGCCCGAACGTGCCGGCCCTGCAGATCTGGCGCTGGATCGCGGGTGCCAGCGCCCCCTTGGCGGCGGGCGGCATCCTCTCCGGGGACGCCCTACCCGGAGCGCGGCACATCTATGCCGATATCCGGACCTTCCACGGCAGTGCTAACCACATCGAATACCGCATCGCCCTGGCGCCGCCTTCGGATCGGCCCCGTCAGCCGGGCGATCTGCCGAGTTTCGAACCCCATCTGGTGTCCGAATGGGGGCGCATGGCACCCTTGGAGGATGGTCAGGTGGATCTTGTGCTGCCCAATTCGCTGGACATGCCCTGAAGACCTGGCCCTCGGTCGAGGCCCTCTACATGCTGGATGCCGACAACCGGCCGCGCCCCGATGCGCTTGGCAATGCCCTGCAGGCCCTGCGCGACGATCCTGCCGCGGATTGGATCTATCCCAATATCGACATGTTCGGCCTGCAATGGGCGGGCGATTACGGCGGGGGCTATTCGCTGCTGATGCACACCGCCATGAACGGCTGCGAGGCGGGCAGCCTGATCCGCCGCAAGGTCTTCGAGGCGGGGGTCTTCTTCGACACCACGTTCAAATCCGGCTTCGAGGACTGGGATTTCTTCCTGACCGCGGCCGAAGCGGGCTTTTGAGGCAAGAACATCGAGAATTTCGGGTTTCTCTATCGCAAGCGCGCCGAGACAATGCAGGCCGATTCCGAACGTGATGCCGAAGCCATCCGCAGCGAGATGCGCAAGAAGCACAAGGCGATCTTCAGCCCGCGCGGGCTGGCCGCGCTGGAACAGGCTAGGCGCCCCGCTATGCGATCTGCCTTGCCGACCGCGACGAGGTTCTGCTGATCACCGATCCCGATCTGGGTGATCGGCGACGCATCCCGCTGGCCAAGTTTGAGGCGATGTGGTGGCGCACCCAGACGAACAACTCGCAGCATCACTGTCCACCCGTCCTGATGGTCACGCATTCCGCCGTTCTGGCCCAGCTGCAGGCGGCCAAGCTGCTGCATGGACTGCTCTGGACGATGGAACGCAGGCTGGCGCACAAGCCCTTCGTCGCGCTGGAGCAGCAACCCCAGGAAGTCGAGCGTCTGTCCGGGATCGAGGAGGACGTTCACGGTCTTCGCGAACTGAATGCGGCAATGCTGATGATCAGGCCCAAGATCATGACCGAGATCATGCGCGACAGTTCGATCACCTGGGGGGGGCGGGGTGGCCGCGCGCCCCTGCGCGACGCCGACGCTGTCCATCGGATACAGGCTCAACCATCAGTTCCTCCCCGAAGGGCAGATACCCTGTCAGGCAGCGGCGCATGATTTCGTTGCGCTGTGTGCGCAGTTCCGCGCATCGCCCAAGCGCGGTGCGCTTGATCTGAACTGGGACTGGCAAGCACCTGGTATTAACTGTCGTTGGCTGAAGCCACCCAACTGCCGAACGCCACGAAAAGGATGCTTGCCGTTCCCTCCAAGCGTTCCAAGGAAATAGCGGTCAGGGGGGACGATACCCAGAGCATTCTGAAAAAAGTGGAAACCAAGTACATCACGGTGATGGAATGCCAATCCTGCTTCTGGTCGATAAAGCCACGGATGGATGCAGATCATTTGAACCAATACGACGAAAATGCTATTCCAGTTCTCAACTATGCCGCCCAGGGTGCCGGGTATAAAATCATAGACTTGGCCATAAGAAGCGACGCCTATATCTAGGTTTCGGATCCATTGATTTCAGTGGGTTGGCATGAATCAGGCTTTGCAAGGCGACCTGATGAATGAGCAACTTATTATGGCTGGGCGAGGCACAGATGTCGCGCCTTCGCCCTTTCTTCCCCAAGAGCCGTGGTCGAGAAAGTGTCGATGTTCTACGTCTCCTGAGCGGCTTTATTCTCATCGATCGCAGTGGCCTGAGATGGTGCGATGCACCGTTGGATACGGACCGGCCAAGACTCTTTAGAATCGCTGGAAACGTTGGAGCGACATCGGGGTCTTCGCCCGGATCATGGTGGGCTTGGCCGCCGAAGGAATGAACCCCAAGACGATCATGTTCGACGCGACTTATCTGAAAGCGCCTTGCACGGCTTGCACCCGGCGGTCCGAGATTGGGGAGCAGCGCACCATCGCATCGAGTTATTGTTCGGTTGTCTGAGAGTCTGAAGGCGGTTGGCCACGCGTTACTACAGGTGCCCGGGGACATACCTCTCCGCTATCGCCTTGGCTGCAACCGTGCTGCTATGGCTCTGAAATTCAGTGTATCAAGTGGCCTGCCCCTATCGGGTGGTCCGGTTTCAATCTTAGTGCATTACGTGTCTTGTCGCTACAGCTGGGGTGGCCGGCGAAGCGGCTCCGGATGGCGAAGCCGGCCACTGGATGGCCTCGGGAGCTGGCGGGCGATACCCCAGTGATGAGTGCGGGCGCTTGGTGTTGTAGTGGCGGCGCCAGCTCTCGATGATAATCTTCGCCTCAGGGAGGCTGTAGAATATCTCCCCGTTCAGCAGTTCGTCGCGGAGCTTGGAGTTGAAGCTCTCACAGTAACCGTTCTCCCAGGGGGACCCCGGCTCGATGTAGGCGGTCTGTGCGCCG